>JAAUOZ010000272.1 GCA_012034655.1 Leptolyngbyaceae cyanobacterium CSU_1_3 | reverse complement strand
GACAGTGCGTCTTGGAGTGGGGAAAAACATGGTGCGCTCCATTCGATATTGGTGTACCGCTTTCAAGCTGCTGGAGAGCGATTGTCCTACCGATTTTGGCAATCAGCTTCTAGGTTCGATGGGTTGGGACTCTTATCTAGAAGATCCAGCTTCCCTCTGGCTACTGCATTGGAAACTGCTAGAAAGTCCTTGCTCTGCAACAGCGTGGGATTTTGTGTTCAACCAATTTCGTAGCATAGAGTTTACGACCGAAGAGTTATTCAACCAGATCTGTGATTACCGCGATCGGGAAGCGTCACGAGTGGCAGATTCATCAATTCGTAAAGATATTAGCTGCCTGTTACGAATGTATGGCTCGCAACCCTTCAAGGCTTCAGGGAGTGAGGAGTCGCTGGATTGTCCGTTTGCAGACCTGGGTCTGATTCGCTTTGCCGGAAGTTCCCGCTCTTACACATTTCGGTTTGGCGCTAAACCCACGTTGCCACCTGAGATAATAGTCTACGCCTGCCTCAGCTATGCAGCCCAGATTGCCAACGGGGTACAAAACTTTCCAGTTGTCAAGCTTTCGTATGATCCGGGTAGCCCAGGATTTAGTATTTCGGCTAACGGAAAGTGCTTTATACGAAGCGATCGAGGCAGTTGGAGATGCCGATACCTTGGGAATTACGGATGTGGCTGGGAAGCTGGAGTTTTTCTTTCGAGGTCAGCCATTTCAGATGGCAGAGGATATCCTAAACAGGTACTATGCCACAAGGTAAGCTGACGTGACCGCTCTATCCCAATACTTCAGACTGCATCGCCGCTATCATCGCTCTGTAAACTTGGAGCGTGATTTTGATAAGCCCGATGCTGTGGAAGGCTACGTTCTGACAGAGCGATCGCTGGATGCGTTGCAACGAATCACGGCAGCATTTACTAACCCTAAAGCGCATCGGGCTTGGACGTTGATTGGAGTCTATGGCACCGGAAAATCAGCTTTTGCAAACTATCTAACGGGGCTGTGTGCTTCAGAAACTAGTAAAGTGGCTGAGGAGGCATTGCACCTTACAGAACAGGCACTTCCAAAAGGTGACCCTCTAATTAACCAACTTTTTGATACATTGCCGCGTCAAGGCTTGTTGCGATGCGTTGCCGCTGGACAGCGAGAGCCACTTAGTTGGACGATTATTCGAGCGCTGGCAAATGGGTGCCAAGAGTTTTGGTCACGCAAACAGAAACCTGACGTTTCCCGAACGCTGACTGATTGGGCTGCTGAAATATCCCTAGGGTGTTGCCAGGTCACTAATCAGCAAGTCTTGACTACATTGGAGCAAGTGACCCAATCTGCAAAGACTCAGGTTTTGTTGGTGTTGGATGAGTTGGGTAAGAACCTGGAATATGCGGTGAATCATTCTGGTACTGAGGATCTTTACCTGCTTCAGCAAATTGCTGAGTTGCGGTACCCAGGCAAATATCAGGTGCATTTCTTAGGGTTATTGCATCAATCATTTGCAGGCTATAGCGAACGACTCAGCGCGATCGAGCAAAACGAGTGGACAAAGATCCAGGGGCGCTTTGAAAACCTTCAGTTTACTGAGTCTGCCAACCAAATGACTCGGCTGATTGGGCAAGCGATCGAGCGATCGGACAAAGTGGAGTTTATTTGTGCTCAAAAAGCAAAAGCTTGGTTCAAGGCGCTGAAGCCTGTTCTAAGCGATCAAGGGATTGTTGAAAAGGATTTAAGCGGCGCTTATCCTTTGCATCCTGTAACAGCACTGGTGCTACCGATGCTGTGTACTCGTTATGCTCAGAACGATCGCTCTCTATTTACATTTTTGACTAGCCATGAACCTCACGGGTTAACCGAGTTTCTAGCCTCTAGAACCCTTGATGGTGATCAGCTGCCAACACTGCAACTGCATCAACTCTATGATTATTTGTCGAGTCAGCGACGGGTCTAGCTTCTCGAATTAATTTGCAACGCTGGGTGGAGATTCAAGGATTGATTCAGGATGCTCAGACACAGAATGATGAAGTTTTGAAAGTCCTCAAAACGATTGGAATTCTGAACTTGATTACTGCAACGGGTTCTTTGAAAGCCTCGCCGGAGTTGGTAGCATTTGCTTTGTGCGATCGCCCAGATGATATATCAGCCTTAAAACGCTGCCAGGAAGTGATTAAAGACCTGACGCAGAAAGGAATTATTACCTACCGCAGCCAGGTAGATGACCTGAAAATCTGGGAAGGCTCAGATTTTAATGTGGAAGCGGCAATCTACCAAATTCTCGAAAAAGAACGATTGCCCCTTGCCGAGTTGCTTTGCCGCGCCCGCCCTCTCAAACCCGTCGTAGCACAACGGCATTACACGACCACAGGGAATCTTCGGTATTTTGAGCAACAGTATGCTGACAGCCTCACATCAATAAAAGGTCTAGGCTGCACTATTCCTAGCGCTGATGGTTTGATCGTCTATTGGCTCGATCGCCAAACTCCAGACGAACCTCCAGTGCAGACGGTTGATGGAAAACCTTTAGTGATAATCGCCACAAGCCAGCTTGATCTGCTCCGGATGCGTGCCCAGCAGTTGCAGGCACTCAACATCATTCAGAAAGAGGCAACTGAACTGCAAACGGATGGCGTAGCGCGGCGCGAAGTCAAACACCGTCTCATTGATGCAGAGCGGTTATTGGATGATACGCTTCAGCAAGCATTTAATGGGTTGGCAGGGCAGAACCAGTGCTGGATTGCTGGAGAAGCAACGACCCTTCCAAAGTCCCGCGAACTTCAAGCACTGCTGTCAGAACTATGTGATCGCACCTACCACTTGGGACTCCAGCTTGACAATGAGTTTATTAACCGCCGTGAACTGACGACTCAAGGCGCAAAAGCTCGTCGAGAATTGATTGAAGCGATGTTGGAAAATACTAATCTGAAACGACTTGGCTTGTCAGGTTATGGTCCCGAAGTAGCGATGTATTACTCGGTGTTGGAGGCAACAGGAATTCATCGGCAGCAAGGGGAGGAGTGGAATTTACATCCACCTCATGCAAACTCCGGAGTAACGACCGTTTGGCAGGCGATCGCCCAATTTTGCTTGAGCGCAAAAGACAAACCGCTGTCGATTCAGGAGCTTTATCAACAGCTTGCTAACCCTCCCTATGGTGTTAAACAAGGCATTATTCCGGTGTTATTGGCGGCGCTACTGCTGTATTACACAGATGAAGTGAGTATTTATAAGACGGTACTTTTATTCCTGTGCTGGGTTCGGAGCATTTTGAACTGTTGGTGAAAGACCCGGCTCGATTTACGGTGAAGCATATTGAAGTGGCAGGATTGCGATCGCAGGTTTTTCAGGAACTGGAGGCAATTCTGCGAACCAGTCCCGCAAAAGGACGGACTGGCAGCCGGAATCTGACCATTCTGTCTGTCGTGAAACCACTGGTGCAGTTTGTGCGGAAGTTACCTGCTTACACGCTCAAGTCTAAGCGCATCAGTTCTGAGGGACAGGCAGTGATTCAAACTTTGCTGCAAATTCAGGAGCCAGACAAGCTACTATTTTTTGCACTGCCTCAAGCCTGTGGTTTGGAGCCAATTCGGATAGAACCGCCAGAAGCCAACTCAGACAACGCTAAGAATTACACGACAACTGCCCGGATTTTTCGAGAGCAATTGGTGCTGGTGTTGCGAGAAATTCATAGTGCTTATGACACATTGCTGACTGAGTGCGAAACGTTGCTATATGGAGCGTTTGGGTTACGCAGCGATCGCCATCAGATTCGGTTAGACGTTCAGTTTCGCGCTAAATATTTGTTGGGGAACTGCCTGGAGGCGAGTTTGAATCGCTTTGTGCGGGCGGCGGCAGATGAAACCGTGGGCGATCGCACTTGGCTAGAGTCGCTAGTGATGATTGTGGCAGATAAACCAGCGGAAGTGTGGACAGATAAGGACGTGATAGCATTTGAGCTAAACCTGAGCGACTTGGCGCGACGGTTCAAAAATTTAGAAGCGTTGCAAAAGGAAGTAGCTGCCGGAAGTAGAAGCGGATTTGAGGTGCGTCGGTTAACGCTGACTCGACCAGACGGCAGCGAAATTCATCGGATGATCTGGGTTGATCATGAGCAGCAGCAGCGGATTGATCCTTTAGTTGAGACAGTATTGGCTGAGTGTGATGATCCACAGCTTCAGCAGGCATTGCTGGCTCGATTGACAGAGCGAGTATTGGGTGAAGTCGCGCAAGCTGCTCCATCATCTGAGATTAAGCAAGCGAGTGAAAAATACCAGCAGAGCCATCTCACTTGACCTTGCCGATAATAGAGAGTGAGTGAAGCAGCTAAACAGAAGACAATTGTTTTTAAGCAGAGGGCGAGGCAATCTATGCAAATGACATTACCAATCCAGATTCCCACCAATCGACTAATGGAGTTTTGCCAGCGCCACCACATCTATAAACTGGCTCTGTTTGGTTCTGTGCTGCGAGAAGATTTTACGCCTGAGAGTGATGTGGATTGTTTGGTGGAATTTGAACCTGGGAAGGTGCCTGGTTACATTCGGCTGGCTGGTATGGAGAATGAGCTTTCTGAAATGATTGGTCGGAAGGCAGACTTACGTACACCCAATGAACTCAGCCGCTATTTTCGGCAAGAAGTTTTGGACTCGGCGGTGGTGCAGTATGTCCAAGATAGATGATTCAACTCGCCTCCAACATATGCTTGAGGCTGCAACAGAAGCCTGTGAGATGATGGCGAATGAAACTAGGACATCGCTAGGCTCTGATCGTAAACTGGCATTGGCGTTTGGAAAACTGTCACTGAGGATTTACCGCCTCTTATTTAGAATTGGGGAGAGAGGCGCAGGTAACTCGACCGATCGCCAGACGATCGCCAAACAGTTGTTTGTAATTTAAGGAGTCAGGCAATGAGCATTGAGCAAGCAGTCGTTGAAAAGTTGGAAGGTGCTTTCTTTAGACAAGCAGCAAGAAGTGTTGGATTTTGTTGAGTTTCTGGCACGTAAGACCAAACAACGGGAAGAAATTTCTTCTAGATGGGCTGATATGACGGCTCTTGAAGCTGCCCAGAGTGTGATGGGATCTGTGGGTGACGGACCTCCTGATTTGTCAACAAATCCTAAGTACATGGATGGATTTGGGCAATAATGAGTCGGCAAATTATTTTAGATACGGGACCGCTGGTCGCTTTTATTAACCCTCGTGATAATTTTCATGAGTGGGCAGTCACAGAATGGTCTATAAGCAGTGTGCCGTTTCTGACCTGTGAGGCTGTGATTACAGAAGCCTGTTTCTTACTGCGAAATGTTTATCGAGGTGAGGAGGAGGTAATGAATTTACTGGAGACTGAAATCATACATATTCCCTTCTGCCTTAGTGATGAAGTGGTGGCAATTCGCCAATTTTTGATTCGCTACCAGTCTGTGCCGATGTCGATCGCTGATGCTTGTTTGGTGCGGATGGCGGAGTTGTATTCGGAGTGCGTTGTGTTGACGTTGGATAGCGATTTCAATATTTACCGAAAGAATCGCGATCGCCTCATTACGACCATTACCCCACCGAACTTCTGAACCGATGCGTGATTTTGCTGAACTGATCGAGTTTTTGACTGACACTATGACAATGATGACGGTGTACCAACCCGCCATTATTTTGCATTTGTTGGCGCGGGAGGGGGTTGCTAGTCGGGCGGCGCTGGGGCGAATGTTGAGCGGCAATGAAGACTGGGAGTTGGAATTTTGGGACAGGGTTTTGATGGATAATCCCAAGCGGTGGCTAGTGGGCAAGCATCAAATTTTGAAATACGAAAAAGAAACCCAAACCTTTTTTCTTAACTTCGAGCTAATCGATGTAGCAGCAGTAGACCAAGCCAAAGCTATCTGTGAGCAGAAAATGGAGGCATGGATTCAAAAGCTGCCCGCAGCAACAAAATTACTGAACCTGAAGGCTGGCGACTTTATCGTGTCTTAGAGATTGCCCGACACGGCAACCAATACTGCCTATTAAATCCCTCGGCTGAACACATTTCTGGAGATGCGCCCGAAACACAGGTGCAGATAGAAGAGTTTGCCATGCGGGTAGGAGTGCGAGAACTGAGACAGCGCTATCCTGGGGAGAAGGTAACACAGCAACCTTACGACAATCCTGGATTCGACATTTTGGTGGGCACATTAGCCAATCCGATCGCCTATGTCAGAGTTAAGGCGACTCAGGGCTATCAGCCTACTTTTCATTTGAGCGAAGGAGAGCGCCAATTTTCCATCGACCATGCCGAGCGATATGTTTTGGCAGTAGTGTACTCCGTTCACCTTTATGAAGAAACCTATAAGTTTTCTTTGCACTCCGGCAGGATTGACCTCAACGCTTTTAAGTTAGTGCCTATGCAGTGGCAGGGAAAGCTACTAACGGATGATAAAGCTTCTGTTCGTCGTCTTTAATGGTTATGGTTAAAGAGTGGCATCGCGGAATATTGTTTCAATCCGCTTTGCTGAAAGCAGCATCACATAGGTCAACGCAGCATGGTTAGGCACATTTGGGATTATCAGGTGGCAAAGACAGTACAGCACTGGCAATTTTGCTGCATCAAGAGATTCCCCAAATGGAATACTTTTTCTGCGATACCCATCAAGAATTGCCAGAAACCTATGAGTATCTAGAGCGTATAAAAGCGCGGCT
>JAAUOZ010000271.1 GCA_012034655.1 Leptolyngbyaceae cyanobacterium CSU_1_3 | reverse complement strand
ACCTATTGAGTGAGTGAGTGAGTCTTGCTTACAGCCATTTTCAGTAGGGTGGGCAGTGCCCACCAACTCTTAAAACACTAGACGGTAAGCTCTGTGGGCGATGCCACCCTACAATCTGTGGTTTATTCATCTGAAAATTGCTGTAAGACACTAGGGATCTTTGTTCTGTGATGATTTAGGATAGAAGCCCTCCTATCGCTTCACTGCCAACACAGCCGCATCCGCATTCACCAGCCCACTGCCAAAGAAGTATTGTTCGGCAGAAACAGGGCGAGGCTGTGGGAAGATTCCAGACGGTCGCAGGAAAGGAAAGGTCTCTATGGTTCCAAAGCCGATCGAAGCTTGCAATCGATACTGATTCACATCTGCCTTAGAAAGATTCAGTCCCTCATAGCTCGAAGTCTTCTTGAGAATACTCACTAATTGCTCACGGCTCAGACGACGATCGCGATCTTCTCCCTTCATCAGCGCCAATACACCCGCTACAGTCGGAGCCGAAAATGAGGTTCCTTGCACCTGCACATATTCTCCTTTGGGGTCGAGCGCCATCCCCCAGGCATACTCAGGAACTTGTATCCCCTCCCAGAAGCCATCGACCCAGGTGCCGCCCGTCGTCAAAATGCCCAAGCTACTTGCTCGAACCGTTTCTCCCCCTGGAGCCACTAGATCCAACCTGCCACCAAAGCTACTATAGTAAGCACGATTGCCCGTAAAGTTAGTCGCACCCACCGAGACAACACCCGGAATTGCAGCCGGAAAGGCGACTCCATCCAGACTCTCATTACCCGCAGATGCCACAATCACCAACTTCGGATTGGCATCTAACACCGAGAAGATTTGATCGGTTAGTTCACGATCGGGCAATAGTCCTCCCAAACTCATATTGATCACATCGACTTTTCGATCCGCCGCATAGCCGATCGCTTCAATCAAACTTGCAGAAGTAATTTCGCCTCCCAATCCAAACACGCGCACCGGGAGAATTTTTGCCTCTGGAGCCACACCCACCACCCCATTCTGATTGTTAGGACGAGCCGCAATCACCCCCGAAGACCAAGTGCCATGAAATTCAGCCGCAATCTCCGATCGCACATAGTTCCGCAAGATGATAGCAATCTGTCCAGTAGAAGCATTGGGATAGTTTTCTTTGATGGCTTGAGCCAGTTGATCGTAATTCTTGAGCAATTCGGCAGTGGATAGCTGAAAGGTTGCCTGAAAGTGAGGACGTAGGATAGTGATTTCCGGGTCGCTAATTCGAGTATCTGCATCATTGTTTGCAAAATCCCAGCCGTGGATTTCTCCGGGTAGTTTACTAGCAGAATCAGGAACCGAGTAGAGATTGTTGGCCAAGTCTGGATGATCCCATTGGATCAAGCTATCAATGACGGCAACAACTGCTCCTTTGCCTCGATCGCTGTGCTGCCATGCGTCCGTCGCCCGAACGTCGGTACGAGGCAAGAATTTTCCGCGTCGAGCCGTGCTGTCAAGATGCCAGGACAGAGGCAACATTGCCGTTTGAAACGGACTGTTTTGAGCAATGGGTAAGCCGCCCAAAAGCTTTTGAAGTTGCTCGACTGCATTCGGTTTGTCTGCTAGATTGCCCGCACTCGCAGCTTGAGGCAAGGTGTAGGACAACGATTGCACAAAGTTTGGTGTCGCAGATTGGATGCCTGAAACTTGATTGAGTTGATTGGCAACATTGAGAATTGCAGTTCCTGAAAGCGTGCGCGATCGTACCAGATATCGGTTCTGACTAAATCGCAATGGGCGAATCACTTCCAGGCTATTACTATTTAAGACCATTTGTTTTTGACTATTCGATAAGCCAGGTTCAAAACTAATCACAATCTCGTTGGGAAGGACGATCGTTTCATTGCGCGGTTCTGATTGCCCATTGGTCTTAACTTGACGCGACAACACAGGCAATGTGTTCTCTACATAATCTCTTTGCTCAATTCTCTGACTGACTTCGTTACCGTTCACTCCAGCAGGTATTGTGATCAAAGCATAGCGTTCTCCTAATGGATTCACTTTCACTTGCAGTGGTTTCTCTGAACTCGTTCCACGAGTGTTCCGTCTTCCTTCTAAATCCTGTTGTAACTGAAGATACAGAGGCGTGTTACCCCCACGGGTTGAAACGGGCTTGAAGGTAACGGCGATCGTATCCTGTCTGAGCGATAAAGGAATGCGCTGACCGTAGAAGGTGTAGAACAGGTCAGGAGCGGTTTGGGCTTGGGCAGATTGAAGGTGTGGGGCGTGGCGTGTCGGGAGTAGAGAAATTGGAAAACTGGTAGCGAGTAAACAACTGGTCAGGCAAAGGCTGGATAGTAGGCGCTTCATGAAAGTGACTCCTCTGAGGATGTGCTGATGAAGCATCTCTCTGGGAGCCAAAAGGTTATGCAAGTCCTCAAATAATGGACTCATCGATCGAGGCACAGGAATCGTTTATAAACCAGGAAACGATGGTTGGTAGTCCGGTCGATCGACTGAGAGAAGTGACACCAATATGAGTTGCAAGATACAGGAGCAGGGTTGGAATTGCGAAGAAGACCAATGATTCACACACTCCCATTGCTTGCATTGATCTTTTTCCACGATCGATCTCCTGCATAATGATTGTTCTAGAAGATTTCTCAATCCGTGATTCGTTCTTTGAAATAAGTTTTGACTCGATCCAGCGAAGTCTCTGTGGAAATGAAAGCAATGTAGTTGTCCGGTCTCAGGAGTATCGTAAACGATTGATTTGTGCCGAAGATTTCTGCTACCTGTGAATTAACTGGAATGACGTTGAAATCAATGAATTTACTCCCCCAACTTTCGAGTTCCGTTTTCAGAGCATCAAGATCGACCGATGGATTCGAGAAAATGAGCAGATGAAATTTCGGTTGATGCAGTTTGTCATAGACACTTTGACCCTCCACCAAAAAGTAAGGCATTCGATCGCCCGCTTTGACCTTGAACTGCTGATCGCCTGCATGATAACTGAGCGAACTATGCCGATATTGAATGCCGATTTGCGAGATCAGCGGAAACAGGAATTGCTTAACGCGATCGCGCCTGATGAGATGGGGAAAAACGAACGGAACAACCGTTGTGCGAAGGAAAGCAAGCAGCCAGTTGGAACCTGCCGCAATGTTAAACGCGCGATCGGTCGTTTGTAGCAGATGCTTCGCGTTTTCTAACCGTTCTTCGTTGTAAGTTTCTAAAATGCTTTCGTCAGCTTTGTTGTTCAAAACGAAGGCGAGTTTCCAAGCGAGATTATAGCCATCTTGAATTCCGGTGTTCATGCCTTGCGCTCCAACTGGCGTATGAACATGGGCAGCATCTCCGGCGAGAAAGCATCTGCCTTGAGAGAATTGACTGACATGACGCGAGTGAACTTTGTAGGTCGAGAACCACTCGACATCATGAACGCGCAGTGCAAAGTCTGCTTCTGCTTGAATGCTCTGTTCGATTTCGGCATACAACACGTCACCTTCGTCTTTTGAGAATGCTTCGGGAAACGTGCCCACAATCCGATAGCGGTTTTTGCCTTTGAGCGGGAAGAACACCAACAATGAATCCCTCAATAGACAGACCTGAAGCGCGTCGTGGGGCAGCTTCCAATCAATCTGTGCATCCGCGACATAAAAGATGCGCTCGAAGGTGCTTCCTCCAAATTCAAGTCCAAGCGTATGTCTCACTAAACTTTTTGGACCGTCACACCCAACGAGGTACTTCGCTTCAATAACTTGGGGCACTCCACCGACGGCTTTAACCTGCGCTGTCACACTCTCCTCTGTTTGCGAAAAACTGACGAGTTCGGTTTGCCATTGAACGGTTTTACTATTTCGTTGTAGATAGTCATCGAGAAGCTGCTCATTTTTGCTTTGTTCTAAGAACAGCACGTAGGGATATGCGGTTAAGCCGATTCCAAGGTTTGACAAATCAAGTTCCGCAAGCACTTCGCCGCTTTTGAGCATTCGAGCTTTTTGGGCGATCGCACCCTCAACAACCGCCTGTTTCGCTAAACCCAGTTGCTCATAAATCTCCAGGGTGCGGGCATGAACACCAAGCGCTTTGGAGTAGGGTGTAACGCCTTCAGCCCTGTCAAGAATCATAAAATCAATCCCATATCTAACGAACTGACAAGCCAGCGCCAGCCCCGTTGGACCTGCTCCGGCAATCAGGACATCTGTTTGAATGATTGCATCCGTCAGTTCGACTTGCAGATCGTTCATGACTTCCTCCAGATTGAAGCGATAGGGTAGGAATGAACGGATACTCAGATCTTATGAGCGATTATCGCAAAGCGCAACTTTGAAGAAACGCTCTAAATCACGCAACCCTTTTTAGACTTTGTAGAAGCGCAGTGACACTTTGCTCGACTGTTTGACCTGCTGTATCAATCACAATCTGCTCTCCGTTCCACGGTTCATAACCCCGATTCACGACAGCTTCCCAAGTCGGAAGCTTAAATCCAGAAATGTCTGTAGAGCGAGTTTCTACTCGATGTTGGTGTTCTGCAACATCTGAGCAGATGATCTCGATTTCAACAAATGGCTCCCTGACCCGCAGAGCAACTTCGCGCCAAGCCATGCGGGTGATTTGCAAAGGGTTGACAGAATCGGCAACCACACTCAACCCCAAACGAAGATTGTCCTCAGCCAGGCGATAGGCAACGCTGTAGCCTTCCGAGCCAGCGATCAGGCTTCCAGCTTGGCGAAGTGTATGTTCAATTGTATCAATTCGCAGATGAACACACTGTCGATCGCGAGCGAGGGACTGTGAAAGGGTTGATTTACCTGTTCCTGGCAATCCTCCAAAGATATAAAGCATAGTTTTCAGCACTCCATTGCCCGACTCATGTATTCCATCACAGCGGAATCGACTGCGCCTCGACTGGCAGTTTCGGCTCCTTCCTGTTGGTACATCTGGTTTAATGATCGCTCAATTCCAGCATCACCTCCCGTAAATTCTGCAATCAGCGGTTGCTTCGCAGTTGCGCTTTGCGCTAAACGCCCGCGTTGAGCTAAGGCTTGCACTGTTTCACTTGCTGGATCAGTTCCATTCACCCAGTCCGATGCGATGGCACAAGTAAGCCGATCTGCTCATAATAGTGCAGCGTCAGCACTGAGACACCTGTTTGCTTTGCCAACGCTCCCACTTGTAACCGAGCGGCTGGCATCTATTTTTCCTCCCCTGAAACTGTCTCAATTCGTGAATGAGTTTATGGTAGAAGCCTGACGCTACGTTAGAGTCAAGGGCAACTGTGAAATTAAGCCCCAATAAAAATCTTTTACTCCGTTTCAGCCATGAGACTATCAGAGCTAGCAATTAGCACAGAGCGCAACCCGGAAGGAATCAAGCAGATTGACTTTAGCGCTCAGCAGACCGCAGATTTTTTGCTGCCACAGCCTGCGGTTCTCAAGAGCTTTGGCTGGAAGCAGATCCATTTTGAACATCATCACCAACCGCAGTTTGACACCCCTGAACATCAAGGGAATTGGCATGTTGTTGCTTATTGCCCACCCAGTGCAGTCTCGCTAGACACGGTGATGCGATCGGGAGAACGATGGCTCGATGGCAAGCTTAAACGAGAAACTCGCAATGATGGAGATATTGCGATTATTCCAGCAGGTATACCTCAGCGGTGTAATTGGAGCATTACTGCTCAATTTACGATCGTTGCTATTGACCCCGCTCTACTTCAGTCGATCGGACAAGATTGGGTTAATCTCGATCGCATTGAACTGATTCCCCACTTTATGACGCAGCAAGATGCGCTGCTCCAAAGCATTGTCTCGACTCTGAGAGAAGAAGTTAAGGGTGACAAACTTGGAGGGCAGTTGCTCATTGATAGTCTTAGGGCAACTTTAGCAATTCATTTGCTGCGGAACTACTGCACGACACAGCCCCTCTGAATCAGGAGTTTTTAGGATAAGTGCTACGGCTTAAGAATGCTGTCTACAGTTGCAACATCTGTAAGCCAAGCATCTCCCGCGAATTCTAGGCTTGCTAGAGACCGTTGAGCAGCAACCTCATTCCCTGCTCCGCACGCATCTCGCACAACAACTGGAATAAAGCCGAGATCAGCAGCATGGCGAACCGTAGGTTCAATTCCAACTTCCATTGCAACGCCCATGATTATCACCGTATTAATGCCACAGTCTCGCAGTGCCAGACTCAAAAATGTACCCTCGAAAGCTGACATCGTGATTTTGTCAAAGATCACTTCAGACCGCTGGGGTGAGAGTTCTGGAATCAGTTGAAATCCGGGTGCGTCTCTCAGAAACCAAGGCTTGACCTCTTGAACGTGAGTCACGCGCTGCCATGCCATCATCGATCGCAGTTGAGACACTCCTGCGACTTCGATCGGTAACGATAAATGACGGCTAAAGAAGATGCGAATCCCAGCCGTTCGAGCTGCGTCCAACACAGTCAGAACCTGCGTCGTAATGCTTTGCGATCGTTCTTGAGGAAGTTGATTGAGAATGCCGATCTGCATATCATACACCAGCAAAGCAACTCGCTGAGGATAACAAGTCTCTTGCCAGCAATTCCAAATTCAAATTTTGACAGGAAGAGCCACTGAGGCGAGGATAGAGGTTCATCAGCGAGAGCCGAAACATGGAGAGCCTGCCCCTGAGTTTTGCAGTGCTGCTGAACCACCTCTATG
>JAAUOZ010000270.1 GCA_012034655.1 Leptolyngbyaceae cyanobacterium CSU_1_3 | reverse complement strand
TCCCAACTTGGGAGAAGGGGTGAGGGGGATGAGGGCAGAAGAGACTTATAAGTTTTACAGGTTATTTAATCCACGATCCTAAGCAAAAAGCAACAGGAAGGACTTTTAAGTTTCCATTTGAATAATAGCCAAGACCTGCCCAGCCGTCACCAATTGACCCGGCTGACATAGCACCTCTACCACAGTTCCAGGTTCGTCTGGCAAAATGGCGATTTCTTGCTTCATTGCCTCAAGCACCAATATACGAGTGTCTTCGGTGATGCGATCGCCCTCTGAAACCAGCACTTGCCAAACATTTGCGGTGGTGGGCGCACTGAGCACATAGCAGTGATCAGGAACAATGATCTCTGGTGCGGGAGGAGCGTCTGGCTCGATCGGGAGGCTTGTGGGCTGGGTGGTGCGCCAGCGATCGCGTTCTGCCTGAAAAGCCTCCTGCTGGCGAGTTTTGAAGATTGCTGCCGATTTTGAAATATCTTGCAAAAACTGCTGATAGTCGTGGAACTTGAAGATGGTTTCTTCGATGTTTAGCTTAAACCTGCCTTCGGTAAAGTCTTCGCGATGCTGCATCAGTTCTGAATGAGACACCGGATAGAAGCGAATTTGGTCAAAAAATCGCAGCAGCCAGGGTTTGCCTTCCTCAAAGTCGGCAGTCTGCTTATAGCGATTCCACATCTGCACCGTCCGCCCTACAAACTGATAGCCACCTGGCCCTTCCATTCCATATACACACAGATAGGCCCCGCCAATTCCGACGGCATTTTCGGGTGTCCAGGTGCGGGCAGGGTTATATTTGGTCGTCACCAATCGGTGGCGCGGATCGAGCGGAACCGCAACGGGCGCACCCAAATAGACATCGCCCAACCCCATGACTAGATAGCTGGCGTTAAAAAGAATCTCCTTGACCTCTTCAATGCTTTCTAGCCCATTGATTCGCCGAATAAATTCAATATTGCTAGGACACCAGGGGGCATCATCCCGGACAGACTGCGTATATTTTTGGATGGCCAGTTGGGTCGATGGGTCATCCCAGCAGAGGGGCAGGTGAACGATGCGAGTCGGGACTTCTAGGCGAGAGATGTCGGGTAGTTGGGATTCAATCTCTTGTAGGGCGGTGAGTAGATTAGCTTGAGCAATCAC
This sequence comes from Leptolyngbyaceae cyanobacterium CSU_1_3, assembly GCA_012034655.1. Lineage (GTDB taxonomy): Bacteria > Cyanobacteriota > Cyanobacteriia > Leptolyngbyales > Leptolyngbyaceae > JAAUOZ01. The sequence goes on along the minus strand of JAAUOZ010000270.1, from coordinate 5,540 downwards.
TCGACTGTTGTAGTGAATTTGCAGCGATCGCATCCCCGGTGTGAGTTCCAAAATTCCTTCAATCGGATGGGCTTGCAGGTGAAGCATCAACACATGGGCCCGAAAGCGCAAGTTGAGATCCAACACTAGGTCGCCATACTCAATTAGTAAATATTTATCACCTGCCTGGCGGTAGGTGACTGCAACTCGATCCTGAGTCGCTGGTAAGGTTGCTAATACGGCATGATTTTTGGCACTGCTAGAGGGTGGGGCGATCGCCTCACGTCTCTGTAAAGTGTTGATTTGCTGATCTAGCTGTAACTCTTGGTGCAGTGCCTGATCAAAGGTAAGGCGGTGAAACTGAATTGTATTGCCTGGTTTGAGTTGACCGATTTTCCACAATTCTGCCTCGGCGATCGTAGCCGGGCAGACAAATCCGCCGAGGCTGGGGCCGTCCAGTCCTAGAATAATCGGCATATCTCCAGTGAAGTCGATCGTGCCCACGGCATAGGCGTTGTCGTGAATGTTAGACGGGTGTAACCCTGCTTCGCCGCCGTCTTGCCGTGCCCAGGTTGGCTTGGGGCCGATGAGGCGAATGCCTGTTCTGGCGGAGTTGTAGTGAACTTGCCAGTGGGTGGCAAAGAACACCTCAATGTCTTCATCGGTGAAAAAGTCTGAGGCTCCGTGGGGCCCGTACAGCACGCCAATTTCCCAATGGTCGGGGTATGTGGGAATGAGATTGGGGTCGATCGGGGCTGACAATGCCGCATGGGTTTTCTCAACTTTCAGCACGTCGCCCACTTTCAGCGCTCTGCCCCCATGCCCCCCAAATCCACCCAGGGTAAAGGTTGATCTGCTGCCCAAATAAGCAGGGACATCCAATCCACCTTGAATGCTGACATAGGTGCGAAACCCGTTGCCCTGAATGTTGCCGAGCCGCAGGGTGCTGCCTGCTTTGACGGGAATGGCGCTCCAGTAGGAGACAGGTTGCTTATCTAGGGTGGCTTTCATCTGCGCGCCCGTCAGACAAATCACCGTGTCGCAGTTGAAGCGTAGGGTCGGCCCAGACAAGGTACATTCTAGGGCAGCCGCCGATCGAGAATTGCCCAATATTTGGTTGCCGAGCCGAAATGCCAGAGAGTCCATTGGCCCAGAGGGTGGTACGCCAATATTCCAATAGCCAACTCGTCCTGGGTAGTCCTGAATGGTGGTCATTGTGCCTGCACTCAGCACATCGATCGTCGTGGGTGCATAGCGAAAGGTATGGGTAAATTTCGTCGTGATCTGGCCTTGGGCAAAGGCGGGTTGGGCTACGATTTGACGCAGATAGTCTAGGTTCGTTTCGATGCCGTCGATGCGAACTTGGGCAAGTGCCGTCTGGAGCGCAGCGATCGCGGTCGATCGCGTCTCTGCATGAACAATGAGCTTGGCTAATAGGGGATCATAGTAAGGCGAGACGATCGTTCCAGTGGCGATCCAAGTGTCACAGCGTATCCCATCGGCAAACTGGACGTGAGTTAACTCCCCAGAACTGGGCTGGAAGTTTTTGTGAGCATCTTCGGCATAGACCCGCACCTCAATTGAGTGACCCTGGGGCTGATATTGATAGAATTCAAGACCTAGCGATTCTCCGGCCGCCTGTCGAATCATCCATTCCACCAAATCTACGCCCGCGATCGATTCTGTCACCCCGTGCTCAACCTGCAAGCGTGTATTCACCTCCAAAAAGTAAAACTGCTGCGTCTGCCCATCGTAAATAAACTCCACTGTCCCCGCCGATCGATAGGCAATTCTCTGCCCCAGTTTGATCGCCGACTCATAGAGGCGCTGTCTGAGAGCATCGGTCAAATTGGGGGCGGGTGCTTCTTCGATGACCTTCTGGTTGCGTCGCTGAGTTGAGCAGTCGCGCTCCCCTAAGGCGACGACGCGACCCTGACCATCGCCAAAGATTTGCACTTCAATATGTCGAGCTTGTTCAATATATTTTTCTATAAAGATGCCACTCTGACTAAAGTTATTCCGGCTGAGTCGTTGCACATTGGCAAACAAGTCCGCTAGGTTTTCTTCACTCTGGCAAAGCTGCATCCCAATTCCGCCACCGCCTGCTGTGCTTTTGATCATGACGGGATAGCCAATCCGATGGGCAGCCTGCCTGACTTGCTCCAAGTCTTCTAGTAGGTCACTGCCAGGAACCAGGGGAACACCTGCCAACTGAGCGATCGCTCTGGCTTCATGCTTGAGGCCAAATTGGCGCAGTTGGTCGGGGGTGGGGCCAATAAAGGCAATGCCCGCAAAGGCACAGCCTTCTGCAAAGGCGACATTCTCGCTCAAAAAGCCATAGCCCGGATGGATCGCCTCGGCCCCTACCTCGCGAGCCGCTGCCAAAATTACATCGGCGCGCAAATAGCTTTGAGCGGCAGCAGCAGGGCCAATGCACACCGCTTCACCAGCCATGCTGACATGGGCAGCGTGAGCATCAGATTCAGAGTAAACCGCAACGGAGGAGATGCCTAAGCGATCGAGGGTGCGGATGATCCGGCAGGCAATTTCACCCCGATTGGCAATCAGAACTTTATTGAACATAGGTGCTAAATCAAGCGAAATCAAAATCATGGTGTGGCAAAGCTTACCTGTGCCCTCACCCTAAGAGTCTGTCAAACTGGAATGGATGGATTGGGGAATGGGGAAGCGGTTATTTTTGAGGGTCTGAAAACCCCTCAAGAAATTCTTGACAGACCCCTAGACAACTACCGACCCGCCAAGGTTTTTCTGACGAAACCTATAGAGAGCGATCGCAGAAATAATATAACGTGGGTTCGATGCCGCTAAAACAGCCCTCATCCTCCCAGCCGCCTTCTCCCACCGGAGAGAAGGGAGCCAGAAGTCTTGTCCCCTCGATCTTTGGGAGAAGGCGAGGGTGAGGGCGAATTTAGGATTTCATACCGCAATTCAGCAACGCCCATTATTGATTTAGAGGTCTCTTGGCTAATGAGACCTCATCCCAAATAATTAGCCGAATGGGAGTCGGATTGTAGGCGTTGCAAGGGTTGTTGATTTGGGGGCAGTTAGAGATCAGCACCATTACATCCATGTGGGCTTGAAGGTCGATCGTTTTCCCGGCTTCAGAAATACCGTCTACGATTTCTAGTGTGCCGTCTTCACTAACGGGGACATTCATGTAGAAGTTGATGTTGCTGACCAGATCGCGCTTGTTCATTTCATACTTGCTCAGTTCGAGTAAGTAGTTTTCAACGCAGGCGTGCAGATGCTTTTTGTGTAGACCATAGCGGACAGAATTGCTCTCCATGCTGCAAGCGCCTCCTAGGGTATCGTGCCTGCCACAATCATCGCGGAGTACGGTCATCATCACATTGCCTTCGTTAGAAATAAGCTGAGTACCCGTAGTGATGAAGATATTGCCCTGCCGCACAACAGTATCGGGTGCGCTATACCGCTCTGACCTATCTTCGGCGTTATATAACAATGTATCTACCGCTTGATTGCCCAAAAGATCAATAATTCTCAGAATTTGCCCTTTTTTGATCACCCGTGACCAAGGCTGACGGGCAGCTAATGACTCGTCGTAAATAGCAGTCGTAGGATCGAGAGCGATCGACTCGGTTGTAATCGTTGTAACCATTGATTTATGCTCCAAAAATCTTTCAAGCTAGACAAACAGCGCATCAGTATTCACAAACCCTCGAACCACTTGCTCTTAGCCGTGCGGCACAGATCATCAGCCGCAGGGGTGGGCGAATTCCAGACAGTAAGCTGCACGGGCTTGGGCTTATAGACACTATCGGGGTGCAGTACGTGGGGGCAATTGGAGAGCACGACCAGCACATTCATTTCTGCCCGCAGGTCAATAAAGCTACCCGGTTTTCACTGCCCATCCGATAGGCTAAATCTCCTGTGGGGCTGACGGCCACACGGCTAAATAAGTTGAGGTTGGGCATCAGATCTTTGCGCGTCAAACCTCGTTTCCCTAGGGCTTTGAGAAAGTTATTGCGGGAGTTGTTGTAGTCGCTTTCGCCATACTTGTTGTAGGGGCCTTCGCCATACTTTGCCTGATTGCTGACAGCGTTACTACAGCCGCAGATCAGATCATGGGAGCCAGACGTGTCTTCGGGAATCGAGAACAGGATGCGCCCCATATCCGAATAAATCACCATGCCACGCTTGAGAAAAGCATTGAACTGAATCTTGGCGGTGTCGGCAACATTGAGGCGCTCGATCGGGCTGTCGGCGTTGTAGCAAACCATCGAAACCCCCTGGGAGCCTTCTAGATCTGTGATTCTCAGTGTCTTACCGCGTTTGATCACACTATGCCAGTAAGCCCCGCCTGGAAGTTTTTCATCCAGCAAAATTAGACTCGGATCAATCGTAGCCGCGATCGACTCCATAGAAGTTTGCACCATAAAACTCTCCGTACTAGATCTTGAATGAGTTAACCAAACGTGAATTCGATGCCGCTAACAGTGCCCTCATTCTCCCAGCCTCCAATCATCCGTCCTCAAACCCAGGGGAGGCTAACTGGTTAAATAAGTTAGGTTGGGCATTTGGGCATTTGAAAAACCACTCAAACAGCAAAGCCCAGGAGATTACCAACACAGATAAACTGTCTGGCTCTCCCGGGCTTTTTTCCCGCCGTGTGACCTACCCCCTCTAGAGTCGGCTGCTTCTCTCGGACCAGGCATCTTGCAGGTGCAAAATCGGAACCCTAGAAGCTGATCCTATTTAATTGGCAATTCTGTAGTTGAAGGTAGTTGAAGGTTTCTTTCTATCAGGCTAACACTTCAACTTGGGTGTTAACTCTTTATGTTTCTAGCAAGTGTTTGTTCGCAAATTTGTATCCATAGCCACTAAATTTGTATCCATAGCCACTTTTTACTTAAATTTACGTGATGTGCAACTAAAAGCCAACCTCATCCCAGCCCCTTCTCCTCGCCCTGGGAGAAGGGCGAGCCATCGCCGGGCCTCGTGGATTTTCTGGCCGCGAATCCCGATCTCCCGCGTGGCACCGTGGCGGTCCCCGGCTGCGGCACCGGGCATGACGTGCGCGCGTGGGCGAAGTGGCGCGAATCCCTGGAGGTGGCGTGATGGGCGTCACCGTGCGGGAAAAGAGGCGCGGCCGGGGATTCTTCGTGTTCATCCACCAGGACGGCAAACGCATCAGCAAGTACGTGGGCGACCGCAAGGCAGCTGAGGACTTGGCCAAGCGCACCAGAACGCAGGCGGTCCACAGCCGAAGCTGGGGATTGGTGATGCGATCCAGGGCGGCGTCTAGGGTGTGCGGCTCCAGCAGCTTTTCAGAGATCAGGGTTGGATCTTCCTCATGGATGAGGTTCACCAACTCCACAACCGCGTTGCGGTCGATCGGCGTATCGTGGCCCAGCAGTGCCGTCAGGTCACGAACGACATTCAGATCGGTGACCGATATGTTCGCCGGCCGGATTCGTCCACCAGGGCCTCCTTGCACAGATCCTGGACCACCTTGCGGAATTGGTCCGGCGATACGCCCAGCGCTTTGCCGACGCCCATCGCGGTCAGGGCCTCGACTT
>JAAUOZ010000269.1 GCA_012034655.1 Leptolyngbyaceae cyanobacterium CSU_1_3 | reverse complement strand
CCCAATTTGGGAGCAGGGGATAGGGGATGAGGGCGAAAATCTCGGCATTAATCTAGCAAGATTTATTAACAAAGTATGGGTGATTTGTCAAGGTTGACGCTAACTCATGTCAGGTATTCATGCAGACTCAGTGAGACTTTTCTCATCAAAGTCTCATCGTAGTTTCATCAAAATTTAAGAACCTGTAGATAGTTCAGCAAAACGAACACGACTTCCCGGAACCTAACCTTCCCCCCCCAGGAGCAGTGACCATGCGCGTTTGTGTGATCGGTACAGGATATGTCGGTCTCGTCACTGGAGCTTGTCTGGCTCAAATTGGACACCATGTGATGTGCATCGACAACAATGCAGAAAAAGTAGCCCTGATGCAATCAGGTCAGTCGCCAATTTATGAACCCGGATTGGCAGAGATTATGCAAGCAGCCATGCAAGCTGGGCGTTTAGAGTTTACGACCAACCTGGCGGCTGGCGTGTCTCATGGTGAAATTCTGTTTATCGCCGTTGGCACACCCGCACTGCCAACGGGCGAAAGTGATACGCGCTCTGTCGAAGCGGTTGCCCGTGGCATTGGCGAGCATCTCAACGGCGGCTACAAGGTGATTGTGAACAAATCCACTGTGTCGATCGGGTCGGGCGATTGGGTGAGAAGAATTGTCCTTGATGGCGTAGCAGAACGACGAGAAGAGATTGCTGGCTTTGATGTGGTGAGCAATCCCGAATTTCTGCGGGAAGGGTCAGCCGTCTACGACACCTTTAACCCCGATCGCATTGTTCTGGGCAGCAACAGCGATCGAGCGATTCAACTAATGCAAGAACTTTATGCCCCTATTGTGCAACGCTCTGAACAGTGTCAGTTTATCGGCAGCCTCTCTACTGCCCCTGTCCCAGTTGTGGTGACTGATTTAACTTCCGCCGAAATGATCAAATATGCAGCCAATGCGTTTTTGGCAACCAAGATTAGTTTTATCAACGAAGTAGCCAATATCTGCGATCGCGTTGGGGCAGATGTAACCCAAGTATCCCAGGGAATTGGGCTAGACTCACGGATTGGCAACAAGTTTCTGCAAGCCGGAATTGGCTGGGGTGGCTCTTGCTTTCCGAAGGATGTCTCGGCGCTTGTGCATACTGCCAACGACTATGGTTATACGGCTCAACTGCTCAAGGCAGCGATAGCTACCAATCAATCGCAAAAGCTGGTTGCCCTAGAAAAATTACAACAGGTACTCAAAATCCTCAAAGGCAAAACCATTGGTTTGTTGGGGCTGACCTTCAAACCCGACACAGACGATCTGCGCGATGCCCCCTCCCTAGAATTGATTGAACATCTGACTCGCCTGGGTGCAAAAGTCAAAGCTTATGATCCGATCGTTCCTGCTAACTCGGCTCATCCCAGTCTTCAGACCATTCAACTGGTAGAAAGCCCTGAGCAGTTAACCATAGGCTGTGATGCATTGATATTAGTCACCGATTGGCAAGTCTTCAAAACCTTAGACTATCAACGTCTGGCAGAATTGATGGAACTGCCTATCTTGATTGATGGCCGCAATTGTTTAGATGCAACTCAACTGAAGAATGCTGGCTTCTACTACATTGGGGTGGGTCGCCAAACCACAGGCAATCTAATACCCACACCAGGAACAATGTCCCTGGCTAGTGTTGCATAGCATTTTTTCTGTCCGAGTTGAAATGAATGAATAGAAATCGATCGCCCCAGTTAAACGCTTTAAAATTTATTTATGCGATCTCTGAAACGCTACCAAAATAACGCTCCCCTACTTGGACACCACCATGAGAATCATGGTCTACTCTCACGATGCCTTCGGGTTAGGCAACATTCGCCGCATGTTGGCGATCTGCGAATACCTCCTAGAAGCCATTCCCAATCTTTCGATTCTGCTTCTGTCTGGATCGCCCATGATTCAAAGTTTTCGGCTTCCTCAAGGACTCGACTACATCAAGCTTCCTTGTCTCAGCCGCAACGAATCAGGTGAACTGTCTGCCAAATTTCTGGGCACTGATTTAGAAACCACTTTAAAGTTGCGCTCAGACATCATGTTGTCGGCCGCTCGCAACTTTCAACCAGATTTGTTGTTAGTAGACAAAAAACCCTATGGCTTGCGGGATGAATTGAAAACCACCGTTCGCTATCTGCGAACTACTCAGCCTCAAGTTCGATGTGTGCTACTCCTGCGCGACATACTCGACAGCCCAGAAACGACTATTCATGACTGGCAAACCCACGACTTCTACGGCGCGATCGTTCGACACTATGACCAGATTCTAGTGGTCGGGATGCCAGAAGTGTTCGATGTATGTCGGGAATATGCTTTTCCTGCGGAAGTAGCAGACAAGGTTGTCTTCTGTGGCTATCTGCGAAAAGCCCCTGGTAAGCGCTCTCCAGCGATTGTGCGCCAAGAACTGGGTGTTACCTCCTTAGAAAAGCTGGTGCTGGTAACTCCGGGTGGGGGTGCAGATGGTTATCCGATGGTGGCTGCTTATCTAGATGGGCTAACGATCGAGACCACTCACAAAAGTCTGATCATCACGGGTTCAGAAATGTCGATCGAACAGCAGCAAAAAATCCGATTAAAGGCTAAGGAGTTTTCCCATGTGCAAGTTCTAGAATTCACCGATGACCCCATGAGTTATATGGCGGCGGCAAACCTCGTAGTTTGCATGAGCGGTTACAACACAACTACAGAAGTGTTGTCGCAAGCAAAGCGTGCCATTACCATTCCCCGGATGAAGCCGGGAAAAGAACAACTGATCCGTGCCGAGCGAATGCAAGCGATGGACATGCTCACCATGATTCATCCAGAATTGCTAACCCAAGATACTCTCAAGATTGCTGTCACAAAGGAGTTGCAGGCTCCCAGTTCATTTCCTGCGATCGCTCGATTAGACTTGAACGCTTTACCCAAAGTTACTCAACAGATTTCTAATCTATTGTTTCAGACCTTGGATCTACGATCGAGTGCGAGTTATACAACCACCAGAACATATTTTTCAACTAGGATCGGATCATCATGAAACGGCTGATGTTTTATTGCCAACACATCCTGGGGATGGGGCATCTAGTTCGCAGCATGGAGATTGTACGCGGACTGACCCAAGACTTTCGAGTCTGCTTTATTAATGGTGGCGAAATCATTAAAGAATTTGCTATTCCCGATGGGGTAGAAGTGGTCAACCTGCCTGCAATCAAGACCGATTCAGAATTTCGCACACTGCAAGCAGTCGATAGTACCCAAGATTTAGCAATGGTGCAAGAAATGCGTAAGCATCAATTGCTAAAAGTGCTGAAAGAATTTCAACCGGATGTATTGATGGTTGAGCTATTTCCCTTTGGGCGACGCAAGTTCTCGTTTGAACTCATCCCACTTTTAGAGGAGATTCGGGCCCAGGGTAACAAGACCAGAGTGGTGTGCAGCCTGCGCGATATTGTAGTCACCAAACAAAACCGCGAAAAGCACGAAGAGAAAGTCTGCACCTTAATCAATCAATATTTTGATTTGTTGTTGATTCATGGCGATGCTCAGTTTCAGCCGATCGAAGAAACCTTCTCGCGCATTCGTGACCTACAGTGCCCGGTTCATTATACGGGCTATGTGGTTCAACCTCAGCCCGAAACGGCGATCGTCCCAGATATTCCTCAGCCGCTAATTTTGGCAACGGTGGGCGGAGGACGATTTGGTCACGAATTACTCAATGCCGTCGTAAATGCAGCCCCCATTTTAGAAGTCGCATTGCCCCATCACATTCAAGTGTTTACGGGGCCATTTTTCCCAGACAATCAGTTTGCTGAGTTGCAGGCAAAAGCTTTAAAGCGTCACAACTTGAAGGTCGATCGCTTCACGCCAAACCTGTTGCCCTATATGCAAAAAGCTGACCTCTCAATCAGTATGTCAGGCTACAACACAACGATGAATGTTTTGACAACGGGCACTCGCGCCCTAATGCTGGCATTCACAGGTAACGACGATCAAGAGCAGCGCATCCGCTCTGAAAAGTTAAACCACCTGGGCGTGGTGGATACCATTCAACCCCATGAACTAATCCCCTATCAGTTTGCCAAGAGGACGATCGCGTGCCTGCAAAAACAACCCACCACCCTTCAATTTGACTTCAACGGTGTTGCCAAAACTGCTTCTCTACTGCATCAGCTGCTTGCAGAAAAACAAGCCACCTACGCTTAATCCATATTATTAAACTAACTCGGAGAACATATGAATATGAAAGGAAAGATTTGTATTACAACCCTGGAGTTTCCTCCTGATGTGGGCGGTGTAGGTGAGTCGGTGTCTCGCATTGCCAAATTGCTCACCAGTGAAGGTTATGAAGTGCATGTGGCCGTGTTTCGCTCTAAACAACGCTTAGTACCTAATGGAGAGCGCCGCCAGGCAAGCTGCAAAACCACGCTGCAAGACGGCATCTATGTGCATCGCATCAAGTCCGCAGCGCGCGAGGCGGTTCCAGAGATTCAAGACTTTTTTAGCGAAGTTTATTTCTATCTGCGCCAACTCCACGATCGCCACCATTTTGATCTATTCCACGCCTTTTTCTTGAATGAAACAGGATATGTCACCACTTTGTTAGCCAAGGAATTTAATATTCCGGTGATCAACAGTGTGCGCGGTAGTGATTTGCACAAACATATCTTTAACCCCAAAACCCACGGACAAATCGCCTGGATGTTAGAAAACTCGAACTGGACAACCTTTGTCAGCCGAGATTTGCAGCGTCGAGCGATCGCCCTTGTGCCGAGTATCCGCTATAAGTCTTGTGCGTTTTGGAACTCGATCGTGCCCTTCGAGTTTGGCCATTTACCCAAGCCTGCCTTGCTCGATCAGGTGTCAGGTGTCGTAATTGGCTCGACGGGGCGGTTTCGTGACAAAAAGGGGATTGAATATCTGCTGCAATCCTGTGCCGAATTGAGTCAAGAGATTGACTTAACACTATTGCTAGTGGGCGATTTTGTTGAGAAAGAGCGTACCTATTGGGAAAGGCAAGTGCGGTTGAGTGGCATTGGCAATCGTCTTCGCATCACGGGCATTATCAGTCGCGAAGAGGCATTGGCCTATTTGCCACATTTAGATATTTATGCCATTCCTTCTTTGCATGATGGTTGCCCCAACGCAATGTTAGAGGCCATGCTGGCAGGCTGCCCAGTAGTGGGTAGCAATGTTGATGCGATCGGAGAAATTTTGGCGGATGGTACATCTGGTTTAGTGGTCGAACCTGCCAATGTCGCAGATCTCACTCAAGCCTTGCGATATCTGGCTCTGAATTCTAATCGCCGCCAGGCTTTGGGCAATGGCGCACGCCAGAAAGTCCTCACCGACTTAGCGCCGGCGGTTGAAAAAACAAACTGGATGGCGGTTTATCAACAAGTTTTGAGCGAATCTACTGTAGCCCCAGACTTGGCGATCGCCTAGTTCTTCAGTCATTTTCAACGAATCATTTCATCATTATTAAGGAGTCGTGATCATGTCTCAACCTCGCATCACCCTTGTCATTTCTCCCCGTGAACGATTCAGTTTCACTCAGCAAAACTTAGAGAGCATTTACGAACATACTCAGATTCCGTTTGACTTGATCTATGTCGATGGAGGTTCTCCGGTTCATGTGTATGAATATTTGCAAGCCCAGGCTTACGAGCGCGGCTTCAAGTTGATTCGTACTGAACAATACCTTGCACCTAATCAGGCGCGTAATCTGGCTATTCCCCACGTCAAGACTGAGTTTGTGTTGTTTGTAGATAACGATGTGTTGGTCAGCCCTCAATGGCTCGATCGTTTGCTGCAATGTGCCGATGAAACCAATGCAACGGTGGTTTGCCCACTGACGTGTATTGGCAAAAAAGTGAACGAAATCATTCACCTGGCCGGGGGTGAAGCTCGAATCTATGAAGAGACGATCGAAGACGGTAGCATCGTCCGCAAGGTACACGAAAAGCATTACTTTGTGAATCGTCCTGTTGCAGACGTGCAAGATCAACTACACCGCAAACAATGCGAGTTTGCTGAGTTTCATTGTATGTTGGTTCGCACAGAGATCTTTGCCAGAATTGGCTTGCTAGATGAAAAATTTCTCAGCACTCGCGAACATATTGACTTTTGCATGAGTGTGTCCAATGTCGGGGGTACGCTATATTGCGAACCTGATTCAGTTGTCACCTATGTGCCCGAACTGCCCCTCAACTGGGCAGATGTGTCGTTCTTCTTACTGCGCTGGAGCGATGCCTGGGAGCTTTCTAGTCTGCAACACTTCCAAGACAAATGGAACTTGACCCAGAAAGATAAGTACTTTAAAAAACGCTACAAGCGACTGGGTCATCGTCGGCATCATGCCTTTGTGCGCCCCTTGGTAAAGCAGATTTCCTTGGGCAAAGAGAGTGTTTGGCTAGAGCAGCAGGCAATCAATCTTGATCACAAAATCAATGATTGGATCACAGCACGCCACCAAGAAAGGTATGCAAATCAGAGGACGATTCCTCACCAATTGATTGATGGCACAACTGCGGTTTTGTCCCAGAGGGAGTTAGTCACCACTCGATAAGATGCCCGATCGCTCAGGAGATTTCCAGCAAAGGGTAGTCCTATTTCATAAAGGATGGAGAATAATGAACGTCTTCAGGATGCTTTGCTGCTGTTGAGATAGAGCAATCAGCTATTTTTTCTC
>JAAUOZ010000268.1 GCA_012034655.1 Leptolyngbyaceae cyanobacterium CSU_1_3 | reverse complement strand
TCAACGGTTCAGCAGTCGCTACGGGTTAGGTAGCATCGGGTTTTTAGAGTCGGTTGATTCCCCTGTCCACTAATTCCAAACTGTACGACAAAAGGAGAACTATTCTGTGAAGATTTCTGAGAGATTGGCGCTACCGCGCCGTCGCTATCCATCCCCACCGCATGGCGGATGGGGTATTCCGCGAGGTTGATAAACTCAAATCCGCCCCTGCAAGTGTTATCTGCAAACCCTACTAAGTGTCACGCTTGTCAATACCCGATTCATGGCTGCATAGAGCATAAAACCTTGCTAAATGCAAACATGAGGAACAACATTACAAAATGTTGCGAACTGATCGAGATGGTGAACCAGATACCGCAAAATGATCACGGAAGGCAGCTAAGTTCTAGGCGCTCATAGTAGCTGAGGCAACCGTAAGGTAAGCCAGATCTACTTAGCAAGCTTCACCATGACAGAGAACTTTATTGATCGACCCAAATCGATCGTGATATTCAAGTCCAGGAAGTCCGCAGAACTTAACGAGCCATTTGGGGAACTCCCGTTTAAAACACACTCGGTTACATTACTTTTGGAGGAATCCATCAATGAGTATTGTCACGAAATCAATCGTGAATGCAGATGCTGAGGCACGCTACCTCAGCCCCGGCGAATTAGATCGGATCAAAGGCTTCGTCACCACAGGTGAGCGTCGTCTCCGCATCGCTCAAACCTTGACCGACTCTCGCGAGCGCATCGTCAAGCAAGCTGGCGACCAACTGTTCCAAAAGCGCCCCGATGTGGTTTCCCCCGGTGGTAACGCATACGGCGAAGAAATGACCGCAACCTGCCTACGCGACCTCGACTATTACCTGCGTCTTGTGACCTACGGAATCGTCGCTGGCGACGTAACCCCGATCGAAGAAATCGGTATCGTTGGCGTTCGCGAAATGTACAACTCCTTGGGAACCCCAATTCCGGCGGTTGCAGAAGGTGTTCGTGCTATGAAGAACGTGGCTGCTTCTTTGCTATCTGGCGAAGATGCTGCTGAAGCTGGCTCCTACTTCGACTACGTGATCGGTGCAATGCAGTAATTGCTGCCCCTCACTCAAAGATTTATCAAGACCACGCGACTTACGGGAATAAATCATGCAAGACGCAATTACCTCAGTTATCAATACTTCTGACGTTCAAGGTAAGTACCTCGACTCGTCCGCCCTCGAAAAACTCAAAGGCTACTTCCAAACTGGCGAACTGCGCGTTCGTGCAGCCACCACCATCTCAGCTAACGCCGCTGCGATCGTTAAAGAAGCCGTTGCCAAGTCCCTGTTGTACTCGGACATCACCCGTCCCGGTGGCAACATGTATACCACTCGTCGTTACGCTGCTTGCATCCGTGACCTCGACTACTACCTGCGCTACTCTACCTATGCCATGTTGGCTGGCGATCCCTCCATTCTGGATGAGCGTGTGCTCAACGGTCTGAAGGAAACCTACAACTCTTTGGGTGTACCTGTAGGCTCAACTGTTCAGGCAATCCAAGCGATGAAAGAAGTCACCGCTGGTTTGGTCGGTGCTGACGCTGGCAAAGAAATGGGCGTTTACTTCGACTATATCTGCTCTGGCTTGAGCTAAGGAAGGGGTGAGAGATGAGGGATGAATTAAATTCAATATTCAGCGCTCATTGTTCACCGTTCTAATTTAAGGGTTTGGAAGTCTGGAGATTCGTGTTAGCTTGTCAAAGGCTAGTCTAAGAAGTGGTTTTAGCGATCTAGCATTGTCTCTCGACTTCCAACCTTTTTAACCATCAATCTTCATATACCATCCGAAAAATTTGCGATCGTCCTTTCAAGTTTGTGAATCCGCCTGCACAGGCTTTGACTTGTAAGGAAGTTGCCAGCTTTTTGAGAACTATTCCACTACTGTTATGAGTTTTCAGAGGGTAGCCTGACCCAGTTCATTGGCAATCTCTAAAACTTAAAGCCGTCCCCTCAGCCTACTCAGGAGAAAATAAGACCCATGAGAATGTTTAAGGTTACTGCCTGCGTTCCTAGCCAGACCCGCATCCGTACCCAACGGGAACTGCAAAATACCTACTTTACTAAGCTAGTTCCTTATGACAACTGGTTCCGTGAACAGCAGCGCATTCAGAAGATGGGTGGAAGAATTGTCAAAGTTGAATTGGCGACGGGTAAGCCTGGGCTAGATACTGGGTTGCTGTAGTCGCTTGGTTCGGTTGTTCTAAATTTTTTACTCTTAGCATTAGCTGTGGAGACCGTAATGGTCTCCTTTTTTGGGGCTTGTTTTGAGGTTGAGTGCTACGATCGAGGCAATTTTTGGTGTTGGGTCTGCCCAGAGGGTTTGTCAAGCTTGATGTTGGAGGTTGAAATCCTAAAATTTGTCATACTGATGGGGGAAAATTCACCAAGTTTCTTTATAAACATTTAAGATTTCTGAACACTTGGGGGAATCTACCCAACTGCCCCTATCGTAGAGAAGAGTGTTTTCATGCTCACCATCCCTGTTATGACTGCTCGGAGCGTGCTATGGATATTGGCTTTGCGTCCAGCTACCTACGATCGCTATTTCTCACTAGCCTTTTTAGCTTCGTGGCTCCTTTGTTATTAATGGGCAGCACGATCGCTGGGTTGTCGATCATCAGCTATGTTCCCTGGTTGGGTCGTTTGAGCCAACCAGGGTTTGAACTCGTTTGGGCATTTTTACGAACGTTTGGTAATGGTAACGCCCTCGAAGGATCGCTCGTTATTGGCTCGACCTGCGGGTTGGTGGGCGCTCTGTTTGATACCTACATTTTTTACCGTCAAAACACATTTCGCCGATAAACAACCGCCCCAAGAGCACTAAAACTCACTATTCTGGAAAGAGTGCCTTGTAACCGCTCTGAATTTAGTGAGTGACTCCATTGCTGCAATTTAATCAAGTCAATCTGCTCAAAAAGATCAACCTCTGGGGAATGGTGCTGGCGATCGCAGTGGGTTGGGCGATGCTTCCGGGGGTGGCCCTCGCCCGCACCCAGACCGAGCCAGCGTCATCGATTCAGCCTTATTTGGATCGGGTGATCGATCGTGTCACCGAGTTCAAGTTAGAGAATGGCATGAAATTTATCGTGCTAGAACGCCACCAAGCGCCTGTGGTTTCGTTTCTTACCTATGCCAATGTGGGCGGGGCAGACGAGCCAAACGGCGAAACGGGCGTAGCTCACTTTTTGGAACACTTAGCCTTCAAGGGAACCACGCGAATTGGTACAACCAATGCTGAGGCGGAAAAACCCTTGCTCGATCGTTTAGATCAGCTTTCTGAGCAAATCCGCACGGCCAAAGGTGCAGACGTAGCCAAGTTGCAGCAAGAATTCGATCGCATTGAGGCAGAAGCGGCAAAGTTTGTCGAACAGAACGAATTTGGGCGCATTGTCGAGCAGGCGGGAGGCGTGGGGCTAAATGCCAATACGTCGAGCGATGCGACTCGCTATTTCTACAGTTTTCCATCTAATAAATTGGAACTGTGGATGTCGTTGGAATCGGAACGTTTTTTGGAACCTGTGTTTCGTGAATTTTATAAAGAGAAAGCAGTAATTTTAGAAGAGCGTCGCCTTCGTACTGACAATTCTCCGATCGGGCAGATGATCGAAGCCTTTTTAGACAAAGCGTTTCAGGTGCATCCTTATAAGCGTCCGGTGATCGGCTACAACCAGGATATTCGCAATTTAACGCGTCAAAACGTCCAAACGTTCTTCGAGACCCACTACGCCCCCAATAATTTGACGATCGCCCTAGTGGGAGATGTCAACCCTACTCAGGTTAAGCAGTTAGCCCAGACTTATTTTGGGCGCTTCCAGTCTAGGCCCGAACCTCCCCAGGTTACAGCCGTCGAGCCACCCCAAACCCAAACCAGAGAAATCACCCTGCGGTTAAATTCTCAACCCTGGTATATCGAAGGCTATCACCGTCCGGCGTTAAACCATCCCGACAATGTGGTTTACGAAGCGATCGCTAGTCTTCTCAGCGACGGCCGCACTTCTCGTCTGTATAAATCCCTTGTCGAAGAGCAGCGCGTGGCCTTGGTGGCGCAGGGCTTGAATGGCTTTCCGGGGGATAAATACCCAAACTTGATGCTATTTTATGCGCTGACGGCTCCTGGCAAAACCGTCGAAGATGCGGCAACAGGGCTGCGATCGCAGATCGAAAGACTCAAAACTGAGCCAGTCTCTGCTCAGGAACTCGATCGCGTGAAAACCCAGGCGAGAGCAGATTTACTGCGATCGCTCGACTCGAATAGCGGCATGGCAGAATCGCTGTTGGAGTACGAAGTCAAAACTGGAAGCTGGCGCAATTTGTTCAAAGAATTGGAAGCGATCGCCAAAATCACGCCCAGCGATATTCAGCGGGTTGCTCAAGCGACCTTTACTGCCGAGAACCGCACGATCGGACGCATCTTGCCCCTAGAACGCTAAGAAATGTGGATTTATCAATGCCGGAGATCTTCGCCCTCATCCTCTAACCTCTTCTCCCAACTTGAGAGAAGGGAAACCGGACTCCTGCTCCCAAGTTGGGCGAGGGCTGGGGTGAGGGCAAGACAACCTTGCAGTGGACGGCATGATTGAATCCACATTCCTAAAGGACAATCGCAAGCAATCATCGTGAAGAATCAAAATATCGGCTCAAGATGAATGCTAGTAGAGGTCTCGCAATACCGTGCCCCTACCAGGGATCATATTTTTATCAGATAGTGTCTTAGCGCATTGAGAATTACCTGAGAGGTTGTGTTGGTATGAAGCTGAATCGTAAACAAACCATTGCAAAAGTTATCACGCTAGTGTTCTCGTTTATTGTTTTACCCATCTTTTTAGTGTGGCTGGCCCTGATTCTTCCCGCCTCTGCCGCCCCCGCAAAACACTACACAGACCTGCAATTTTCGTCACCTCCCGAAATCAAACTGCCTGACTATTCCCGATTTCAGCTTCGCAACGGCATGATTGTCTACTTGATGGAAGATCACGAATTGCCCCTAGTGAGCGGATCGGTGCTAGTGCGGACGGGCGATCGTCTCGAACCTGGCGACAAAGTAGGGTTAGCAGGGTTGACCGGAGCCGTGATGCGATCGGGCGGCACTCAGAAACACCCCCCCGACGAACTCAACCAGCGCCTCGAACAAAGAGCCGCATCCGTCGAAGCAGGTATCAGCAGCACCTCTGGCAGCGTCAGCTTTAGCGCCCTGAGCGAAGATCTGACCGAAGTGTTTGACCTATTTTCGCAAGTGATTCAGCAGCCTGCTTTCGTACCTGAGAAATTTAACTTAGCCAAACTGCAAGCCCAGGGTGGAATCGCTCGTCGCAATGACGACCCCAATGGAATTACCAGTCGAGAATTTAAAAAACTCATCTACGGCAACGCTAGTCCTTACGCTAGAACAATAGAATATACAACGCTAGAAAAAATTACTCGCAACGACCTAGTAAATTTCTATCAACAGTATTTTTACCCCAGCAATCTGCTGATGGGAATTGTTGGTGACTTCGATAGCAAAGCCATGCGATCGCAAATCGAAGCCAAATTTAACAACTGGAATCCGGCTCAAACTGCCAAACCCTCAGCGCAGCCCGCACCTCTACCAAAGGTGTCGCAGGCAAACCCGAATGGTATTTTCTTTGTCAATCAGCCTCAGCTAACGCAGAGTTATATTCAAGTCGGCCATTTGGGGGATACGTTGAGAAGTCCCGACTATCCTGCTTTGTCGGTCATGGACAATGTGCTGAGTGGCTTTGGTGGGCGGCTGTTTAACGAGGTACGATCGCGCCAGGGTCTTGCCTATTCTGTGTACGCAAGTTGGAGTCCGCAATTCGATTATCCGGGTATGTTTGTGGCAGGCGGGCAGACGCGATCGGATGCCACGGTTCCCTTCATCAAGTCTGTATCAAGTGAGCTAGAGAAAATTCGCACAACGCCTGTTACTGAGACAGAATTAGCGTTCGCAAAAGATTCTGTCTTGAATTCCTTCATTTTTAATTTTCAAGATCCCAGCCAAACTCTTTCGCGATTGCTGCGGTATGAATATTTCGGGTATCCTAAGGATTTCATTTTTCAGTATCGCCAGCGTGTAGAATCAACTTCAACATCAGACATCCAGCGGGTTGCCCAGAAGTATCTTCAGCCTGACAAGATTGTGACCCTTGTGGTAGGCAACCAGAAAGATATTCAGCCAACGCTTGCCACACTGGGGCAAAAAGTAACCACGATCGATATTGCAATTCCGACTCCACAAAAAAGCTGATCGCCAGGGCATACACAAAGCCCCATTGCGAAAAATGGGCGATCGTAAGCAAAATCGCACGTAGAATGAAGTGCTGTCTACGCCCCAGGGAAAGGCTATTACCCATGAACCTTAGAGACATTGCTGCCGCTTCCGCAACTTGGCAGGTTGCCAGCATTCGTGCCGATCGAAGCTTGACACGAGAAATCCAACAGCGCCTAGTTTCCCTCGGATTTCAACCTGGCCCCGTAGACGGTCTCTGGGGAAATGGCACACAATCTGCCTTTGCTGCTTCGCCAGGCTCAACCAACTTAAGATAGACGAACTCAGCCCCAGAGCTGCCCAACTTTTGCTGAGGATCGTCCCTCAGCCCGCCGCAAAGCCAGCGCCCAAACCCACAACCCCCGCTCCTGGAGCAGTTTCTCCTACTCCTACCCCAAAACCCACAACTCCTACGCCGACACCCGTTCCAACCCCAACCCCAACCCCAAACCC
>JAAUOZ010000039.1 GCA_012034655.1 Leptolyngbyaceae cyanobacterium CSU_1_3 | reverse complement strand
ATGCCGAAGATCTTCGCCCTCATCCCCCTAACTTCTTTTCCCAAGTTGAGAGAAGAAGGGGAGCCGGACTCCTGCTCCCTTTCCCAGGATTGGGAGAGGGCTGGGGTGAGGGCAAGACCACCTTGCAGTGGACGGAATGATTGAATCCACCTTCTTTACGCAATGCTCTCAGAAGCCCTCACCCCTAGCCCTCTCTCTAAGGAAAGGAGAACCAGATTTCTAGCTCCCCTTCTCCTTGGGAAAAAGGGTGGGAGGGAGCAAGGTTTTGTCAGTCAACCGGGGGCATCAATGTTGTCGATCGAGGTATTGCCCTCGTGCCTACCCCAAGCCTTTGGGCAATCACAAAGAAATGATTTCTACCTCCGATCGCCACTCACATGAAGGTCAACTTGCGAAACTTAGATGCACCCTAACTTATTACCTGACTCTAATTAAAAAGTTCTTGAGAGAACACTAAACAACAGAATCTCTAGCGGTCGATTCATCGTAGCGTGTGACCTCTGCAAACACCGATGAGTAGAGCCATCCTGCTAGCAGTGCGCCCAAAATGGGGGCGATCCAAAATAGCCAAACCTGGCTAAACAACTCAACCCCTGCAAATAACGCTGGGCCGGTGCTGCGCGCTGGATTGACCGAGGTGTTTGTAATTGGAATGCTGATCAGGTGAATCAGTGTGAGGGCAAAACCGATCGCGATCGGGGCCAGCCCTTGGGGAGCGCGGCGATCGGTTGCACCCAGAATAATAATCAGAAAGATGAATGTCATCACGACTTCGGTTAGGAAGCAAGATAGCAGAGTGTAGCCACCTGGAGAGTGCGCTCCAAAGCCGTTTGTGGCGAGGGGGTTTGAGCCACCCAGGAGAAATCCTGGTTTACCGGAGGCCATCAGCAGCACTAGCCCTGCGCCTGCGATCGCTCCTAGCACTTGCGAAACGATATAGGGCAGCAGTTCTGATGCCGGAAACCGTTTGCCTGCCCACAGCCCAAAGGAAACAGCAGGATTGAGGTGGCAACCAGAGATATGTCCGATCGCAAAGGCCATGGTTAGCACCGTTAAACCAAAGGCCAGGGAGACTCCAACCAAGCCAATTCCTAAGGGAAACACAGTGTTTTCGCTAATTTTGGCAGCATCAGCGGTGTAGGATGCGGCGAGTACAGCGCTTCCGCAGCCTCCTAGCACCAGCCAAAGGGTTCCAATAAATTCTGCAATGCAACGTTTTGTTAGCGTCATAGTGAATGAAATGTTCCTGAATTAATCGGGATTTGGTGTAACTGTTGGGGCACGACAGTATTTTGAAGAATGGGTATGATGTGCCTGACTTGGTATCAAAAGAATTTTAATTCGAGCACTGAAATTCAAGCATTGGGAATCTACCATTCTGACGCAAAAATGTCAATTCAGGTGCAGCCTCTAGCAATCTTGTGTGGGCGATCGTTTGCACGATTAACTAGAAGCCAGTTAGTAACAAAGTAGTGTTAAACAACACAATAAATTACACAACAATCAGTCTCAATAGCATTGTTTGGCGTGACGCATTAGAGCGAAAGTTTAGTTTCAACTTATTTTGATTTCAACGCATCAGGAGGAAGGATTGGTTGGCTGGCAAAACTCAGAAGACCCTCACCCCAGCCCCTCTTCCAGAGGTTCAGAGTCACTCTGAACCGAATGTTACGCTCGCGGTGTACGCATCAGCCAAGCAAAAGTTTGGTTGAGCGATCGCCGTCTGGCCGATCCTCGAACGGATGCTCGTCGTCTTTTCTGCTGCGAGGTTTGCGAAAAAATACCCGAAAGCGCCACCAGAGAGCTAACGAGCGGCACGGCATAGCGCCCATAATGAGGCTGCCTAGAGGGCGATCGCTCCGGTTGCTCGGTTTGAATGGCAGAGTCTGAGGGCGGCCTATTGGCTTTGGGCACACGAACGGCATGTTTGGAAGGTTCGATCGGGGTTCCCCGATATTTTGAGTAAACCTGTGTAAATTCTGCCCCAAACAGCAAAATTTGTGCCGAATAGAACACCCAAATCAACAACACCACAAACGATCCGGCGGCTCCATAGGCAGATCCTACGCTACTGTGACCCAAGTAAAGACCCAGCAAAAACTTTCCGACATTAAACAGCAGCGCAGTGACACTTGCGCCAACCCAAAGATTTCTCCAGGGAACTCTCACATCTGGTAAAAACTTATAGATTGCTGCAATCAACACAGTGATCACGCCAAATGAAATAATGAAGTTTAAAGTTTGACCCACAATAACAAGATTAGGAACAAAGCTGCCAAACAGATTTGAGATTGCGGCTAAAACTGCTGAAAGAACAAGGGAGACAAGTAGGAGGAATCCGATAACCAGCACCATCGCGAACGATAAAAATCGAGACTGAAGAAAGCTGGCAATCCCTTTTCCTGGCTTCGGCTTAACTTCCCAAATGGTATTTAGCGCCACCTGAAGCTGCCCAAAAACACCGGATGCGCCAAATAATAGTAGAACAACGCCCGTTATTGTTGCGATCGTTCCTCCTGAGCCAGGGCGATTGGCATTGGCAATCATCGACTGAATTGCTTCTGCACCCTGCGCTCCGACCACACCTTGAATTTGCCCGATCATTTCGCCCCGTGCAGCCTCTTCCCCAAAGACTGCCCCGGCAATCGCGATCGCAATCAGCGACAGGGGCGCGAGCGAAAACACCGTATAGTAAGCCAATGCGGCGGCCAGAAGCGGCACATTATCTTCACTCCACTCAGCGATCGTGTCTTTCAGCAGCGCAAAAATATCCTTAAGCTTCATGACGCTATCCCTATTCATCTATCCCAATGCTCATCGTCTACGATAGGCAGCCCAAGTTACATCGACCCAAGGAATAGAAAAAACACACTAAAAGGATGATTCTGCAACGTTAAAAGAATCATAATCAAGGATGAAGTACATCCCAGTTGACAATTATTTTTGTGCCCTAAGCAGCAACGCCAATGAAATTCAAGGAGTCTGTCAAGGGTAGAGATCAACAACACTGTAGAGAGAACAAATTCATGCCCAAAGATAGTGTAGTTAGCAATACAAAACTCATAGGGTTGTGATTGACAGATATCACTATTTTTTAATGAGGACATAACCTATGACGAATCAAGACGATGCGACCAGAAAAGTAGCCGCTGACACCTCAGAACGCGCTGAATACGACACCTACGATCGTGGCATTGTGCCTGCGGAAACCGCCGCCCGTAAAGAGCGAGAAGGCTCTCTCTTTAAAACTCATCCCACCGAAGAGCGCGAGTCTAGCGCCTCTACGGATGATCAAACGGATGCCGATAGCGTTCGCACAACGGATGGCTACACCGTAGACAAAGAAGGGCTGGTGAACAATTACGCCGTTGAGCCAGAAATGTACTACGAAGTTCCGGGAGATGCCCGTGAAGCCGAGGAAGACGCGAAGGCTGTTCGTGCTCAGGAAATCGCAGACGTTAATGACGACAGCGAGGGCGACTTGACGATGGAATCAGACAACCGAGGCAGAGGAATGGGTGTAATTTAGTTTTCTTGATGCCTACGGTGAACTCAAGCTCGGCATTCTAAGAGGATGTTTGAAACGTATAAAAAGCTTCCTCACTGCCTTCTCGATCGCCCCGGACTTCCAATCTGGGGCGACATCGTCGATCGGCGAAAATTTTTCAAAACATCCTCTCAGGAGTTTGCATGAAAATAAGATACCAGTGAATCGGATTTCGGCTCCGCTCAACCCGCGACGGTTGAAGGCTGAGCGGAGTCGAAACCTGGCTGGCGGTGCATGATTGGGGGTGATGTTTTGACTAGAAATAGCCTACATTTTGCTAATGATGCGCTGCACAATCTGAACCCCAGTCAGCGCTTGCCAACTGAAGAGTCCCAAAATAGCAACGTTGAGCAAAATATGGGTATAGCGCGCCCAGTTTTGACCTTTTTGCATAAAGGGAGACAGGGAGGCTGAGACGGCGATCGCCGCAGTCATGCCTAGCCCGGCAAGCAGATGGGAACCGACAAAAAGCTTGCCATTGTTGACATAGGTAACTGCCATACCCGCGATCGACCCCACCACCATCAGCGCCAACACGATCGATCCCACTTGATAGTGTTTGACGTTGAATTTGCCTTTGATGAGTTCTTTCTTAGCATCGCCCTCGGCTGCACGGGTACGACGAATTTGGACTCCTAAATAAAGTGCATAAATCGATAGCGCTAGCAAACCCCACATCAAAATAGGGTGAATAAACTGACCGTAAACCTTAATAGACTCTGGAATCTCGATCGACATAGGGTTCTCAACTACATGGGCGAGGATTGTCATGAAACTTAGCATAAGCTTTCTAATGCAAAAAGTGCCGTATCCCGGTAAACACCATCACCAAGCCTAATTCGTTTGCAGCCTGGATGGAGTCAGAGTCGCGCAGACTGCCCCCCGGTTGCACGATCGCCCCAATTCCTGCTGCGGCCGCCGTCTTCACTGAGTCGTCAAAAGGGAAAAAGCCATCGCTAGCCAAGACAGCATCCTTAGACTTGTCTCCGGCTTGTTCTAGGGCGATCTGAGCCGAGCCGACGCGATTCATTTGCCCTGCCCCTACCCCGATCGTAGTCCGGTTTTGCGTGACGACGATGGCATTAGACTTCACATGCTTGCAAATTTTCCAGGCAAATAGCAGTTCTGCGATCTGTTGGGGGGTGGGTTGCTTTTCGGTGACAACCTTCCAAGTGTTGGGGTCAGCGACGATAGCATCCGCTTCCTGCACTAAGAAGCCCCCTGCGATCGCCTTAACAGTCTGCCTGGGGCCAGTCAACAAATCGGGCAAAATTAATACGCGCACCTTTGACTTTGCCTGCAAAATTTCTTGGGCTTCTGGGTCACAGCCTGGCGCAACCACACACTCTAAAAAGGTTTGGGTTAGAGATGTGGCGGTGGGTGCGTCAATCGATCGATTTAAGGCAACAATTCCCCCAAAAGCAGAGATCGCATCCGCATTGAATGCCTTTTCGTAGGCTTCCAATAAAGACGATCCCATTGCTGAGCCACAGGGGTTGGTATGTTTAAGAATCGCGACGGTTGGATCGTTCTCAGGGGCCGCAAATTCAGCAATAATTCGGCGAGCAGCTTCTAAATCAACCAGGTTGTTGTAGCTGAGTTCTTTGCCTTGGAGTTTGGTAGCAGAAGTCCATCCGATGGGGTGTGTCTGATACCAGGCGGCGGGTTGGTGAGGGTTTTCGCCATAGCGCAGTTCTTGCAGCTTTTGCCCGGTCACTGTCCAACTTGTGGGCAGTTCATCCTGTTCGGCGCTGCGCTGTTCTAGGTAGTTAGAAATTGCCCGATCGTAACTCGCCGTATGTTGAAAAGCTCTGAGAGCACAGGCTTGACGAAAGGCCGATGCCACTTCTGCCCCACTGTGGCGCAGTTCTAGCAAATAAGATTCATATTGCCTCGGATCGCACAGCACCGTCAGATGGGCAAAATTTTTGGCGGCGGCTCTAAGCATGGCAGGGCCACCGATATCGATTTGCTCGATCGCGTCTGCCAGAGTGACATCGGGGTTGGCGATCGTTTGCTCAAAGGGGTAAAGGTTGACGACGACTAGATCGATCGGGCGAATCGCCTGGGCTTCGAGATCTGCCACATCTTCGGGCAGAGTGGGCCGTGCCAAGATGCCCCCATGAATGCGAGGGTGCAGAGTTTTGACTCGCCCTCCCAAGATCTCAGGTGAACCAGTGTAGTCAGAAACTTTAGTAACGGGCAACTCGGCTTCTTTGAGGATTTGGGCAGTGCCACCGCTACTAATTAGATCAAAGCCAAAGTCTTCTACCAGACTGCGAGCCAGATCGATCAGTCCTGTTTTATCCGAAACACTAAGCAGTGCAAGACGTGCCATGAGCCAATATCCCCAGTCAAACTTTGCATTTACTTCAGAATAGATGAACTGATAGAGCGTGGAATGGAAGAGAAGTTAGAGTTTTGGAGGAATGAGGGAGGGACGATTCTTGGGTTTGAAAGTTGAGAATTTAGCCCTGAGAATTTAGCCCTGAGAATTTAGCCCTGAATATTTGGCCCTGAATATTTGGCATTCTGAAGGATGATGGAACAGATCCCTGTTCTGGCTTAGCTCAGATCTTGCACCCGTCTCAGCGATGCCTCAATCCGTCGATCGAAATTAAAATTCCGGGCTAACAGCAAACCTCCTCTTCAGAGGACTGAACCAGGGTTTCAACCCATCTCAGTGTTTGCGCTACTAGCCCCAAATTGATTCGAGGGCGGGTGATTGCGAGAGGTGCAAGATCTCAGTTGGCTTTGGGTGCATCCCAGTCTTGCAAGTCTCAACTTGAGATAATCTTTCAAAACCGCTTGGCTAGCAGGGCTTTGACAAATAAGCATTCTTGCTCATTACAAAAGTGGGATGCACCCGTTGGCTTTTCTAGGATCGCGACTGTTTATCTTTAACGGCTCATGTCTCTTCACTCGATCGTCATTCCTCCCAAATCTCCTCAACCGCCCCAGGGGTCGATCGTCGTCTTGCATGGCTGGGGTGCAAATGCTCAAGATGTCGCCTTTCTTTGCTCTCTACTCGAATTGCCCAGATTGCAGTTCGTTTTGCCCGATGCGCCCTTTCCTCACCCCTACGGCATTGGCGGCAAAATGTGGTACGACCTCTCAGACAACCTCAGCTTTGACAGCGACGTGACTCAGCAGCCAGACTTGCTCACCAGTCGCCGACAGCTCACAGATTGGCTCAAAAATCTAGAATCTCAGACTGGAGTGCCCTTATCTCGAACGATCTTGGGCGGATTTTCCCAGGGTGGAGCCATGACGATCGACGTGGGGCTGTCGCTGCCTCTGGCGGGATTGATGGTGCTTAGCGGCTATCTACACGGACAGGTGAAGCCAGAAACCGCTTATCCACCCATTTTGATGGTGCATGGCCGGCAAGATCCGGTGGTTCCTTTGCAGGCGGCGCACATTGCCAAAGATCGCCTTACCCGCTTGGGAGCGACAATTCAATATCGAGAGCTAGACATGGGGCACGAGATTTCCCCCCTTGTTCTAGAGCAAATGCAGCAGTTTGTTCGACAAATTTTTGGAGAAGCCTGAGAATTGTCGGAGAAGCCTGAGAATTGTCGGAGAAGCCTGAGAATTGCCGGAGAAATTTGGGAGCAATACTGAGGAGTCAAACTGAGGAGTTAATCCCCTGGGATCGTCCAACATTAGACTTCTTGCATGAATCCGGACAGCCCTCCTCCTTCGCCAACTCCCTGAATTCTTGTTGTCTCGTTTTCCCTTTCCTGGGGGAGAGGGCTAGGTATTGATACAGGAGGTATATTAACGAAAACTTTACGTTTCGTTGTCGCCTTCAAAGCTGAAGTAAACTTTGGGTAAGGGTCTTCTACGTATCACGTTGAAATTGAGTAACGTGCAGGTAGAAATTTAACGGGAGGTGCAAGCCATGACAACTTTAAATCTTGAAAAGCTGAATATCTCGAAGCTCACCGAAGCAGAAGTTGCAGATTTGGCTTCCCGGCTCGAACAAGACAACTACGCGAATGTGTTTGATGGGCTAAAAGACTGGCATCTGCTGAGAGCGATCGCCTTTCAGCGCCCCGAACTAGTCGAACCCTATCTTCACCTGTTAGATTTAGAATCCTTTGACGAAGCCTGAAGACAGAAGAAGGGAACAAGAAAACCTGATATTGTAACTTTTTCCCTGACTTCGATTTTCTATGTTTGAAGGAAGAAGAGTTTTGGTTGGCATAGGCGGAGGAATTGCCGCTTACAAAGTTTGTGCTGTGGTTTCAGCCCTGGCTAAAGCGGGAACCGAAGTTCGTGTAATTTTGACCCATTCTGCTCAACAGTTCATTACGCCGCTGACCCTCTCGACGCTCAGCCGCCACTCTGCATATACTGATGACTCTTTCTGGCAGGCTCAATCTCGCCCCTTGCACATTGCTCTGGGCGAATGGGCAGAAATTTTTCTAATTGCTCCCCTTACCGCAAATACGCTAGCCAAGCTAGCCCACGGCATGGCGGATAATCTGCTGACCAATACTGTTCTGGCTTCGACCTGCCCCGTGCTGTTAGCTCCGGCGATGAATACTGACATGTGGCAACAGCAGACCGTGCAAAACAATTGGCGATCGCTTCACTCTGATCCGCGCTACCATGCGGCCCATCCAGGGGAGGGAGTATTAGCCTGCGATCGCGTTGGAGCCGGACGCATGGCAGAACCCGAAGAATTGCTACCCCAGGTTCGATCGCTCCTCTACACCCACGGCAAACGAGATCTCGCGGGCAAGCATATTCTGATCAGCGCCGGAGGCACGAGAGAATACCTTGACCCTGTGCGCTTTATTGGCAACCCTTCAACGGGCAAGATGGGCATTGCGCTGGCTCAGGCGGCTCTCTATCGCGGGGCAACCGTCACCTTGGTGCATGGGCCGATTTCTCGCCCCTTACTTGCGCCCCTGCGAGGTGTTCGGGTTGTGCCCGTCACCGATGCCGCCGAGATGCATAAGGCGATGCAGGCATATTTTTGTGAGGCAGACTGGATTGTGATGTCGGCCGCCGTTGCAGACGTGAAACCTGCAACCTACAGTGCCGAAAAACTGCCCAAGCATCAGTTACCCGATCGATTGCCTCTGTCTCCGGTTCCCGATATCGTTGCTGATTTGGCCAAGCTCAAGCAACCCCATCAAAAGCTGATTGGGTTTGCAGCCCAAACGGGAGAAATCATCCGACCTGCTCTAGAGAAAATGCAGCGCAAACAGCTAGATGCGATCGCCGCCAACCCGATCGACCAGCCCAAAAGCGGCTTTGGCAGCGACACCAATCAAGCTGTGCTGCTCGATCGAGGGGGCCGAGTGGTAAAAATTCCGATCGGCAGCAAACTTCAGATGGCACACCAGCTATTCGACTTTGTGGGAGAGATGAAAAATTAGCCTCAGTTTGACGACTGGACTTTTGCCCTCACCTCTTTTCTTCAGGGCGAGTCCGGGGTGGTTTCAGGGTTGTGAGAGGCTTTCCCTTGTCAGAGCATTTGTTAGAGCATTTATTCAGAGCATTTGTGATCTACTGAGAATTGCAAATCGCAAATCTAAAGTGTAAATGGCATCAAATTTTTCTCTGTCGATGGTCAGAGAACGGATCTGACAACAGACGGAGGGAAGAAGAGGCGATCGCGAAATTATAGAAACGTCTCAACTGTTGTAGGAGTCTTTGGCATGTTTCACGTTGCACTGCTTGCGGCCTTTCCTCAAGATGCCCCCACGAGTCCGTTGTTTCATTGGCAGGGAACGCCCATCATCATTGGTTCCTGTCTGTTTGTCTTGATTGTTGCCAGCCGGAGAATCAAATTTCCCCACCAGGGAGCCAAGATGCCTTTGCCCTTCTCTAAGCTACTGTTTAATGACATTAGCGTGGCAGGATTTCTTGGCTCAATGAGCCTGGGCCATATTCTCGGTGTGCTGATTACCTTACTCTTGGCAGGAACAGTGGTAGGTTCTTAATCTTGTCACTCACCAAAATTAGACCTTTTCGACTTCCTACTTGAAAGCCAGGAGTTTAGCGATCGAGTTACCAGGGTCGATTGCTAAACCCCTGACTTCTAGAGGCTCAACCCCAAAGTCGGCGATCTTCTACTCATCAAATCCATCTGGGTCAATGCCTCTGGCGCGCAAGAGGGCAGCCAGTCTCTCAGCACGTTGGCTTTCTTGATTGGCACGTTGGCTTTCCTGATTGGCACGTTGGCTTTCCTGGTTGGCACGATCGCGCTCTTCTGCAAGCTGACGCTCCATCTGCTGCTTCTGGGCATTTTCTGCCTTGAACAAGTCCTCCACATTGGGCGGAGACAGCACGTCATCTACCGACAAAACCAGCCCTGGAAGCTGACCAAAACGGATCTGCTGCCCTGGCACAAAGTCGATATGCTCATACCCAGTTTCGTGAGTGGGATTTGTTAGGATTCTAATCCGCTGCTTGCTTGAGTCAACAATGCAATACTCTGGGATGTTGATCGATCCATATTCTGAGCGCTTGCGAATAAAATCTTCTCGCCAGTTGGTGCTTGCGACTTCGAGAATCAGCAAGGGTGCTTCTCCAAAATCTAATACGCCAGAACCGGGACGGCTTCTCACTTGTTCCCAAGCGTTGCGGCTGCACACAATAATGTCTGGAATTCGTGCGCCATCAATCTCAGTTCTGACTCCAGCCTCTGCGAGCACGAGCCAATCTAAGCCCTGAGCGGCAATGTGTTTCTGGAGGTGGTAGATCAGAAATTTACAGATGTCAATGTGCAGGGCACTGGGAGTCGCCATTGGGATCAGATAGCCCTGATAGAGTTCATGTAAAACATCTGGCTCTTCTTTGTAGAGGATGTACTCCTCGAAGGTGAATTTTTTGGGGGAGACGGCGATCGGGGTGGCGATCGAGGGGTCAGTTTGAGTCATAGAGTGATCCTGGCAAGATCGAGGGGGTGAGTCCTATCCTGAGTTTAACCGCCCTCGATCGAGATGCTCAAAGGGGGCGATAAACGCGGTAGTTGATATTGGGGAATATGTTGTCGATCGCTTCTACTTTTTCTACCCAGCCGGAGTCGATTTTGCCCTGGTTGATGTCCTCGAAGAGTTTGTTGAAGCGCATCAGGTGCGATCGGGTACGCCTGACTGCATAGGGAACCATCGTTCCGGTTCGCATGATGAAGGCCCAGTCAGAAGATTGTGCCAGCAGCAACTCTCTCGCAGCCTGGTTGAGGGCACGCCAGCCGAGTTCATCTTCGGGTTCACGTTTAGACAGGTCAATCATCCGTTCTGCCGCTTTGTGCAGATGCGGATAGATCCAAGCGTTGGTTTCGTTGAGCCAATATTCGTGGAAGCCCTTGTAGCCCCAACTAGACTGAGACGGACGACAAACCTGCTGAGTGGGATGTGCCTGCAAATAATCTGCCAGGTGCGTCATGTCGAAGGTGTTTTGGTCAAACCAAGACTTGCGGAACAGGTAATCGATAAACCATGGACCCTCATACCACCAGTGACCAAAGAGTTCTGCGTCGTAGGGTGAAACAATAATCGGCGGCCGCTGCATGATGCCATAGAGGTGCTCAACTTGGCGTTCGCGATTGTAGGCAAAATTTTCGGCATGTTCTGCGGTTTTTTCTTTGGCCCAGTAGGGATCGTAAAGCTGTTTGTCTGAGAGTCCTAGCCCTTTACCCGTGATTTTGTGATATTTGATGCCGACATTTTTGCGCTGACCGTTGGGCATGACGTAGGGCTTAATGTATTCATAGTCGGCATCCCAGCCCAGGTCACGGTAGAATTCACGATATTCAGATGCTCCTGGATAGCCGACCTCAGACGACCAAACCTGTTGAGACGATTCGTGATCGCGCCCAAAGGCGGCAACTCCTGCTTCGGTGAAGATGGGAGCATAAGTGCCAAATCGGGGGCGGGGGCGGGCGTAGAGAATGCCGTGTCCATCGGTGAGAAAATAGCGCAGTCCGGCATCTGCCAACATGCGATCGACCCCTTCGTAGTAGGCGCATTCTGGCAACCAGATGCCTTTGGGGGCGCGGCCGAAGGTCTGTTCGTAATGCTCACAGGCAACTTGAATCTGCGCCCACACAGCTTGTGGGTACATCTTCATCAACGGAAAGTAGCCGTGGGTTGCGCCGCAGGTGATGATTTCTAGGTTGCCACTGTCGAGGTATTGTTTGAAGGCTTTGATCAAGTTGCGATCGTACTTCTCCCACATGTGGCGCACGGCGTTAAATTCTTTGGCGTAGTGTTCTGCCAAATACTTCATGTGTCCATTGTGTGCGTGGCGCTCGACTTCCATCTCGGTGAGTTCTTCGAGTTGGGCGAGGTGCTCGTCGTAGCGTTCTTGCAGCAGTGGATCGAGGAGCATTGACACCAGAGGCGGAGTCATACTCATGGTCAGTTTGAAGTTTACGCCATCGCGTTTGAGTCCTTCAAAGACTTGCAGCAGAGGAATATACGTCTCGGTAATCGCCTCGTAGAGCCATTCTTCTTCGAGCACATAATCACTTTCGGGGTGACGCACGAAGGGGAGGTGGGCGTGCAGGACGAGGGCGACATATCCAATGCTCATAAGGGTTCCGAGGGGATGAAGGGCTGGAAGAGGGGAATTTGTCGAGGTGAAATTCCAGAAATTGCCAACAAGATTGTAAAGCAAAACTGAAGGCGAAAAATATTCAGTTGACTAAGGGATGAGGAATGGGTGGGGATCTGCGCCTGCGATCGAGGGGGTGAAAAATCATGCTTAGAAGCTCGCTAAAACCTTGAGTTTCTCCGGATTTCCTGGCCGATTCTCGAAAATCGACGGAAAATAGAAGAGTAACAAACACGATTTATCGGCAACCATGAGCAATACCAGTAATTTCCGTCAAGCAATTCGCGATGCTAAAGGGCAAGCGCTGATTGGGCCTAATGTGA
Source organism: Leptolyngbyaceae cyanobacterium CSU_1_3 (assembly GCA_012034655.1). Lineage (GTDB taxonomy): Bacteria > Cyanobacteriota > Cyanobacteriia > Leptolyngbyales > Leptolyngbyaceae > JAAUOZ01. The sequence continues at coordinate 24,642 of JAAUOZ010000039.1, read as the reverse complement.
TCGCCAATGCCCTACCCTGGTTGGGTGGCGGTCTGATGCTTACTGCACTGGGAACCTACGGCGGTCTGACCGTAATCGCTAGCAATCCACAGATTTTTATGCCCACCTTTTTTGGGGCAATCGTTCTCGAATTAATTCTGTTTTTGTGGCTTCTAGCGTAGCCGAAAAAGGTAATAACAGCGTGGCGCTGCCTCTGCTGGCAACCTACAGTTTGCTGTCGGGATATACCCTGAGTGGGTTGGTCTTTTTGGCTTTGCAAACATCGGGCGTTGGCATTGCTGGGGTTGGGTTTGCGGCATTGGGCTGTGGGATTACCTTTATTGCGGCTAAACCGATCGGCTCCAATTTGTCTGAGCAAGACGGCATGGCGTTGAGCAAAACGATTCAACTTGGCATCATTGCACTGTGTGTTGTGCTGGTGGGTCAGTTGCTACTTTCGGTTTTGGAATCTATACGCCAGGGTTCCTTGAGGTGGCAATCTCAGCGATCGGCGTTCTGCTTTTTGTGGGGTCTGCGGTCGTTGACTTTTTCATTCTGCCGCGCACTTACAGTGATGATCAATCCCTACCGGCTGCATTGTCCATGTATTTGACCTACATCAACTTGTTTGTGTTCATTCTTCGATTGCTGATTGCGATTAACGGTCGCGATTAAGCCTTTGCACAACGGTTAGATAACCCAATGAGGGAGACGTGAGCGATCGCGTCTCTTTTTTTTATTGTTGAGTGATTGCTGAGGTCAATCACTCAACCCATCCCAATTCACCCAAAAGTTGGGGAGGGTGTTTCCCGATTTTTGACCCGCGACTGAATATCATTCTGGGGGCTGAGATTTAAATCGCTGCTTCACAAATTCTTCACAAAATTGCTGCCGTCAGCTAACTCCTTACAAGAATCTGTGCAATCTGCTGGCAGATTCGGCATTTCAAGGTATGGTAGACAGCGAATTACAAGCTTGTTGATGCCCAATCTGCATGAAGTATTTTTTCCTTTCCGAGGGGTGGGAAGTCGGTCGCGTCTGGGAACTGGGCGGACTCTGGAATGAAGTCGCTTGGAGACGCAAACCCCAAATCGAACAAATGACCGTCTGCATCTGGGAAAACAACGAAAAACTTTGGCTCTATCGCGTTGAAGAGGCAGTGCTGATGGTCGAAGTGAAGCCTACTTCGATGGCAGCAACTGCGACCCCCAACAATGCGATCGGGCAAGTTGTTCTCAAGCGGCTGATCTCAGGAGATCAGGCGATCGATATTCTCAGCGGCACTTCTTTCCCGACTTGACATTTATCAGAAAAAAAAATGGGTCTAAAGCCCCGTGCTTCTAGCACGGCCATGAGATACGATTGAATGGCTAAGGTTAAACTCCTTCGCCATCGTGAAACGGTTGCAAGGCACACTTTCAGGCGTAAATCTGTTGAGCAAAGAGCGGCGAAAACTCTTAAAACAGCCAGGGATTCAATCAATCAAATCCCACCACCAGAGACCTAAAATATTTTGGAGTTAGAAAATGTAGGGCGGGGCACGCCCGAACACTAGGCTTGTATCCTAGTACGCTTGGGGAGATAGACTCTCTGGGGTTCACTAAGCTAAGCTCATCAATTTAGTGCCGTAGCACGGTTGAAAGGTTTAGGCATTGCCGCGAGGATAGTGAATTTTAAGGTCATTCGTAGAGCCAAGAATCCTCGTACCTTCGGGTCGAGGGGTGTCAACATGGCTAAATAAGCACAACCGCCCCTGTCCTTCCATGACTGCAACTCCTCCCAGCCTGTCTAGCCAATACGATCCCTCCACCGCAGAAGCCAAGTGGCAGGCGTTTTGGGAAAAACATCACGTCTTCAAAGCTGATCCCAATGCGCCGGGTGAGCCTTACTGCGTCGTGATTCCGCCTCCCAATGTCACGGGCAGTCTGCATATGGGTCACGCCTTTGAGATGTCGCTAATCGACGTGCTGGTGCGTTATCACCGCATGATTGGACACAATACCCTTTGGCTGCCTGGAACTGATCACGCCAGCATTGGAGTCAGTACGATTTTAGAAAAGCAGTTGAATGCGGAGGGCAAGACTCGTTACGACTTGGGGCGCGAAGACTACCTCGATCGCGCTTGGCAATGGAGAGCCGAATCGGGTGGAACGATCGTGAACCAACTGCGGCGGCTTGGGGTCTCCGTCGATTGGTCGCGGGAACGCTTCACGATGGATGAAGGGCTGTCAGAAGCAGTGCTCGAAGCGTTTACCAGACTCTACGGCGAAGGGCTAATTTATCGCGGCAAATATTTGGTCAATTGGTGTCCGAAGAGCCAGTCGGCGGTGTCGGATCTGGAAGTTGAAAGCCAGGAAGTGAACGGGCATCTCTGGCATTTTCGCTATCCCTTGCTAGAGGGAGATGGCTACGTAGAAGTGGCAACCACCCGACCAGAGACGATGTTAGGCGATACGGCAGTGGCGGTAAACCCTGGGGACGATCGCTACAAACACTTGATTGGTCAAACGCTGATCTTGCCGTTGGTCTATCGAGAAATTCCGATCATTGGCGATGCGTTGGTTGATCCCAACTTTGGGACGGGCTGCGTCAAAGTGACACCGGCTCACGATCCCAACGATTTTGAGATGGGCAAGCGTCACGATCTGCCCTTCATCAACATCATGAACAAAGACGGCACTTTGAATGACAACGCCGGAGAGTTTCAGGGGCAGGATCGGTTCGTGGCCCGCAAAAATGTGGTCAAGCGGCTCGAAGCAGAAGGAATTTTGGTCAAGATCGAAGACTACAAGCATACGGTTCCCTACAGCGATCGCGGCAAAGTGCCCATAGAACCGTTGCTCTCGACCCAGTGGTTTGTCAAAATTCGACCCCTCGCAGAGCGTGCCTTGGCAGACCTAGACCAAGAAAGTTCGCCCCGCTTTGTGCCCGATCGCTGGACAAAGGTATATCGAGACTGGCTCGTCAGCCTCAAGGACTGGTGCATTTCTCGCCAACTGTGGTGGGGGCATCAAATTCCGGCGTGGTATGCAGTCAGCGAAACGGGTGGTATCATCACCGACGAAACGCCATTTATGGTGGGGCGAGACGAAGCGGAGGCAAAAGAAAAAGCGATCGCTCTATTTGGTGAGACCGTCCGGCTAGAGCAAGATCCTGATGTGTTAGATACCTGGTTTTCTGCGGGCTTGTGGCCCTTTTCTACGCTGGGCTGGCCCAGTGAGACGATCGATCTAGAACGCTACTACCCTACCACTACGCTGGTGACAGGCTTTGACATCATTTTCTTCTGGGTGGCGCGGATGACGATGATGGGCAAGCACTTCACAGACAAGATTCCCTTCCAGACGATTTATATCCACGGGCTGGTGCGGGATGAAAATAACAAAAAGATGTCCAAATCTGCCAACAACGGCATCGATCCCCTGATTTTGATCGATAAATATGGGACGGATGCCCTCCGCTACACGCTGATTCGAGAAGTCACCGGAGCGGGGCAAGACATCCGATTAGAATATAACCGCAAAACCGATGAGTCAGCGTCAGTCGAAGCGTCGCGTAACTTCACCAATAAATTGTGGAACGCCTCGCGATTTGTGCTGATGAATTTGGACGGCAACACCCCAGAGCAGTTGGGCTTTCCTGACCCGGATAAATTGGAACTGAGCGATCGCTGGATTTTATCTCGCTTCTACCAGGTCACTCAGCAACTGCGCGACTCGATCAACCACTATGGTCTGGGCGAGTCGGCCAAGACGCTGTACGAATTTATCTGGGGCGATTTTTGCGATTGGTATATTGAACTGGTGAAGCCTCGATTCCAAAGTGACAATCTGGTCTCTCGGCGCACGGCCCAGCAAACGATCGCTCAGGTTCTAGAAGGAATTTTGACGCTGCTTCATCCCTTCATGCCTCACATCACCGAAGAAATTTGGCACACTCTGACCCAAAAAGATGAAGCCTCCGGCCAGGTACTTGCCCTGCAAACCTATCCCTTGCCTGATCCCACCTTCATCAGTCCTGCGCTAGAGCAACAGTTTGACTTGCTGATTGGCACAATTCGCACTCTTCGCAACCTGCGAGCCGAGGCAGACATCAAACCCGGCGCTAAAATCGATGCGATTTTGCACACCGAGAGCCAGCAAGAAGAGCAGATTTTGATCGCGGGGCAGTCTTACATCCAAGATTTGGCTAAGGTGAAAACGCTGACGGTAAATCAGCCCACGATCGCCCCTAGCTGGGTCGATACCACCTCCGAAACGACGATCGTCAACACAGTGGGCAGCTTTTTAAAGCGACACCAGCGCGTTTTGACGACGATCGGCTTGATCCTCCTCACCCTCCTCACCCTAAAAATTCTCAGTGGCATCCTGCACGGAATCCATGAAATTCCGCTTCTGCCCACCTTCTTAGAGCTAGTCGGCATCGGCTATAGCGTCTGGTTTACCCGCCAGAATTTGCTCAGCCCCCTCGATCGCCAACGCCTGAGCAGTCAGATTCAGCACCTCAAAACAGAAGTAGTAGGCACTTCGCAACCAGACCGATCTCTGCCAGCGATCGAGGTTGCCAAATTGGCTGCTGAGGAGGAGCCGTCAGAACAGACGATCGTCGGTGTTGTCGGCACGGTCAAGGTTGCGATTCCTCTAGCGGGATTAGTAGATTTAGAGGCGCTGCGAGCAAAAACTGAGAGAGACCTGAAAAAAGTAGACGATGAAATTCAGGCTTTGTCTGGGCGCTTGAGCAATTCTAAATTCGTAGACAAAGCCCCTGCTGAGGTCGTTCAGGCGGCGCGCGAGGCGCTGGCAGAAGCCGAAAAACAAGCGGAAATCCTCAAAGGTAAACTCGATCGACTTTAGGATCGATTCAATTACAGGGAGCCACGGCAGCGATCGTGGTTCCTGAGACTGGCAAAATCAGGGATGTTCCGGGCAAGTACTGATCTCCCAGGGTCGATCGATTCAACCGCGTCAGATTACAGTACTCTCACGGGTTATCGAACAGAATTTCAGAAGGATATGGTGTTGATTGTGATTGCGCTTTCTGTCGCTGAGCAGAGACTCCCTCTAGACAGCTTAACAATTGGTCAACTTCTGGTTGACATCCAGTTGCGAATGTGCAGAAACTACTCTTATCGTGCTTCCCAACAGAGACAAGTAGAGAGAATTGACAATGCTGCACTTGGCTCAAGTTCAAAAAAAAGGCTATCTCGGTAAAGCAGGCCTTCGCTTGCTAGCATCTCAGAGATCTGAAAATGTCTGGGCAGTCAATACAGACAAAGAAGTTGTCCTGTCTTCAGAAGCCAACGTCTACAACGAAAATATGCTGGTGCTAGTGGAGATTTCTGGCACTCATCAGATTCTTAATATTCAAGATGCTAAAGATTGGGTTTTAGAGATTATTCAACAATACCTGCTTAATGGTGTGAGTCCCGCATTTCTGCAACAGGAGACAGAGCGCGCAGAGCAGTGGCGGCAGTCTCTTACGCTTCAAAGTCAAGAACTCAATCGTCGCGCCCTAGAGCTAGAAGCTCGCCGAGAGCAGATCCAAGCTCTCGAAGAAGACTTGAAGCGAGAAAAAGACACCTATAGAAACAAAAGGGACGAGCGGGGTGAGCCTCTAAACCCTTGAATTGAGCCTGTAACTAACTGAGAGGGAGCTTGCACCCTCCCAATTAATTAGCGTTCAACCGCACCTACCCGATGATTAGTCACCGCGCGCGGCAGGGAGAGCCGGGCGAGAAGGAGTCAGGGGAACATTGGAGGTCGTCGTATTAGGATGAGGTTGGCTAGCCAAGAGAAACTCTCGCAGCAGCCGGACTGCCACCCGTTGGGCCAAACCGCCTACTACTTGCTGACCCATCTGCTGAGTTTCGGGTCGCGCTAGGAGCCTGGGAAGTATTACGAACAGCTTATTTTGGTCAAAGCCTCGCGTTTCTCTCAAGATGTTCCAGATGCGTCTGACGTGATCGAGGGTTTGTTGATTTTCATTGGGAAATGTGGATCGATCCACCGTCAAGCCAACCCGCTCTCGCAGTCCGTAGGTGAGGTTATGCCAGACCGTCTGACCCAGGATATCCAATCCTTTGATGATCTCATTCACTAGGTTGGCCCGAATGAATTCGCCCCGCTCAGAGAAGAGAAAATCGGCTGCCTGATCGATCGCTAAATCCAGATTATAGTCCTGGTTGTTGCGGGCATTTTTCAGCAGATTCTCTAGGCGATTCCACCGGAAACTGCCCTCTTTAAACAGCAGGTCGCTGAGAGAACTCCGAAGTTCTGGGGCCGAGTCGGTGAGCAGGCGCTTGGCTACGTAGGGATAGGCCTTGCTGAGAACCTTGAAGTCAGGATCGACCCGAATGGCAATTCCTTCAAGGGTGACGAGCGATCGAATAATCAGAGCAAAGAACGCCGGAACCTGAAACGGATAGTCATACATCAGACCTGACAGTTTATCGGTGATACTTTTGATGTTGATTTCGGCAACGCTGGCCCCCAAGGCATCATTAAAAACTTCACTCAGGGCGGGAATGATCGGCGCTAAATCGATGGTTGGCGAGAGGAATCCCAGGTTTACATAGTCATTCGCCAATCCTTCAAAGTCGCGGTTGACCAGGTGAACGATCGCTTCAATGAGTCCGTAGCGCTGGTATGGTTGAATTTCGCTCATCATCCCAAAATCTAGATAGGCAAGTTTGCCATCTGCCATAGCCAGCAAGTTGCCCGGATGGGGATCAGCATGGAAGAAGCCACTTTCTAGCAACTGCCGCAGAGAGCACTGCACCCCCAGGTCAATTAGATGAGTTGCGTCGATTCCCTGTGCTTTGATCTCCTCTAACTGGGTCAGCTTTGTGCCTGTGATCCATTCCATCGTCAGCACGCGCCGACCCGTATATTGCCAGTAGATGCAAGGCACATAGATTTCTGGGAGATGCCCATAGAGTTCGGCAAAGCGCTCGGCGTTGTGTCCTTCTTGGGTGTAGTCCATTTCTTCAAAAATGCGGGTTGCCAGTTCATCGGTGATGGCTACCAGGTCACTTTTGACTCGTTTGATGTTCTGCATTGCCCAATTCGCCAGCCCTCGCAAGATGTACATGTCGAGTGTGATGCTTTGGGCCAGTCCGGGGCGCTGAACTTTGACAGCAACCGTTTCGCCCGTCTTAAGTTTGCCTTTGTAAACCTGACCCAAAGAAGCAGCAGCGATCGGCAACTCGCTCAGTTCTGCATAGATCACATCGGGACGATCGCCCAGTTCTTCCTGAATAAACTGAAAGGCAATCTCGTTGGGAAACGGGGGCAACTGGTCTTGTAGCTTAGTCAGTTCATCAAGATAGACGGGCGGAACTAGATCAGGACGGGTTGACAACGCTTGACCCACCTTAATGAAAGCCGGGCCCAGGCGAGTCAGCATTTCGCGTAAATGAATAGCTTGCCCTTGCTGGTCGCCCTCTACATTTCCAGTGAAGCGATTCCACCAGAGACGCAGCCCAAAAAAGATGAAGGGGAGAAAAATTCCTAAGGCGCGTGTCCAGGCGCGAAAGGGGCGCTGGCTGTAGTAGGCGGCGATCGTATCCGGGTCGTATCGCAACTCCTCTGAACGACGTGGAGGCACAAAAGGTGCTTTAGAGGGCGCTGCGGTTTCATCTTCTGTCACGACTACTGACAAGCTTGGGTTGCGGTCAGCGAGATAGGGCGAATCGATCGCAGTCTCCTGTTTAGCAGAGAGGGGAGCAGCAGGCTTGGCATTCGTGACATTCATGGGTTGCAACCGGATAGCCGTATGTAACGTATTGTAACAACTGAAGAGAAAATTCTATTGTTTCCAGTCAATCATTATCTTCACGGATTGTGGAGCATTTGGCTGTGTTGGTTTGCCGCACGATCGAGTCTGGAAAACTCCCAAGGGCAAATTTTGTTGATCGGTTGATCTTTATTACTGTTCACGGGCTGATCTTGACTTGGCAACAAAAGATCTGACAGGGGCATCTTGGTGTGGGCTTCGGCTTCGCTCAACCTACCGAGTAATTTGGTGTGGGCTTCGGCTTCGCTCAACCTACCGAGTAATGGAGTGCTGGGCGAAGTCAAGGCCCGGCAAACTAAACTTGTAAGAACAGACTGTCAGCACAAACAATAGGCAGGTTATAGAGAAGGACGACCAATAGGCTTAATTTCTGGGTTGAGTCTCCAGACTTTAACGAATGGGGAGGCAGAGATCCTCAACTTCTGGGTTGAGTTTCTCCATCGTCTTTACTAACGTTGACCCAAAAATTAGCGATCGAAGAGCTTAGGTCAAATATACTATCTGCAATCCGAAAAAGAAGTCGTCACGGGTTCAGTCACAGTTAACATTGAGTTAGGTGACGATCGGATTGCCCAAATTTGTGTGAAAGACCTCCTACAGACGAAAGATGACAGGGCTGATTCAACAATCCTATGAATTGAATTGGTTCGCGTCTTGCCCTCAGCCTGAAATTTGCCCATGTTGCTATCCCTGCGGATTGAAAATTTTGCACTCATCGATCGTCTGGAACTAGAGTTTGGTTCAGGCTTGCACGTTTTGACGGGGGAAACAGGGGCAGGAAAGTCCATTATTTTGGATGCGATCGATGCGGCACTCGGTGGAAAGGTGACAAGCCGCGCCGTCCGCACTGGGGCCGAACGGGCAGCGATCGAAGCTACGTTTCAGGTTGATCCTCTGCTCAAAGTCTGGCTAGAACACGAACAAATCGAACCGATCGAAGGCAATTTTTTGGTCTGTAGTCGGGAAATTGTCGCCAGCCCCTCGCGCAATCGATCGCGGGTGAATGGTGTGCTAGTCAACAAGCAGCAAATGGAGTCTCTGCGCGATCGCCTCGTCGAAATTACCGCCCAAGGTCAAACCGTTCAGTTAGGGCAACCCAGCCTGCAACGAGACTGGTTAGACAGCTACGGAGGAACGGCCCTTCTCAAACACCGTGAGCAAGTTAGCGCGGCGTTTTCTGCCTATCAGCAAGCTTTTCAGGCCCTAGAGAAGCGTCGCCAATCTGAGCAACAACGCCTTCAGCAGCTTGATTTGTTTGAATATCAGTTGCGCGAGTTAAATGCGGCAAATCTGAGCGATGCCGACGAACTCAATCAGCTAGAGCAAGAGCGTAAGCGCCTCGGCCATAGTGTCGAGTTGCAGCAGCAGAGCTACCAGGTCTATCAGGCGCTCTACCAAAATGAGATGGGTGAGAAGGCCTGTTCTGATCTGCTCTCTAAGGCAGAATCTTTACTGACGGATATGTTGCGCTACGACGAACAGATTCAACCAATTTTGGATCTTGTGACCTCTGCTCTCGCCCAGGTGCAAGAAGCCGGGCAAGAAATCAACGCCTACGGAGATGGGCTAGAGACCGATCCCCAGCGCCTGCAAGAAGTTGAAGAACGAATCATTGAACTCAAACAGATCTGCCGCAAATATGGGCCGACCTTGGCAGATGCGATCGCGCTTCAGCAGTCCCTTCAAACTGAACTCGAAGAAATCACGGGAGCCGGTCAATCTCTCGCAGACCTAGAAAAAGCTGCCGAAGTCCGTAAAGCAGATCTGGCGCAAGTTTGCGACAAACTTACCCATCTGCGCCAAACGGCCGCTAAGGATCTAGAAGATCGCCTCGTTAGCGAACTCAAACCCCTGGCGATGGAGAAAGTCCAGTTTCAGGTAGGGATTACGGCGATCGCTGCCACCGCCGCCGGAGCCGATCGCATCACTTATCTGTTTAGCCCCAACCCTGGTGAGCCTTTGCAGCCGTTGACTGAGATCGCCTCTGGGGGCGAGATGAGCCGTTTCTTACTAGCCTTGCAAGCCTGCTTTTCGCAGGTCGATTCGGTGGGGACGCTGGTTTTTGATGAAATTGACGTGGGTGTATCGGGGCGAGTAGCTCAGGCGATCGCTGAGAAACTGCACCACCTCAGCCGCCACCATCAGGTTCTCTGTGTCACCCACCAGCCAATGGTTGCCGCCATGGCCGATCAGCACTTTCATGTAGACAAACAGGTCATCGATCTGGGCAATGGGCAGCCAGAGAAAGGCAGAAGGAAGAAAAAAGACGCAGAAAATGGCTCTAAATCTAACGCTTCAGAGGTGCGAACTGTGGTGCGAGTGAGTGCACTCGATCGCCAACAGCGCCAACAAGAACTGGCACAACTCGCAGGAGGGCAAGGGGCTAGCAATGGCAACGGTTCCTCAACGGATGCGGCTGCCTATGCGTTTGCCGAATCTTTGCTCGTCCAAGCCGCCAGTCTGAGAGATAGCAACTTGCCCCCTGCCCCCGCAAAAGGGCGATCGCGCAAATCTAGAGCCGAGAAACAACCATAGGGTGTTTTATGTCAAGGATTTTTGACAGCCGTCTAACGTAGCCAAAGTGCATCTCCAGCGCGATCGATCTAGAATTTTCAGTAATTTACGCAGCTTTCAGTATCTTTTTCAATCGTTATCGTCCAGAATTGCAGTGTAGGGTTCTGCGTTCTCGATCAATCGTTCAAATACCCGGATTTACAGAAGGTTACTTTTCTCTCATCAAAAAGCAGTACTTCTGATTACAGCTACTGCCGAGTGATTTGTAGTAACTATTGCACAGAAGTAGGGTGCGAAGAAAAGCTCATAGTGTTCAGCTAAAAGTTTTTGAAGAATTTTCAATTCCTCAAAAGCAATTTTCGTTCTATTTTTTGGTCGCTAGCTAAAAATAACTAAATTTGGGAGAATTGGAAAATTGTTCCCTTCGGGCTTGAAGTCTTTCAAAGAAGGGAATGCTCACAAAAAGTAGATCGCAGGCAAACAGGGTGATAAACACTAGCTAGGGGCATTTTCCTAACCGGAGTTTAAACCAATGATTCACACCAATGACTCACATCAGCGAGGGATGTCTGAAATGATGGAAACAAGTTTGTTCCGAAGTTCTCTAAACACGATCGTGCCGTTGGTTCTAACCCGTCCTTCTCGGTACAAATTGGTATATTCGGTCTCTGGTGATCCAGTTAAGGTCAGCCTAGATTAAATGTGATGTCTTAGACTTTGGGTGATGCTTCCCAGTTCTTCTCTAGTTTGAAAATCTCAATCGCACCGGCCCCATCGCTCCGAATGGCTCAAGCAATCCTCTAGCTTCTCACTGAAATCTCACTGAAAATTGTTATGACCGCATCTCCTCATCTGCCGAACCGCAATGGAAATGACCTACTCACAGACGCTGCGATCGCCCCCCACAAATCTGCTTTCACGGGTGAGCGAGTGCCGAGCCAACAGAGATTGAAGGATACTGCGATCGAGGTGCTTTCTCAACCAGAGGGGGGGCATCGCATCCGTGCAGAACTGGCAGTTACAGCCCCGTCTTCTAATTCTGCCCTCGTCTCGACCTCTTCTAGTGACCCTTCTTCTAGCGCGATCGCCCCTGAGAAAGGCAAGTTTGCTTCGTTTTTGGCTCCCCTGACTCAGAACAAGTTTAAAGAAGTCGTCAAAGATGTGGAGCAAAAGCTGCGAATTGTTAACCAAACCCTCTCTATGCTAGACGTGCAAGGGTTTGACGCAATTCTCGAAGAAATGCTCAACTCGATCACTGCCAAAACGGGCGAATTGCTGAATGCCGATCGCACCACTATCTATTTGCTAGACGAAGAGAAAAACGAGCTTTACACCACGATCGCCGAAGGAAACGAAGGACGCAGCATTGAGATTCGGTTTCCAGCCAGCCTAGGGATCGCGGGGGAAGTGGCAACGTTTAAGCGCGCCATCAATATTCCCTACGATTTTTTTGATGATCCGCGATCGGATCAAGCAAAGATTCAATTTCAGAAGATGGGCTATCGCACGTACACCATGCTGACGCTGCCCTTGCTGAATGATGAAGGCGATCTGGTGGCCGTGGTGCAACTGGTGAATAAGCTTAAACCTGGCTGCGATCGTCACGCTTCCCTGGATGACCAGATCGATAATAATGGCTTCACCGCCCAAGATGAGCAGGTTTTCAAAGACTTCGCCCCCTCGATTCGGATGATTCTTGAATCTTCTCGATCGTTCTACATCGCCACCCAAAAGCAACGTGCCGCCAATGCCCTGATCAAGGCTACTCAATCGCTCAGCCAAAGCAGCCTTGACCTCGACGATACGCTCCAGCGAGTGATGGACGAGGCCAAAAAACTGATGAATGCCGATCGCAGTACCCTCTGGCTGATCGATCGTGAACGCAACGAAGTTTGGACGCGCGTTACCCTGTCTGATGGAACCCTCAAAGAGTTGCGACTGCCGATCGGCTCAGGCAGCTTTGTCGGACAGGTTGCGAGTTCTGGCAACGTCCTCAATATTTCCTTTGACCTCTACCAGCACAACGGAGCCGAAACCGCCAAACAAACCGACCAGGCGACAGGCTACCGAACTTGCAGCCTCCTCTGTATGCCCGTGCGAAACTCAGACGGCGATCTGATCGGAGTCACGCAACTCGTCAACAAACGCAAGCAAGGTGACTATCCCAGTTACGATCCGGCTAATTGGCCCGAAGCCCCAGAATGCTGGAAATCTAGCTTTAACCGCAGCGATCAAGACTTTATGGCGACCTTCAATATTCAGGCGGGGGTGGCGCTACAAAACGCCAAGCTTTTTGAGACGGTGAAACAGCAAGAGCAGATGCAACGAGACATTTTGCGATCGCTCTCTAATGGTGTGATCTCCACCGACAAAGAAGGCTATATCATTGCCGCCAACGAAAGTGCCAAAAAACTACTCGGCATGGAGGGCGAAGCGGCGATCGAGGGGCAACGGGTTACTGACCTGATTCGGATTGAAACAGGCGACTTTTTTTCGCTGGTTTAACATGTCTCTCGCCGCCCAAAATCGTGAACAATATTACCCCGACCAGACGCTGCAATCTGTTCAGGGCGCAGAACAGCACAGCATCAATCTCTCGATCAACACGATCGCCGATGCGAATGATCATCACAAAGTTTCTGGGTCACTGGTCGTTATGGATGACATCAGTGATGAAAAGCGGCTCAAAAGCACGATGTATCGCTACATGACCCAAGAACTGGCAGAGCAGCTACTCGAAAATCCAGATGCTGCCAAAATGGGCGGCGATCGCAAAGAAGTCTCCATCCTGTTCTCAGATATTCGCAGCTACACGACCCTTACCGAAATGCTAGCCGCCGAAGATGTGGTGGTCATGCTCAACCAATATTTCGAGTCAATGGTGGATGCGGTGTTTACCCACAAAGGTATTCTCGATAAATACATTGGAGACGCGATTATGGCGGTTTTTGGATCGCCTTTGCCGCTCGATGATCATCAATGGATGGCGGTCAAGACGGCGATCGATATGCGCCATCGGCTCACCATTTTCAACCAAAAGCGCGAATCAGAGAACCAAAAAGCCATCAAAATCGGCATTGGCATCAACTCTGACACAGTGATTAGCGGCAACATCGGCTGTAGCAAGCGCATGGAGTTTACGGCGATCGGAGATGGGGTCAATCTCGGTGCTCGCCTCGAAGGAGCCAGCAAGATCTATGGGACGGATATCGTAATCAGCGAAAGTACGTACCGACCCTGCGCCGATCGTGTGTGGGCAAGAGAACTTGACTTCATTAAGGTCAAAGGAAAGAATCGCCCTGTCGCTGTTTATGAATTAATCGGGTTAAAGTCCGATCCGATTTCTACTCAAAAACAGCAGGTAATGGAAGAATACGAAAAGCCAGGCAACACTATCTCAACCGTAAATTTGCCTCTGCGGTGGCGGGGTTTGCCAAAGTTTTAGAGATTGACAGTCGCGACAAATCAGCCTCCCTCCACATAGAGCGCTGCCAACACTGGCTCACCCATCCCCCCACCGATGACTGGGATGGCGCATGGACGCTGACCGAAAAGTAGCGTTTTGGAGGGTTCAGGTTGGGGTTTTTCGCCCGATCAGGTACTAGGCAGACCTACTGAGAAAAGTTAGACTGCATCTAGGAAAGAAGCTTTTTAGCCCTAGGCGATCGGCTCGCAAGGCTAAAGAGCAACACACCCCTGATATCTTTTAACCGTTTCGTCTGATTCTTGTCCTCCCAGGCGGTGAGCAAATCTATCTCACCCTGGAATTGAAATCAACAAACATCATGTCTTATTCCGACCAGTTTGCCAATCAGCTTGAAAACCCTGCCTCCCGCTACCTAGACCAAAGCCAGCCCTTGCCCTCCAGCGAAAGCGTTTTGAATCATCTCTCTACGATCGAGAAACAGATTCCTCAGCATCTCAGCCACAACAAGAGAGCCATCATTGAGCGCCTCATCGCCCTACACCGAGCTGAGCTAGGAGTCAATTAGCTATTCGGCGGGAAGCCCCGCGCTCTATGCGAAGCATGAGCGTCGGGATGAGAGCCAAGGCATTTCTGAATTGATACCTTAACCGATGCGAAACGCAGTTGAGCAAGGGGAACGCCTTCGGCTAGAGCTTCGCAATGGGGTCGATGAAGAAATGTCAATTTCTTTGTTCTAAGCTTTCTGACCAAAGTGGCATGTCAGACCCATATGATCAGACCTATATGATCAGACCTATATGATCAGACCTATATGATCAGACCTATATGAGAAGAGAAAGGAGGGGTTGCACCTAGCAGATTGACTGCACCATTTTTTCTCTTTGCTGGGTCGATCGTGAATTCCCTGAGAAGCCTTACGAAATCATTCCGCACTGCTCTGTAGTTCTACTTGAGTTCAATGTCCGTTCTTCAGAATGGTCTCACTCCGGCAGGGTAAAACAATGATGACTAAAGAGCAGTCCATCCAGATTCTTCGAGAACTGATCACCAACGTCGAAAATGCCGATACCGATGACTTTTTCGATCTCGCACACATCGCCGGACTCAACCCGCTTCAAGACTTCTCAGAAGCTAACTTGAGGGGCATCGATTTACGCTCCAAAGATATGTCCCGTGCAGACTTGATAGGAGCCAACCTGGTTGGGGCAAACCTCATTCACACCAATCTGACCGATGCCACCCTCGTCAACGCTAATCTGACCAACGCTACACTCATCAGTGCCATCTTAACCGGAGCCACCCTAATCGGAGCCAACCTCACAGCCGCAATTTTGATGAATACCATGCTGGATAGCGCAAATCTAACCGGGGTGAATCTGATCAGTGCCAATCTTAGATATGCAGACCTGCGGCGCAGTAGTTTAATTGGAGCCAAACTCGAAGGCGCAAATTTGAGTGGAGCAAACCTGAATCACTCTGATTTGCGGCGCGTCAGCTTGATGGATGCCGACTTAAGCGGGGCAAGTTTGTATGGAACCAACCTCACCAGCGCCGACCTGAGAAATGCAATTCTCACGGATGCCGACTTTGGTGGGGCAACGGTGGAGGGTGCTCGATTTAGCCAAACTACAGAATTTTCTAAAGAGGCGCGGCGTGAGTTGAGGCAGAGAGGAGCAATCTTTGGAGAAGGGATGAGGGGCGAGGGGTGAAGAACGATTAGCCCGATCCCTGACTTCTGGAGCAGCGCCAATTAGAGTTTGGCTGAACTTCAAAGTTAGGGATCTCTCAACCTAGGAATTGGGCATCGGCTCGATCGTGGTTGGGCCCAATAGAGAGACGTAGGGTTCGATGAAGCAGCGATCGGCGGCTTGTTGAGTATCGGCAATCGTAACTCCTGCGACTTCTTGCTGAAAGCGGCGATCGAATTCGACTCCTAAGCCCAAGATTTCGTACCAGCCGAAGATTTGGGCGAGTTGAGAATTGGTCTGTTTGCCTAGAGCATATTGACCGAGGAGTTTGTTTTTGGCAGACTGCAATTCTTCTTCACTCAGGGGTGTAGAACGCAGGCGATCGACTTCTGTTTGCAAACCCGCTTGGGCGATGGCGGTGTTTTCTGGGGCTGTGCCCATGTAGACGACAAACTGGGAAGTGTCGAGGCGAGTTGGATAAAATGCCGACACTTCGTAGGCCAGCCCTCGTTTTTCGCGCAGTTCGACAAAGAGGCGACTGGAAAGACCGTTGCCAAGGTACGTGTTGAGTAGCTTGAGGGCGGCATAGTCTGAAGCGGCGGCTGCATCGCGGCTGACGGCAGGAGCCAGGTAGCCGAGCATGACGATCGATTGTTGTGTTTCCTGGGGGGTAATGATCTGGGTGGGAGCGGGGACGATCGGCGGCAGACTCAAGACTGGCAAGGGAGTGGCGGGGGGTTGCCAATCGCCGAAAACTTCTTCTATCAAGGCGACAGCAGACTCTGGAGCCACTCGACCCGCAATACTGATGACTACATTGTCAGGTCGAAAGTAGGTTTGGTGATAGTGCTGCAAATCTTGCTGCGTGAGTTTGCCAACGGTTTCTTCTGTGCCCAAGCCAGACAGCGCGTAGGGATGGGAGCCATACATGGCGTGGCGGAGGCGATCGAGGGCGACGGTAAAGGGCTGTTCCTGCTGAGATCGAATTGCTTGCAAGGTCAACCGCCGTTCTAGCTCGACTTCTTCTGAAGGAAAAGTGGGCGATCGCAGGACTTCACCCGCCAGGGTGAGCACTTCTGCAAAGTCCGATGAGACGGTCTTTAGGCTCAACAAAAAATAGTCGGATGTAGAGTCGGTGCTGAGACTGGCTCCTACGGTTTCGACTCGTTCGGCGATCTCCAGAGACGAGAACTGTTCGGTTCCTTTGGTGAGCACTGCGGCGACCAAATGAGACAAACCCGCCTGCTGAGGTGGCTCCCAACGGCTGCCTGCCCGAATGAAGATGCGGCTGGCAATGATGTCGGCTGACGAATTTTCGACCACGAGCACCACGATGCCATTTTTTAAGACGGTGCGGTGGGTGGTGCGGTTGGGGATGAGGGTGAAGGTCACGATCGGGTTTCCTTAAAGAAGGGATGAGGTGGGTTGGTGCTAGAGGGGTTTCATGACGATCGCGGCGTAGCGATAGGGTGATAAATATTGACTGGCTAGGGCTTGTAAATCTTCGGCGGTGAAGGTCTGAATGCAGTGGGGGTAGGCGACAGCGACTTCTGCCTGAGATAGGGTGTGATAGTAGCCATAGAGTCCTGCAAGCTGGCTGGGGGTTTCGGTGGCGAAGGCGTAGTCATTGCAGAGCAGGCGTTTGGCACGGGCAAGCTCGGCGGCACTGATGGGAGTGGTTGCCAAAATAGAGAGACGATCGCAGATCAGGGCTTCGACACGCTCTAGATGTGCTTCGTCTAACCAGACCGTGATTGTGAACAGGCTCGATTCTCGCTGGAGTGTAAAACCACTGCTGATGGCTTGCACGAGTTGCCTTTCTTCTCGCAGTTCTTGAACCAGGCGGGACGATCGACTTTCTGCCAGCACAACCGAGAGCAAGTCTAACCCAAAGGCATCTTGTAGGGGGTCGCGGGGTGTCTGATGGGAGAAACCGTTGCCAGGGGAGGAGGTCTTGGGGGTGCGGGGAAGGGGGAGACTCAATGCCGGGCACGACCCAGGCCATCATCAGACGGGCTTGTTCTAGGCGAGGCATCCGTAATTCTTGGCGGCGAATTCCGGTGAGGGGTGGCTCGGTAGTGGGGGCGGAGATCGGGCAGGTGAGGGGCGCGGGGAAAGGATGAAAGGCTTGCTCGACCCATTGCACTGCCTCTGTTTGGGGGATGTCTCCGACCAGTACGACGGTCATGTTGTTGGGCTGATAGTGAGTGCGATGGAAGTGGCGCATTTCGGCGGGCGATCGCTTCATCAGTTTTTCTTCGGTTCCTAGGATCGATCGTCCGTAGGGATGGTGCTGGTAGATGCTCTCCATCAGGGCTTCAAAGGCGATGCAGTCTGGGTTGTCGTAGGTTTGGCGAATTTCTTCTAAGACCACATCTCGTTCGTGACTGAATTCATCATCGGGGATGGATGCGTTGAGTAAGAGATCGCCCAGGTGAGGCAAGGTGTCTTGGAGGGCGGGGGCGGCGATCGTCATGAAAAAGTGGGCGTAGTCGTAGCTGGTGGCGGCGTTGGTCATGCCGCCTCGGTTTTCGATCGCTCGGTCGAAGCTACCAGGAGATTGGCACTCTGTACCCTTAAAAATCATGTGCTCCAGAAAGTGGGCCATGCCTGCCCATTCGTCAGGTTCGACGATCGCGCCTGCCTTGACCCAAACATCGATCGCGGCCACGCCCGTAGCGGGGGCATGCTGGTGGATCAGGGTCAGCCCATTGTCCAACGTCAGGATCTGAGCGGGAAAGGGGGGTGTAGAAAACCGTGACAACTGAGGTAAATTCAAGGTCAGGTTCCGGTTAGGGTAGTTTGGGGACTTGTGAAAGGAAGAATTTTAAAGCCAAGGTTATGTAGAGCAGGCTCAGAGTTTTTGGCTATGGTTTACCGACTCATATTTCAATCTTATTCACTCTTTAACCAATTAGTCACGTTTGAGTCAGGTTTATCTGGGCTTTGGCGCAATTTTTATGCGATGAGCCAGCGTGGTCAATGATTTCTAAGAGCTAGATGCAAAAATAATTTAGATGCAAAAATTCCCCTGCTGAACCCAGACAGGGGAACGGAAAATTTTTTAAAGTTCACCGCAACGCCGTTTTACCTCAGTTTTTGACCTGGTGTAAAACCAGGTGGGCACCGAAAGACTCGCTTAAAGTTTCCGGATGCAAGTCCGGTCTACTGCTGCGAGCCGTAATTTTAGGTTCCCGAATTGAGCAAGCATAGATCATAAAACATTATTGGCAGTCACCAACGCCGCAGTTGAACCTCACTCATTCTAGCGGGAAAGTGAGGGTTTGCCACCCCAAATTGCAGCGATCGTGGACTCTAATGCGATCGCCCGTTGCCTGAGATCTGCGGCAGAGTCGAATAAAACGGTGATGTGTCCCAGTTTGCGACCTGGACGAGATGCCGTTTTGCCATACCAATGCACAAAGGCGTTGGGGAGGGCGGCCAGTTGTTGGCGCTGTTCTAAATAGTCGCTTTGAGAGGTTTCGTAGCCCAACAGGTTGACCATTAATGCACCTGGGCAAATCATCTGAGGATGGGACAGGGGCAACCCGCACACAGCGCGAAGCTGCTGCTCAAATTGAGAGGTGGTGCAAGCGTCGATCGTATAGTGTCCAGAATTATGGGTGCGCGGGGCGACCTCGTTGACGAGCACTGTGCCGTTTGGCGTGAGGAACAATTCAATCCCCAAAATGCCGACAAAATTGAGGCTTTCAAGCAGCGATCGGGCGATGCTCTGCACTTCGACCCTGGTAGACGCAGGCAGATCCGCCGGAGCAATGACCCGCCGACACACCTGGTTTTCTTGCTCAGTCTCGACCACCGGATAGACCACGATTTCGCCCGTGATCGATCGAGCCGCCATGACAGCTAACTCGCGATCGAAGGGGATAAATTCTTCCATCAGCAGCGATCGATTCCCCAGCTTTTGCAGGGTTGCTTCCCACTGGTCAACCGTTTTGATGATGAATGTGCCCTGTCCGTCGTAGCCGTGGCGACGAGTTTTGAGGACGACGGGAAACTCAGGACTGAGGAGATGGGTAGAAAACTTGGGGGTAGGGATGTGACGATCGCGGAAGTAGCAGCGCTGATCGTACTTATCCAACAAGGGTTGGAGCGCGTCCAAACTGGGGCGAAAGCAAATGCCCCGGTGGGCAAGTTGATAGAGGGCTTCTAGATCGACAAATTCGTTCTCAAACGTGATGACCTCACAGTTGAGGGTGGCGGTGGCGGCTGCGTCATCGATCGCCGCCAAAACGGTGTGAGCGGCGATCGCCACCGCCGGATCGGTCGCCTCCGGAGTTTGAATCACTAACTCAACGCCTAGCTTTTTGGCGGCATCTGCCATCATCCAGGCTAGCTGTCCGCCGCCGATCACGCCGACACGATGGACTCCGACCGGATTGGCTTCTGGCTTCATAAAATCTGGAATTCAACGGCAACCTAAAGATTCTCTCGTATTGATACCCGTTTTGGAATTAGTTCCTTCGGCAACCTGGCAAAGTTCTTTAATCTGAGCACCATCAAGTACTGCATTCGTGAAGTCGGTTCCCACGATTTTGATGTCTTGGAAGGTCGATCGTAGCAAAATGGCATCGGTCAAAATGGCATCACTCAAGTCTGTTCGCAGAAATTTGACCTGATCCATGAAGGCATTGGTTAGATCGGCTCCCTGCAAATTGGTCATCGTCAGCACGGATGCACTCAAGACAGCGCCTTGCATATCGGCGTGGGCAAAATTGGTGCTTTCGAGATGGGCGTTAGAAAATTCGGCCGATCGCAGGGTCTGTCCAGAAAAGTCTTTATGCGACAACTCGGCATTGCTATAAGAAAGAGGAGGTGGATAGTCGAGCGCCTGCGCCGGAAAAGGACGACTGCATACAATCAGCGCCAACAAAAATGCAGCCAATCGCCAAAGCACCAAAAGCACCATAGAAGTTTTCTCAGTTGTGTAAGAACCTGTTGTGTAAGAACCTGTTGTGTAAAAACCTGTGTCAGAACCAAACGACCCAAATCACCGACAGCCTAACGAGTCTCGTGTGTCTACGCCAGTCTTAGGATTTACACCACTAGCCGATTTGCAGATTTCTTTGACCTGAAGGGCAGTTAAGATTGCGCCGCTAAAGTCTGCACCTGTGACGTTGACATTGCGAAACTCAGTTCTCAGGAGCATGGCATCGGTGAGCACAGCATCGCTGAGGTTAACGTTTAAAAGGCGAACTTGATCCATCATGACCTGATTTAAGTTTGCCCCTTGAAAGTTGGTTTCTCTGAGGGTTGACGTGCTGAACACCGCCCCTTCGAGGTTGCTATTTGAAAAGTTTGCCTGGTCGAGATTGATACCTGGAAACTCTTCGGTTCGCAAATCTTTGCCTGAGAAATCTTTGCTGCCGGATGTTTCACTGCCAAAATCTAGCGCTTTGCCGCTTGCCGCCGTAGAAGCTGCCGCATTTGCAGGGAGTGCCCCAGACAACGAGAGCAGCAACACGAGAAGAACTGAGAGAATTTTGGGAATCAGAGATTGGAACTGGAGAATCTGAATTTTAGAGCGGATCATCGAATTGAATTGGGTGGGAAACGTCCATTCATAGTTTAGTCAGGAAGTGCTGCATATTCTCGTTCTGCCTGGGCAATGGCGATCGTCACCGATCCATTTTCCCCGCGAACAATCTGCTTAGCCACGCGCAACCTTCCCCCGCCTCGCCACCACTTGCCAAAATTGCGGCTGCCTCTGCCACGCTGGGAGTGTTGGCTTTGGACTGCACCCGATCGGACGGCGTGGGGACTGCGATCGTGCGTAGCTGATCCGCAGAAAAAAGGTGCAGAAAAATCTCACGATCACTGCAAAAGCTGATCAGTTCTGGCTCCTGAGCCTTGGTGTCGATCGTGGCGAGGCCTGCGATCGCCGCTTTTGCCAGGTGATGTGCCCGCAAAATAGTGTGAATGGCATAGTCGATTTGCGATCGTTGGATGCCCTGGTTGCAGCCAATGCCCACCCACAGCACTCGTGGATGCCACTGCACCTTGGGCAGGGTTGACTTGAGCAGCAAAGCGTCTGGCAAAAACGATCGCTGCATCGGGCTGATCCAAATTTGTGCCTGGGGCGGCGGGGGTGCAAGATCTGGGTAGGTTGCCGCATCCTCAGGAGGGAGAAACGAGAAGGTGTGATCCGGCGGTAGCTGCGATTGCCACTGAGTAGAACCCGCTTCTTGCATCACCTGAACGGGAGCTTGACGATCGATCGCCGCCTGCACCCCCGCCCAATCGCCACTGCCTCGTCGCCAGCCCCAAGCTTGCCCCAAATGCTCAATTTCTAGAACTGCCATGCAAACACTCTGAAAACTGACGATCGCTCAAACCTCCTGAAACGGTCAGCCAAACCCGAATAGTAGAGGGAGAGATTCTGCCACAGATTTTCTGATGGTGGGCGAGAGATGTATGTTTAAGGTGCATTTTTGACGTGTATTTTTGATGTGTCTTTTTTGAGTGAGACGAGCGAATATGATCGATACTCAGCGATTCACAATTTTATGTGCTCTAGCGTTGTCTTGCGTATTGTCTGGCTGTGAAAATCCGCCTGAAGCTGCGATCGCGCCTGTGTCAAAAAAAAGCATTCACCCTAGACGTGAACGATCCGGCTTATTATGTGACGCTGGGGCGAGAGTTGCAGAATAGTCAGAAGTTAGACGACGCGATCGTGGTCTATCGCAAAGCCATTCAAATTGATTTTAACAATGCAGACGCTTACCAGGGATTGGGCAACGCATTGTATGGTCAGAATCACTTGGAGGAGGCGATCGCTGCCTATCAACGTGCTATTCAGATCGATGCCAACAACTCTGAAGCCTACAGCAGTTTGGGCAACGCTCTTTTAGATCAAAAACGATTTGAAGAAGCGATCGCGGCTCAGCGTCGTTCTCTGCAAATTAATTCTAAAAATATACAAGCCCATACCGGGTTGGGCAATACTTTTTATGCACAAAAGCGATTAGATCTAGCAATCAATTCCTTTCAGCAAGCATTGACGTTATCTGACGCAAGCAAACCGCCAACGAGTACCCATATGGTGGCATATACTGGGTTAGGTTTAGCACTGCACGATCGCAAGCAATTAGATCAAGCGATTACCACCTATCGCAAAGCAATTCAACTCAATGCCAAATACCCCTGGGGATATCTTTATTTAGGAAATTCGCTCTCTGAACAGAAACGACTCACCGAAGCGATCGTCGCTTACCGTCAGGTGTTGCAGTTGCCCAACGTGAAAAAACCTAAGTCTGTCAGTAGTCATGCGATCGCCCACAACGGTTTGGGTGTGGTGCTGCAAAAGCAAGGAAAATTAGAGTCAGCGATTCAGCAATATCAGCAAGCGCTGCAATCTGATCTCAGTTGCAAAGAAGCTCAGCAAAATCTCAAACAAGCCAAACAACTTTTAGCCAAACAAGTTCAACGTAAGCCCAAACAAAAATCTAGCTAAAGAATTAGGGGGTTTCCGATCGATGCTGTATCAGTGTTGAGGACACGACACTGCCCTGTTTCTACCTGCATTTATTTTAAATTTAAATGGGTACTTTATTTTTGCGCCTGCCCCTTGGGTGATCTTCGAGCTAGAGCCACGCTCGATCGCTAACTATTTACCCAACCCCAGATAAGAGGGGAAAGCCTTAACTCAGCAGTCGCGATCTTGCTGATTCCTCTACTTAACGCCGCCAAAATATTAATTTTTGGGTACAAGAAGCGTCGTTTTCTTTTCAGTAAGTCACGATATTTTTAGTCTGAATTTAGACCGCTTGTGCTGAAAGCTGATATCTCAACTCCTATCTCAACTTATTGAACAACGGGTGAATTTATGCAACTCAAAGATCTGGTCGAGCAGAGTAAGGTTATCAATTTGGCAACATTGACGAGCGATCGAGAACTTGTCAAAGATTTGCAGACTCGTCTGAGCGCACTCGGCTTTCTCCGGGGAGACATAAAGACCACGGTAGATGGCGTATTTGGTGCTGCAACAAAAGCGGCCCTTGAGGATTTCTGCAAATCGGCTCATCTAAACAACGCGGCAACGGGCTTGTTTGGCCCAACCTTTGCCCGCAAGCTCATTGAAACTGCGCCCCCCGATGGTAGCGCCTTCCCTGCTTGCCACGACTCCTACTAAGGTCGATGCGCTCGCGATCGCCCTCAAGTTTACACTGCGGTGGGAAGGTGGTTATGTCAACCATCCCGATGATCCAGGGGGTGCAACAAATATGGGTGTCATTCAAGATACCTACGACACCTATCGAATTAACAAACGCTTGCCCACTCAAGCGGTAGAAGTTATTACCCCAGAAGAAGTCCACGACATTTATTACTCGATGTATTGGAAGCCTTCTCAGGCAGACAGCATGGTGTTGCCTTTAGCGGTAGCCCACTTTGATACGGCGGTTAATTTTGGGGTAGGTGGGGCGATCGAGTTCCTTCAAGAAGCCTTGGGCATCACCGCAGATGGCGTTTTTGGCCCCGGCACTCAAGTGGCACTGTCTACCAAAAATAATGCTCAAACGGCCGCAAGAATGGTTCAAGGTCGAATTGACTACCGCAATCAACGGGTCAACTCTAACCCCAGCCAGGGAGTCTTTTTGCAGGGCTGGCTCAATCGCGATCGTGACCTAGGAGACTTTCTCAAATCATCGGATTTGGCGATCGCTTAAAGTCGGATGACGATCTCCGGCTTCTAGGTTGAGGCTCTAAACCTTAGCTGGTGTTGAGAAAGAAGTCGAGGAACTGGCCGACAAAATTGGGGATCTCAGGAGATTTCTATGCAAACAAGTGACCTGCTATCTTTGACTTCGCTCAGCCAGCTTGTGCCCTGAGCGAAGCCAAAGGACAAAGGTCGGTCATATCTTTCTTTAGAAATCGCCTTAGGGCAAGTCAGTGCTGCCCATGAGATAGCGATCGCATTCTCTCGCTACACCGCGACCTTCGTTGAACGCCCAAACCACGAGACTCTGACCCCGCCGACAGTCGCCCGCCGCAAACACACCCGGAAGGCTCGTCGTGTATTTTTCGTGGTCAGCTTTGACATTGCTGCGGCCATCGCGCTCCACACCCAAAGCCTCCAAAAGCGGCTGTTCGGGGCCTAAAAACCCCATCGCCAACAGGACAAGCTGCGCCGGTAGAACTTTCTCAGTACCAGGAATCTGCTGGGGAATAAACTGCCCTTTTTCATTTCTTGCCCATTGCACTGCGACGGTGTGCACGGCC
>JAAUOZ010000267.1 GCA_012034655.1 Leptolyngbyaceae cyanobacterium CSU_1_3 | reverse complement strand
GAAACGTAGAGAAGTTGGGGACTTCGCTCGTTTTTGAGGGTTTTACACCTGCCAAAAAGCCGAGCAATAAGGTGATCACTGCTGCTTGAAGTAGTTTTTCTAACATCACAGACCTCTCTCAAATCCAGGAATATCGAGCCGTGCGATCACCCTGCTAGAGATCCTACTCAAGAAAGATGCGATCGGTGCTATCCTTTACGATCCTCTAACAGACTGAGATAGTTTGTGATTTCTCTCACCACCGTAGAAACACTTCATCACTTAATCGATAAATCTTCATCTCGTCAAAATCACTCAATGGGGTGAAGGCAAGACCTCTATAAAATACACGTCTTACTCAGCCTTACGGATGCTCACGTTTGGCAATCATTGAGTTGGGTTGCAGCGAATTTCTAGCAAAAATCCGTCTGGGTCATAGAAATAGATGCCTCGACCCGTCGGCCGGCTGACTGGGCCATGATCGATGAGCACCTGATTTTCGTGCAGCACTTCGACCGCCCGATCGAACCACTCAGGCGCGATGTCAAACGCCAAATGGTTAGCACGAGTAAACTGTCGCGTCGGGTCAGAGTGGGGCGGCAATAATTCTGGCTCAAAGAACAGGTCGAGAATGCTATCATCCGGCGTTCTAAAATTGGCAACTTTGCCAGCCGCGACTTCGGCTTTTAGAGTTTCGGGGATTTCGCTTCCAGTCAGTTCATGTAGACCCAAGATTGTGCCATAGAAGTAGCGAGAAGCTTGCAGATCGCGCACATTGAGCGCGAAGTGGTGAACGCGGCGCAAGCAGCCCTGAGACAAGGTGACAGGGACAGATTTAGAAGTAGAAACCATAAAAATTTGGGGGAAAGGTGGTGAATCAATTGCGATCGCTGACCTTTCTTTGTTGTATCGCGAGATGCCAGGCATCTGACTCCTATTTTTTCTGTTGATCGGCAACATCGCCCCAAATCGCATCAAGTCGCATCAATTGGTTTGAAGGTCGCCTCAATCTGTAGGGTTGTGCCAATTTGAAATCTGTCACTTAGAAAACAAAACTCTATATTATGCAATGGGGATCAATTTCTCTAATAAATTTAAAATATTTCCTTAAGATAGATATTTTTTGCTTCACCGAAACTTTATACTGATGAAAGTCAAAAAGTATCGTCCCCTACAATTTAGTTCTGGATACACATGTCAATTATTGGACTCATATGGGTAGCCTCCTGGTTTGGCGACTTTTCGTCGATCGCAGAAAAGCTCTTAGAAACACCCAAATATCTGTCTCATGTTCTCCTCGGTCAGATGTCATCGTCGATTGATGAGCAATCTGATTCCCTAGAGTCCAACCTATACGCTCCTCTTAATTCAGGTCGAAGTTCCTATTGGCTAAATATTGCTGCCCCTGTGGGGTTTAACTCACCTTCAAACTTTGGTTTGATTAGCCCACCCCCACAGCAGCCCACCACGACGAGTCTTCTATGGGCAGGGGCGATCGAGGGAGTTTTGTTTGGCACTGCCCCTCAACAGTCTGCTTCAGAAAGCCAGTTAGAGTCTAGCTTTCACCCGGTAGCAGACCACAAATCTCGACAAGAAGCCTCTGGCAACCCTCTCAACGACCTCGCTCAAGCAGTGCAAGACTTCTTTTCAGGCATTCCCAAAATCGCCGTAGACTTGGAGGGTGAAGCCGTTGTCATGCTGCGGGCTGGGTCAGAGCAATCTAATCGGTTGACCCGCACGGGCTTTTGGCGTTGCGCCTCACAAGAAAGTCTCTCAGAAGACTCTGACGGCGGAAATTTTCAAATTTGGGTAAAGGGCTGTCTGGTTGCAGAAGTGCCCAACCGCGACGATGCTAAGGCGATCGCTCACAGTTTGCAAGCCCTGCTCAAGACCCCCAACCTAGATGCCTCCCAGCTTCAGCCCGGCGTTGCGCTCAACGGCCCTTCGGCAAAACTGGGCGATCGTGTGCTCTTCACCCTTGACTCTGACAGGGCGGCACAGTTCAACCGTCCGGCGGAGTTAGTGGCGATCGCCTGGATCAACAACCTGCGGGTTGCCCTGGGGGAGGCTCCTCTCTCACTGGCGGAAGCGCAGATTCAAATGCACGGCTTAAAGAATACAGACGGCAGCATCACCGGCATGGCTTCTTGGTATGGGCCTTACTTCCACGGTCGCGAAACGGCAACAGGCGAAACCTTTGACCAAAACGAACTAACCGCCGCTCACCCAACCTTACCGTTTGATACTTACCTCAAAGTGACCAACCTGCTCAACGGCAAGAGCGTGGTGGTGCGAATCAACGATCGTGGCCCCTACTTTGATAACCGAGTGTTGGATCTGTCTAACCGGGCGGCTCGCTGCATTGGCAGCGAAGACAAAGGAGTCGTGCCGATTGAAGCCACCATTATGCAGCCCACGTTTAGTGCCAATGTTGCGCTCAGGTAGCCCCAAAGGGCAAAACATCAGGTAGTCCCAAAGGGCAAAACAATGTGGCGGGTGGCATCGATCGTCAGCCAGCCTTCTTCTCTAAGCTGGCCCAGTAAGCGAGTAATCGTCACCCGTGTTGTGCCGATCGCATTAGCCAGGTGCTGGTGCGTCAGTCTCACATTAATCCGAACGCCTGACTTCACAGGTTGCCCAACCTCATGCTGAAGCAGCAGCAGCAGTTGCCGCAATCGATCCTCAACCCGACGGCAGCCTGCAAGCGCCAAAAACGCTTCTGCCTGCTGGAGACGACGGCTCATGTGGCGGCAAATCTCCTGTGCTAACACGGGAGACTGCTCTATCTCGGACAGGCTTACGGCCATCAGGTCTACATCAGTAAGGGGCGATCGCTTGATAGGGGCGAATATACGTCAGGGGTAAGCCAAAAGGCATCGAAGAATTGACCAACCCCAGCAATGCTTCATCACCCGATGGGTAAAGCGTACTCAGGAGAACGACACCTCGACAAACCACCCAAATTTCATGGGATGACATCTGAATCGGTTGCCCACTGCGATAGGGTTGGAGGCTACGCCCTTGATAGCGCTGCTCTAAGACTTGGCGCAGATCAGGGTGTTGGAGAACTTCAGAACTAAAAGATTGGATCATTGTTAGGTCACAGGGGGTAATCAGAT
Source organism: Leptolyngbyaceae cyanobacterium CSU_1_3 (assembly GCA_012034655.1). Lineage (GTDB taxonomy): Bacteria > Cyanobacteriota > Cyanobacteriia > Leptolyngbyales > Leptolyngbyaceae > JAAUOZ01. Next base: position 3,705 of record JAAUOZ010000267.1, on the reverse strand, counting down.
CCTAGATTTCACTCTAAAGCCTCGACCTCAAGGATAGGTAATTTCAAGGTTGGCATCTGGTTAAGCTTTGGCTACTCGCTCTCGGCAGAAAAGTTCTGTGAGCACTTTTCTAGGAAAAGTAGTGTTACTGCATGAAAGGATGAATGGCCCTCCTCCCAAAGTGGGGCGAAAGTGGGAAGAGAGCCAGAAGTCTGGTTCTCTCACCTCACCCGAAGGCACAAAATTAAGACTGACAAACCACTAGGATGAGTGTGAGTTGGGCGGAGCCGAAACTCAGTCCAAGTGCTCCTGTCGGATCTGGGTGGCTGATCCAGGAAGGCTCGATCGTGAGATTGGGAATTCCCTATCCCTTTTTAGGGTGGGGAAGATGCCAACGAAGGGACAAGCAGGAAAGCAAAATCTCCGCTCAAAATAAATTCTAGTAAGGGCTATAGCACTGCTGTGAACCCATGACTTGCCTAGGAAGTCCCCAAGCGTAAGTTGGAAGTCCTTTGTGATCACCTGACTGCTACAATCCTGAACCTGGTTACAATAACTGTTGAGAACCTGACCAAGGTAAAACTGCGGTGACTCAGAATCGAGCAACTCCGAATGGCGACGGCAAACGCGGAACTCATCAGAAAACGATGGGTAACGATCATTACACTCTGTTGGGGGTGCGTCCTTTCGCTTCGGGACAAGAGATTCGGCAAGCCTATCGAGAGATGAGTAAGCTCTATCACCCAGACACGACGCAGTTGCCGCCTGAGATTGCTACCCAAAAGTTTCAGCAACTCAATGAAGCCTATGGGACGTTGAGCAACACCGATCGCAAAAATGCCTACGATCTAAAGATGGGGTATTCCCGTGTGACAGTAGTGCAGCCTTTGCCCAGCCTCAATCGCCCCCAACCGCGCTACACTGGCTCTGCCTATTTAGATGCCCACGATCGCCCCCTTTCTGCGGGAGAGCTTTTTGCCCTCTTTATTTTGGGCGTAACGTTTGTAGGATGTTTGGTCTTGGCGATCACCATCGGGTTGACGCGAGGTGATACGGTTTTGCAACCGATCGCCACCCAAGAAGCCGCCATTCAAGAAGACGTAGCTCCTTCAGATTCGATCGCTGAACCGATGCCCCTACCGCATCAGGAATGGTTTCCGCCCAAGATACCTGAAATTCCTGATCATTCTGCCCCCAGCGTTCGATCGAACCCCACCTAAAAACCTGCATGACTCTTCCTTCTGCTGATACGCCTCTCTACAACCATCCTCTTCCTCAGATTGAGTCGTGGCTCCTTGAGAAGGGTTGCCAACAAGACTCAGACGATCTTCACTGTTGGGTGGTGAATACTTCCCAATGGCGAGCGGAGATTTGCCTAGAAGTAGAACAACTCTCGGTTCGCTATCTGTTAGAAGATCGCCCCGACATTCAAAGAGTGTTCAAATATTCGTTGAGTCGCCAAGATATTGAGGATGCGATCTTTGCCGGGCCTTGAGGAGCCAGACACAAGACCTCAGGTAAAACCCCTGGTTGGCTGACAACACTCGGAAGACCCTCGCCCCAACTCCTCTCCCAGCGCGGGAGAGTCGCTCTGAACCCAACACCAGGAGATTTCTAGCACAGAAGTAACCCGCCGTCTTCGACTTCGCTCAGGGCAAAAGTCAGCAGGTAAAATCTTTTTAGACATCACCTTACTTTTTTGACTTCCCTTCCTCCTTGGGGAGAAGAGATCGAGGGATGAGGGGCAAGGGTTTGTCAGTCAACCAGGGTAAAACTCTCACCGTCTTTCAGACGTGGGAGTTATCAGAATGGTTAAGAGTACGCCTTCACCTGCTAAGGTTTATAATTAAAACTCCGCCTGCCGATTCATGGTGAACGAAGAGCAATTTAGTCTGTTTGATCTTGCGCCCAGTGCAGAGTCAGCCACCCAAAAAGAATTCAACCCGGATCTGATTCCGACGAGTGCCAAGATTCCTATTCCGATCGCACCTATACCTCCATGGAGCAAATAGGGAGCCACTGCAACCAATGCCAGCGCTGTGATCTGGGCGCAAATCGTACCCATGCGGTGATTGGGCGCGGCAACCCCAAAGCCCCGATTATGATTGTGGGCGAAGGCCCAGGGCAAACCGAGGACGAAACAGGGCTGCCCTTTGTCGGTAAGTCGGGGCAACTGTTAGACAAAATTTTGGCGGCGGTGAAGCTGACGATCGCAGAAGACGTGTTTATCTGCAATGTGGTGAAGTGTCGCCCTCCCGAAAACCGCACCCCTGCGACCGATGAAGCAGACGCTTGTAAAGGCTATCTGCTCGAACAGATTCGTTTGGTTGACCCCAAAATTATTCTGCTGACGGGAGCCACAGCGATGAAGACGCTGGTGGGCATCAAGCAAGGCATCACGAAAGTTCGGGGGCAGTGGGTAGAGCGCGATGGGCGCTTGTATATGCCAATTTTTCACCCTGCCTATTTGTTGAGAAATCAGTCTCGTGAGCAGGGCAGCCCCAAATGGCTGATGTGGCAAGATATTCAGTTAGTTAGAGAAAAGCTGGATGAAATACGATCGAGTTAGGGCAGCTTAACCGGAACGTTGAGTTTTTTTGAGAGGATGCGAGCACTTTCGATGAAGCGATCGACCTGCTCAATTTGTCTAACAATTGGCAAAATCATGCCCAATACTGCAATGAAATAGGCTTTGATTCTTTCAGGTCGGCGACGGTAAGCAATCTTGATTTCGTCTTGCAAATCGCTGAGATAAATGATGGCCAATTCGCGACGAGATTCTGGCAATCTATCTACTACAACACTCAGAGTTTCTAAAGCTTTGTGAACTTCATTTAAGTCATAAATCGAGATTTGGCTGGGCTTTGTTTCTGTTCTTTGCTGACTGCGAGAAGCGTCTTCTAGGGTCGATAAATCACTCGCTGATTGTTCCAACTCGGCTTTACCCTTCTCGGTTAGATAAGCTCGGACAATTTGAAATTCTCTCGTGTCATTGTCATAAACTTTTGCTGCTTTCAAATATCCATCTTCTGCCATTGTATCGAGATAATATCTAAGCATGGGCATTGAGGAACTGAGTGCTTCAGCGATACTTTCGCCCGTAATATTTCCCTGTTCGATCGCTCGCAAAATCCGAATTTGTTTATCGTTCAATGGCATGGATTGGCACTGGTTTGACAGGATGCCATTCTAGCCGAGTTTTGAAAAATTCATTCACGGTCTGATGGCTCCAGCGTTGCAGTCTCTGAGCCACGTCCGCACTGCCTGCCCGATGATGCCCTGGCTGCTTTCTCTGGGCGGTGTGGTAGGTTGCCCGGTGCGCGTATACATCAGTGCCAGTTGCCAACCCCTCCCAGTTTTTGCCAAAAATAGCCAATGATATTGCTGAAGGTCGAAGGGCTGACCTGCGACGGTTTGCCGCTCTAGGGTCGTCAGAAATGCCTGATCTAAATCGTTTTGGGGCGGAGTTTCGCTACCGGGCTTGAGGGGCAACGGGGCAAACTCAGGTCTACCCGCCAGCAAAATCGAACCCATTGAGCCGATCGCTGTGCGTTGTGTCAATCTCGTCCTCACCCGGTTGGCATACCCCGGCAAGTCGCGCACCATCCGCGTCACCAAAAGGTTTCACCTCCGCCGGGCAAAGCATACCGAATCGGAGGCTTAGCAAGACTAGGGGCAGCAACCCCCGATCGCTCCCCCGATCGCTCCCACGATCGCTCCCACGAC
>JAAUOZ010000266.1 GCA_012034655.1 Leptolyngbyaceae cyanobacterium CSU_1_3 | reverse complement strand
ACAAACCTTAACTCAGGTTTCATCGGGTTTGGGATGGCACACCATAACCGCCCTTGCCGCTAGCAGACTATAACTAAAGAGAACTAAAGTAGAGATGGGCTTAACTCATCTGGGTAAATTGCATCTTACGAATTGGGCGTAGATAAGGAAGAGGGCTACCAGAGTGCTGTATCTAGCAGAAGTTATCCAGAAGAAGGGCGGAATTATCGGTGGCGGTAAGTCTGAACTCAAATTGCTCGCTTGCCAGCGTGCTGAGCAAAATTGGAGTGCAGTGGGCGAAGAGTCCGTCCAGTCGGATGAAGCCAGCCGCTTTAGCCCCGGAACGCTTTTGCTGGTGGATTTGACTGCGAATAAGCAGGTGCAGCGCCTTCAGGAGGCAGGGCGGCCGCTGGTCAGTATTCTTCAAAATTTCTCTCGCTTGCAGGAAAAATTTAAGACTCAGGAGGAAGAGATCGAGCAGTGGAAGCAGTCTCTTACTTACCAGAGCCAAGAGTTGAATCGGCGCGAGATGGAGATGGAGTCTCGGCGGGAACAGCTTCAGCAACTTGAGGAAGATTTTGAGCAGCTAGAGCAGCAGCGGCAACAGTTTGAGGTGACTCGCGATGAAGTAACTCGGCAAGGTGAGGAGCTAGAGCGCAATCGGGCTGAGATGGAGGGTGCGTGGGAGCAGCTTCAGGGGCAAAAACGCCAACTGGAGGAGCGACAAGCGGAAATGCAGTCAGCGTCGGTGCTGGATGCCGAGCAGGCGCAAACTATTCAAGATCTGCTGAATCGGCTGAACAATACGAGTTTTGTTTCGGAGACAATGCAGGGGCAGGTGAACCACGCGGCGCAACTGGTCAGCCAGAAGCAAGGGGTCTTGACCCATCATTGGGAGAATTTGGAGCAGCAACGATCGACCCTTCAGCAAGCCCAAGCAGACCTCGATCGCACCGCTCAGGATCTCGATCGTCGCTGGCAAGACTGGCATCAGGCGCAGGAATCGCTAGAACAGGCCAAGGCAGAAGTTAAGCTTCAAGAAGCAGTTTTGCACACCAGGCAAGAGTATGCTCAGAGGCTGGGGATGCAGATTCAGCATTACGAAGATTTGCACCAACAGCTTTATCGTCTGGCTGAAGGGATGGATGCCAATGTCAATGCTGTCAATATGGAAGCATTGGAGAAAATGCCCCTTGATGAGCTTCAGTCATTGATTCAAGACTTTCAGCGCGATTTTGAGATGTCGTCTGGGTTTGTGAATGGGCAAGAAGAGGAGTTGGAATTTAAGCAGAAGGAACTAGAGGATCTGAAGGTGAAGATTGGGCAGGCGGGGGAGTACGATCGTATTGCCCTAGAAGCCGAACTCACCGACGAGCAAGACGCATACCAGTTTCTCAACGAGACGTTGGTAGGTCAGCGCCGGAGCTTAAAAGATAAGGAAGACACGCTTCGGCAGCATCGATCGATCCTAGCTCGGCGGCAGGGTAGGAGCGACCCAGAAGCGAAGGATGGCGGCCTTGATTTGAGCCAAGTGTTTGCCCAAATTGATTCTGTGCGGCAGCAGCAGGCGGATGAGTTGCAAAAAATTGAGAGTGAGCTTGAGCAAATTCGCAGCAATATTCAACAAACTCAAGAGATGGTCGATCGTCGATCGGGTGAGCAAGAGGCAGCGCGTAGTGAGCTAAAGCACCTAGAAGAAACGCTGAAATCTCAGCGAGCCAGCACGGCTGAAATTGCGGGCAAAGTGAATCTGTATCAGGAAATGCTGCAACCGATTCAAGATGGGGTAGATGGGTTGCGCCATCAGCTTGAGAAGATGCAGGGAACGATCGCACAGGTTCACGAGGCAAAAAATGATCAGAGTGGCGCGATCGCTCAGATGCAGCAAATTGTCACCAGCCTGACCACCCGTCCTGAGTTCATTACTTCTTAAACGCTCCCTATCCAATGAAGCGGACTGCTTCAGCAGTACCACCCCATCTTGGCAGGAGAGGTGTAAAACCTGCTTGTGTTTTTCAATAGCAGCTAAATTTTGATGACAATCCAGTCGCCTTGGACTTGGGCGATCGCCCCTCCGGTCAATGGATCGGTGCGCGATCGCTGGGGTGCAGCAATGAGGGCAACTACCTTCTCGATCTGCTCAAAGTTGGGGCTAAATGTCAGGGAGTGTTGTAGAAACTGTCGAATGACTCGACGTTGCAGAGCGAGGGGAGCCGACTGGATCTGCGATCGCTTCAAGCTTAAACGATCGGGGGATATGGCTTGTTCTCGGAGGTGGGAGGCAATGGTTTCTAAATACTCAACGTCTGCGGTGAGAAGTTCGGCGGTTTGCGCTAAGTGCTGCTCTGCTTGAGAGTTGAAATGAGTGTGTAGGTAAGGGAGCAGTTGTTGGCGAATCCGATTTCGGGTGTAGGTTAAGTCTTGATTGGTGCTGTCTTCCCAAATCTGAAGATCAGAGTCATGGCAGAATTGGGCGGTTTCAGTACGAGTCGTGCCCAACAGTGGGCGAATCAGAGCGATCTGTGGCGAGAGCGATCGCTCCCATCTCAATGCCTGTAAGCCGTCAGCGCCACTGCCTCGCATTAGATTGTAGAGTAGGGTTTCGGCTCGATCGCTGGCGGTGTGCCCCGTGATCACGGCGGTGTAGTTTTCTGAGTGTGCGATCGTCTCAAAACAGTTATAACGCCACGATCGGGCGGTCGCCTCACTCGCCGGAACTTGATCCGCCGTTTTGAGGTGAAACGGAACTTGCCACGATCGAGCTAGTTCGCCCACAAATTCTGCATTGGACTGAGAATCGTTTCGCCATCGATGATCGCAGTGCCCGATCGCCAACTGCCAATTCCATTTAGGCTGCAAGTCTACAAGTAACTTGAGCAAACAGAGAGAATCTTGCCCTCCAGAAACCGCTACCAGCACAGACTGACCTTGCTTTAGTAATCTGCGTTGTTTGAGGGTGCGGTGTAGTCGATCGTGGAGCGGAGTCCAAAGGGGATGATTCATCAATGCTTTTAGTAGCGATCGTCTTCAGAATCTTGGTAAAACGTGTCGCTCGATTTTGAGCGCATTCTCTCTAGGGGTTGCTCTGAAGGGCGGGAGGCAGACGATCGTTCGGGCAATTTGCCAGGGATTTTTTCGGGTACAAATTCTAGACGAATTCTGACTCTGCCCCGTTGCCAGCCGCCCGTCCCAAAGCGCAGCGCCTCACAGGGTAGACCGTCACCAAACCAGGCTTCGTTGTCTTCTGACCAGTCATCTTCGCGATCGCTAATCGCCTGCGCCAGAGCGTCCAAAAATTCGATGACCTTGAAGGTTGGATTGGTCATCAAAACGCGACCGCGATCGACGAACAACACTTCGTCATCTCGTAAAGGGGAGTATCCGTTATCCATGAGGGTTTCTGATCGTGAAGATGGAAAGGGTGAGGTGAATTTAGAGGAACCAGCCGTAGCTGTGCAATCCCTTGCCTAGAAGGTTAACACCCAGATAGCAAACCCAGACGACCACAAATCCGGCGGCGGCAAGTAGCGCGGGACGACGACCTTGCCAGCCTTTGGTAATTCGCGAGTGGAGGTAAGCGGCAAACACTAGCCAGGTAATCATTGCCCAAGTTTCTTTAGGGTCCCAACTCCAGTATGAACCCCAGGCTTCGTTGGCCCAAACGGCCCCTGCAATGATGCCGATCGTCAGCAATGGAAAGCCCAGCCCGATCACCCGATAGCTGATGTTGTCTAGGGTATCTGCCAAACTCAAACGCTGGGGAGACAAGGCTTCGGTAGTCGTCACCGATTCCAGCACTGCGGTTCCGCCAGGGTGCATCGCCACCCCTGGGGAGTCGGGAGATTCTTCTCGATTGAGGCGATAGGTGCGATCGCGGTAGCCCCCCGTACCGACAGAACTGCCCCGCAACTCAATATTTTGCCCTCGTGTGACGACGAGAAAGGCGATCGCCAACAGAGAACCAACCATTAAGGTTGCATAGCTCAACATCATGACGCTGACGTGCATCATCAACCAATTGGACTTGAGCGCCGGAACCAACGGAGCAGATGCCTGCATCGTGTCGGGCAAAGTCATCGCGGCAAATGCGGTAATCGCCATGGCCACGGGCGCTGTAACTACGCCAACCAGACGGCTCTCGCTGCGATTTTCGGCAAAAAGATGGAGCAGCGTAATGCCCCAGGTGAGAAAAAATAGAGACTCGTAGAGGTTGCTGAGTGGAAAATAGCCCGCTTCTAGCCAGCGTGCTCCCAAAAGGGTGGCAATACAGAGATTGGCGATCGCCATGCCTGCCGTACCCAACGCAGACAGAAGGGGGATCTGAGGAAACGCCGCCCCCGTCCAGTAAATCAGCATCGTGGCAAACAAGATTGCAAACGAAAAATTATCTAATACGCCTTGCAGCGCGACTAAATTCATATCCTCTTCTCCGGCTCTGAGAGCAACGTTTTTGGGGTTGCAATTTTGTATTTGAAATCAATAGACCCATCAATAGAACTATTGTAGGAGGTTCTTTCTACGCTTTTCGATCCAGATCAGCAGCTAGCGGGCATTCTGGCTGGCTCTGCCGTAGATCAAGCCTCGATCGAGCAATTGGTATCAAGGAGTGCCAGACAAGTTTTGTCACAAACGTCAGAATAGGAGGAATTACATCATCAGAAGAGGTGCCTGTGGCTTTATACGCTGAATTACACCGACATCTCGGTGGATCGGTTGTTTCAAGAGTGCTGTGGCGGTATCTACATCGCGAACAGTCGGTATTGGCCGATCGCTTCCCAAACTATGGAGAATTTGAAGAATTCTATACGCGGCCGCGCAGCACGCTGGATGAATATTTAGAATTGCACACGCTCGTAGAAGGCGTACAAACGGCTCACGCTCTGCCCTATTTCATCTATCGCCTGATGCGAGGCGCATACATTTTTGAAAATATTGCTTATTTGGAGTTGCGCTACACGCCGTTTTTGAGAACCGATCACACCTTGACGCAATCTCAGCGCATTGATCAGATGGCTCAGATTGTGGAGATTGTCGGCAAGGCTAGCCGAGTGACAGAGTATCCGATCGTCAGCAGTCAGATTCTCTGTATGCACTCGCGGTTGCCCTACGAGGTCAATCGGGCGATCGTCGATCTGGCCGCCCAATCGCGAGATTATATCTGCGCGATCGATGTAGCGGGGGGCGACAGCCACTACGCAGAACGGTTAGACGAGTGGGTGGAGTTATATGCCTATGCACGATCGCTGAACATCAACACCACGGGGCATCTTTATGAAACCACCGAAGGCTGTTACCCAGAGCTTCTACCCTATTTGATGCGAATCGGGCATGGAATTCAGATCCCTTTACTGCATCCGCATTTGCTCAAAGAAGTGGCACAACGGGGTCAATGTCTGGAGGTTTGCCCGACCACCTATCTCAAGACTGGCACTCTACAGGACATCGGACAACTGAAACAAGTGTTCGATCGCTGCTTTGATGCCGGGGTGGCGATCGCTATTTGCACAGACAACGCAGGTCTCAACGATGTGCGGCTACCCTTCGAGTATGAGAGCTTGCTGACCCACGATATCATTGGCTTTGAAGAGCTACAGGCTTGTCAAGACAATGCGTTTCGTCATGCTTTCGCCTGGAACTATGAACAGCGCCCAGCTTCTATGCTCAATCGACTATTGAAAGCCGAGGCAACTGCTTAGGAATGTGGATTGATCAATGCCGGAGATCTTTGCCCTCCTCCCCTAACCCTTCTCCCCATCTAGGAGCAGAGAAACCGGACTCCTGCTCCCTCTCCCAACTTGGGAGAGGGGCTGGGGTGGAGGGCAAGACAGCCTTGCACTGGACGGAATGATTGAATCCACATTCCTTAGGCGATTTCTAAAAAAGATTTGCCCTTCCGACCGCTGACCTTCGACTTTGTGCTAGGGGGTATGAAACTCGGACGATCGAAGGATGGCCCGAATCGTCGGATAACAAATCACAGTGAGTTCTGGATCGTGCGCCATCCAGAACTCAAAAAATTTTGCGACCTGAGAGCATCTGCATCTATTAACTTGGCAACCAAAGCTCTGACAGCAGAGGATCTTGGCGTGAGTTTCGACTCCGCTCAACCCATGAAATAACTGAGTGGTGAGCGAAGTCGAGCCACGATCTCCAAACTTGCCAGATCAAACATTACCAAGCTAATAGTAAAGACGCTTAGATGCCGCGCTTGAGAGAAATCTCAATTTGTTGAAATTCTTGCTCGACGCGGGTTTTGAGTTTTTCAGGAACCGGACGATTGGGATAGGAGCTATAGTGACCTGCCAGCGAGTTGAGAGCCGTCCGCATCGTTGTAAACGAGTTGAGCTTGAGAACGGACGTATCGCGCTGATATCGAGAAGCAAAGTCGTTGATCTTGGTGCGGGCTTCTTTTTGGACAGCAACCTTATTGGGCGAATCCTGCGGAAGCTCAAGGGCCGATCGGAGACTGGTAATCAGGGCTAATGTGTCTTCTCGGTAGTTGCCTGTCATGCCTCCGGGCGAAGCAGAACTGCAACCCGTTAGACCGATCGCAACCACCAATACCAGAGCCAGCAGGCGGGACAAATATCGCTTCATAGGCCGTGCAGCGTTGATGAACAAGTATAGTGTGTCAATCGTACCGTGATTGGGGGCAGGGGGATCATCCAGAGGCGATCGGACTCAGACTTCTTGCCCAAAGGAACAGACAAAACAAAAGACCTCAGATTGCCGCCCAAGGTCTAGATTTTTTGGCTATACTGCGTCAGCCTATAGATTTTGGTTTAGAAGGGGTGTGGGGCTGCGCCCCCAGCCATCTCCCTGCCCATCC
>JAAUOZ010000038.1 GCA_012034655.1 Leptolyngbyaceae cyanobacterium CSU_1_3 | reverse complement strand
AGGGGTTCCACCCCTGCACCCCGTCCAAAATCTTTAATTTTATGCCCTGACAAAGTATAGTTTGACTGTTTTGCCCGCGACGATCGTCTCTGCTCAGACGGCTCCAGGCACAGGTGACACCACCGCCAGCCCTGCTACCGTCGAATACAACAACGAAGGCAGAAATGGCTACTGGGGTTTGCTCGGCTTGCTCGGTTTGTTTGGTCTAATGGGTCGCAAGAACAGAGATGACTCGGCCGCCTATCGGGAGCCTGGCGTGCCCGGTGAGACGACCGGATCGAGAAGATATTGAAAAATAACCCAGGCAGAGGGCTGCAAGCAAACGATCGCACCTCAGCCCTCTGCCGAGTGAGGGATGCTGAATTCGTCGGAGGGTTTGAGGTTAATGTAAATCTCCTTCCCAAACGGCAATGTAAATGCGATCGCGATTGTTACGCTCGATCGTGCCTTTGAGTCCGTTCTGGGTAAAACTGTACTGGTTTGAGCGGCGCTGGTAGACCTGCTGAAGTCCTGCCATAATCTCGGAGGAGGCCTGGCTGCTCATCATTCCATTTAAGGTGACGCGCACCAGCAAATCATCCACCGTCGGCGCAAAGGAAGCTTCGGTCTGGCGGACTCTGCCAGAATCGCGATCGTAAATGTAAGCCAGAGTCACCTGATCAGGCAGCACCTCATATAAGTCGCTGCGAGTGTTTGGCCAATAGCCAGCCTTCGAGCGGGTTGGCTTGCCCAAGGCTGCTTGGATTTCACCCTCAGACGTGCCCGTAGGGAATCCAGGAATTCTAGAGGGGGCAGAGCGCGGCAAAGCAGGTTCTGGAGCCGGGGGAGCCGGATCGGGACGAACCACGATCGGCGGAGTCGGGTCAGGGGCAATGCTGACACTTGGAGACGGCTCAGGGGAGGGTGAAGCCTGGTTTTTGGGAGGTACAATCTCAGGTGAAGGAGCGGGCGTAAGGCTCGGTTCAACGCTGGGTGTAGTGCTCTCGGCTACGATCGGCGTTGACTCAGGTTTAGGATTGAACAGCACCGTTGCCAGCCCAACGAGGGCCAGGGTTGCGCCAGAGAGGGCGACCAAACCGAGGATGATTTTTTGCCCCGACTTGGGTGTTGGTTCAACAATGCGCTGAGATTGCTCTTGCTGAAGCTGAAGGGGCTGGGCATGGGGGGCGATCGTTTCTAGGGGTGGGGTTTGGCGATCGGGGGTTTGGCGATCGGGTGCAGGGCGACCGTTGACGGCGAGAGTCGGGTCTTCTGTAAGGATGGGCGCGACCCTGGGCAATGGCTGAGATACGGGCACAAGGGGGCTTTCAAACTCTGCTTCTGATAGATCGGGCAAAAGTGTCAACCACTCCTCTACGCTGGCAGGGCGATGTTGCATCTCTAAGGCCATCCCTCGCACCACGGCTTGGTTGGTGGCTGCACTCAGTCGCGGCTGTAAGCCACGAGGTTCGGGCATGGGTTGTCGATCGCGCAGAATAGATGCGATCGGGACGGTAGCCGTCAGCAATGAGTAGAGGGTGGCAGCTAGCCCGTAAACATCCGTGGCGGGGCTGCGCTTTTCTTGGGAAAGATATTGCTCGATCGGAGCATAGCCCACCGAAATCATGCTGGTATGGGTTTGGGTCGAACCGGGGGTAAACTCTCTCGAAATGCCAAAGTCGATCAGCACCACTTGCTGGGTTCCCTGGCGCAGAATAATATTCTGAGGTTTGATATCACGATGCAGCAAGCCATTTCGGTGGACGACTTGCAGCGCTGCACCAATCTGGCGAACGTAGTGAATCGCCGTCGCCTCCGGAAGCGGATGGTCAGGAAACACCAAATCTTCTAGGGTCTCACCGGGGATATAGTCCATCACCATATAAGACAGGTCATCTTCGATAAAGAAGTCGCTGACCCTCACAATATGGGGATGGACGCAAATCGCCAGCCGTCGCGCCTCATCCTGAAATTTGCGCTGAAAGTCTGCGTAAGCGCGATCGTTTCTCAGTGCCTCGTTTAGCGTCTTGATCACCACAACCTGATTGAGATAGTGATGGGTCGCCTTGAAGGTGATGCCAAACCCACCCCGACCGAGTTCTGCATTGAGGGTATATTTGCCGCCCTGAAGCGTTTTGCCGATTAGCGTCTCTATCATCTGCTGCCCTTGAGCCTATCGAGTCTGAACTTGAGATGGGTGAACCTAGACTGTCTCACTGCTTCAACTCTATCGCCTAAATTCGCTCGTCTCAACCCAGGTCAGATTCTGCCACGATCGGAATCGAACATTGCAGATGGGTTTGTGTTTCTCCGGGTGCTGAGGGCACTTTGAGCAACTCTAACCGTCCATTCATGGCGTTGAGTAGGGTTTGGGTGAGCATCAAACCAAAGCCAGGAGAAAGGGTTTGGGGCGGGTTTGCAGACTGGAGCAGGTCGATTGCTTCTTGCCAGCTTCCGGCGGGGCGCTCATCTTCGAGCAACAGGTGCACAAACTGCGAATCGATCGAGGCGACAGAGAGTTTGATGGCTCCATCTTGCATTTGGGCGATCGCCCCATCGATCAAGCTCACCAGCACTTGCCGCAGCCAATGGGGATCTGCCAGCACGTAGAGGTCTGGGTCGGGTAAGGCGATCGTGAGGCGCAAATTCCGATTTTCGGCGAGGAGATGGGTCATGCTGTCTACCTCGTGCAAAATCATCGTCAACTGCACGGGTTGTAGGTCAATGGCATTTGTGCCGTGTTGGGCTTTGGCGACATGAATGACTTCATCCAAAAGCTGCACCATTTCAAGGCTGACTCGTTTGCCTGAGCGATAAAGTCTCGTTCTTCGGCGGGTGTTTCGCACAGGTCAGCCAAAATCAGTTGATGCACTCCGATGATGCCATTCAGGGGCGATCGTAATTCGTGGGAAGTCCGCGCCAAGAACCCGCCCTTAAACGCGCCCATTTCGACGGCCATCTGATAGGCGAGGTGGTCAGCATTTTCCAGGACAGGTTTAGATGGGGGTTGAAGATTTCCTCTGAGTCGTCCGATCGCCCAACCCATCCCTAGACCGCTCCCCAAGTAGATGAGATTCATCCAGAACATAGACCTTGACTCGACGCTCGTCGATCGCGTAACGGCTTCCCCTTTCTCGAATGATTTTCAGCCTCCAAGGTTCCATTTTGGGCTGGCTGATCCTCCCTCAAGATAGACGTAGCACGGGTGACTGATCATTATACTCCCATGTTCGTTAGTTTGATGGCTCCCTGCCTGAGAATTTGCCATTGGCAATCCGTCCATTTGGCGACCGTAGAGGGTTGCCCTGATGCAGACTGACCAGAACCCAAAGGTAATGTTTCAGACGAGGCCAGGGTCAGGGCATCAGGAAATTCTGCTGCGATTTCGGCCAGGGTTTGCAGAGCGGGCTGCCCCGATCGATTGGCGCTAGTGGTGGCCAGGGGGCCCGTTCTTTGCAAGATGGACTGGGCGATCGCATGGTTGGGCACGCGCACTCCGATCGTAGAAGGGTCGGTCGGGTTGAGCACAGAGGGCACGATCGAGCTTGCAGGCAACACCAGCGTCAGAGCGCCCGGCCAATAGCATTCAGCTATCTGTTGCCAAATTTGCCGTTCTACCCGGCTGCCCGCCACGTAGGGCCAGAGATCCTCGATCGCGGCCGCCATCAAAATGAGCGGTTTATCTAAGCTGCGTTGTTTGGCCCTAAAGATCAAGTCTGCTCGATCGGGCTTTGCCGCCAGCGCTGGAACCGTATCCGTCAAAAAACTTCCCAAACGTTGCCCAGAAACAACCCCTTCCACAAACTCATCTAAAGAAACCTGCGGCATTGTCTTCCTCCTTTCCGCGTAGCCCGGACTCCAACCACTCTCCCCAGGGAGAAAAAGAAAAGGCTTTGTCGGTCAATCATTTCTTACCCCTCCTCTCTAAAAACCTGCAACTCCTGCCAGGCTTTGCCCACATCCCCCTGCATCAGTGCTGCGACACCGTTTAAGGCATGGAGTTCTGGGAGATCTGGAGCCAAAGATAGGGCAGTGGTGAGGGCAGATTGGGCTGCTTTGGGGCGAAAGTCGTAAAGGTTGACGAAGGCAAGATAGGCGTAGGCATTGGGATTTCTAGCATCCAGTTGAGTGACATATTCAAACGCAGCGATCGCACTTCCGACTTGTCGCTTTAGCACATTTGCCAGCGCCAGCGCATAGGAAAATTCGAGGTTTAGGGGTTCCTGTTTGAGCCGATATTCTAGAGTTTGGATCGCTTGCGACACATAATCTTGCACCGGATCGAACTGATTGATTCTGCCAATTTGCTCAAAAATGGGGCTGAGAGCAGTGAGACCTTGGGGCATGTTGGTAGAGAGCGATCGCAACTGTGTCACCCAGTCTACTTCGGTCAGGGAGGCTGACTCGGCGATCGCCGGAGGGACATTGGCAACTCGCACGACCACTTTGGGCACGGCAATGTTGTAACTTTCGCCCGTTTTGCGGTGCAGATAGGTCGCCTTGAGGGTGTAGCTGCCCTGAGCATCTTCTGGGGGCAACATGCCCGTGCGTTCGATCACCTGAAACTGAGCATTTGCGTCGGCGCTGTCAAACTGGAGTGCGCCCAGCCCGATCGCGTGATCGTGCAGCCAGCGAGAGGGTGGCTTGAGGTTCGAGCGATTTTCCTGCTCCCAGGTGAGCAAAACCAACCCCGATCGCAACTGTTCCCACGAACCCGACCAGCGATAGGTGACAGGAATCGGCAACCCAGGGGCAGATTGATTGGGCACTCGCACCTGTTCTAGCTGGATTCGGGTCGTTTTGCCAGTTCCAGGTTGCACCTGCACCAGGGGAATCTGCCGCCGATAGAGATTTAAGGTGGTGTTGTCGGGGAGATCCCAGGTTTTTTGGAGTTGAAAATCCTGACTTTGGGCGATCGCGCCGCCCAGGGCTGTTTGGGCTTCTTGCTGACGAATCGCCCCCTGTTCGCCGCTTTTGGTGACAAACCAGGAGAGCGATCGCAGGTCTTGCTCGACCTGTTTAAGTTTTGTGCCGACTTGTCGCCCATAAACCTGGAAGTTTCTCAATGTGCCGTAGTAGTTGAGGTTGTGCTGATTGAGTTCGGCGGTGGAGGGCAAAACGCCGATCGTCGTTTGCAGAAAGGGAACCGCCCGGATGACTTCATCCACCACATCGGCGTGATGCCAATTGCCGCTCAGTCTGGCGTGATGTTGATTGTGTCCCGATGGCACTTTTTCGGCCGCATCCAATGGCAGCAGATTCATCACCATCAACACGCCCGCCAAGCCGACCGCTCCCCAGCGAAAAACCCGCAGCCGATCGGGAAACAGCACCAACCCCTGAGCTAGCAACAGTGCCAACACAGGCAACATCGGCGTAATGTAGCGATCGTCCTTATTCACATTCAGCGAACAGATGAGATATGCCCCCACCAAAAAATCAGCAACCACCGGATCGAGTACCACCACGATCGATAGGTTTTCTGGCGATAGCCCCTAGTTCGCAGCCCCCCGTAGTCAGTGATTCTCTGCAACTGCCGATTGACCACCGACCAATGCCCCACCACCAGCGATCGCTTCCAATAGAGCAGCAGCCCAACCAAGCCAATCCCAAAGATCGGCAACGAGATCAAAAGGGGAATTTCTTTAAGGTAGTAAACCCAGGCTGCCAGAGTGTTGAGCGGCGGATCTCCTTCGGCGATCGCTGAATCTACGGTGGCCCGCTTGCCAGAGGTGAGAATCAGGAGCCAATTGGTACGATACCAGGGCAGGCAAACCTGCCAGGCGACGAAGAACCCCAGCAATAGCTGTGCGAGTTTTCGCCACGATCGACGACGCAGGCTGGTGAAGGCAAAGGCTGCGATCGGAGTCAACAAAAAGAAAAGGGCGGTCTGTTTGGTGAGCAGGGTCAGACCCAGGGCAAAGCCAAAGGCGACGGGTAAGAGACAAAAACTAGCAAGGGTGGCGGGGTCTAGGGAGATGAACAATCTTGAGGTTCTGCGGGAATTTGCGATCGCTGAAGGGTTGCCGCTACTCGATCGTCCGTCTTCGTCGGCTTTTTTTTCGATCGTCAGTAGAGTCAGTAGCCAAAAACTAAGCGTGACCATCGATACGAGGGGGTAATCGATCAAAAAGTCGAGGCGAAGCTTATAGAGTCCTGGTAGCAGTAGACACAAGCCAGCGGCCCACAGCCCTACTTCGAGACTAAACAGGTGCATCCCCAAGCCATAGATAGAACCGAGCAAAATTGCACTGTAAAGCAAATTGACTAGCGTAGATTGCTCGATTCCTGTGCCAAACAGATTCAAAAAAGGTGTGGTGGAAATATAAACGAGGGGCGGAATCTTGGATGACAGCATCCATAGCCCCGTCCACCAGGATGGGGAAAACCACTCAGGATTTTGAAAAGCTCGCCAGTAGTTCATTGCGCCTGTGAGATAGTCTGCCTGATCCCATCCGGGAATGGTGCGATCGACCGCAAACCAACTGCGATCGACGATCGCCCCCGTCAACCAAACTGACCCCAAAAT
Organism: Leptolyngbyaceae cyanobacterium CSU_1_3; assembly: GCA_012034655.1. Classification (GTDB taxonomy): domain Bacteria; phylum Cyanobacteriota; class Cyanobacteriia; order Leptolyngbyales; family Leptolyngbyaceae; genus JAAUOZ01. The sequence goes on along the minus strand of JAAUOZ010000038.1, from coordinate 30,599 downwards.
TGGTAGTCCTCTCACCCAAGTTGGTTTATCTGCGCCCACAATTTGCTTCCAATCGTTTGCTCATCTTGAAGTGGGGAATATTGGCTTCATAAAACTGCGTACCTTCGGCCACAAACCCCAGTTGTTCATAGAACTCTTTTACAGGCTCTTGGGCATGAATACGGATTTCTAAAATACTTTTCTCGCATAAATACGCGATCGCGGTGGTCATTATTTGTTTACCAATTCCTTTTCCTCTGGCTTCAGCCAAAACTGCAAGCCGTTCGAGCTTTGCTGTTGCTGGCTCTAATGCTGGATCTAAAAATCGAATTCGCAGGGTTCCCACGGGTCGATCGTTTAGATACGCCAGAAAATGAGTGGCCCCATTGTCTTGACCATCAAATTCTAAGGCGGCATCAACGCCTTGTTCTACCTGAAAGACTGCCACTCGAATTGCCACGATCGCGGGCAGATCGTGGGGTAATTGTGCGAGCTTTAAGGCGACAACAGAGCGATCGCTGATCATAGGTCATTCACTTTTTTGAGTCGAAAAATTACCGAATGAATCTCAGAAACTTGTCTATTTTAGTGGGTTCGATGGACTTATTAACCCGGCCATGTTTGTGCTGACCAGTTTGAAGGTTGGGCTGAGCGGAGCCGAAACCCACGCCAAAATGCCAAACCAGATCTCTGGTTGCCAGGTTGCTGGGAGTGCAAGCTCAGCCACAGGATAAATTATGTAGGATTGTTTCATTGGATCTGTCTCAGCCGACTAGATCGCCCCGCTAAATTTTCTTTTTTAATAGCTCAACATTTTTGCCTGCCCGCCTTAAATCTTTGTTTGACCCCGCGATCGAACCTGCCAGATTTCAGCTTGCTAACCCTTTCGCTCGGTACTTACTCATGGAATCGTTTGACGAACAGCATCAACCTACGCCAGATTTATCGGTCGCTTCTTCGCCTACGCCACCCCCAAAATCTGGGTTTGGCTGGTCTGTGCCTTCCTGCTGACCACAGGCAGTATTCTTCTCTGGCGAATGTTGAACTCTAATGGAGTCGCCCAGCCCGCGATCGCCCAGCGCCAGAGTCAGCCGCCTCGCGCGATCGAAACCACTCCCCTCTCAACGGGCACTGCGACCCAAACCGTGCAGCTTCTCGGTCAGGTGGAGGCGAGTCAACAATCGACCGTTCGGGCCCAGACCAGTGGCATTGTTCAAGAAATTCGGGTGCAGCCGGGCGATCGCGTCAGCGCAGGCACTACGATCGCTGTGCTCGACGATTCTGATCAGCAGTTGGGCATCTCTCAAGCCCGCGCCCAACTTGCTCAACAGCGCAGCAATCTAGCCCGCCTCGAAGTGGGAACACGCCCCGAAATTGTTGCCCAGCGGCAGGCTTCCGTCAAGGCTGCTAAAGCACGAGAGCGAGAAGCTCAGGACAATTTTCAACGGACGAGTGCCCTGGTGAAAGAGGGAGCCATTTCTCAGCGCCTCCTCGTCGAAGCGCGGTCTACGGTCGATCAGACTCAGGGAGAACGATTTGAGGCAGAAGCAGAACTGGCAGAAGCAAAAGCGGGGCCGATTCGAGAAGAAATTGATGCCCAAAAAGCCAACGTTGCCGCCGCCCAAGCCAGTCTCAACCAGGCCGCCCTGGCTCAACGGCGCACCCAGATTGTCGCTCCGGAGTCGGGGGTGGTGCAGACGCGCCACGTCAGTCGCGGAGATTTGGTGCAAAGTTCGGGGCAAATTGCCACACTGGTTGCGGGGGGCGAGTTTGATGTGTTTTTGGAGTTGCCAGAAGAATTGAGCAGTCGTGTTCGACCGGGAATGGCGATCGCCCTCAGCACTCGCGCCCTCCCCAATTGGAAAGGACGATCGACGATTACCGCTGTGGTTCCTTCTGCTGATAGTGCCTCGCGCCGCCAGAGGGTGCGCGTTCAACTCACCAACCCGCCCAATGGATTGCTCCCAGGCATGGCGATCGCGGGCACATTGACCATGCCCGCCAACCGAGCCAGCTTTGTCATCTCACGGGATGCCCTCACACGCCGACAAAATCAGTGGATTGTCTTCACGATCGCCGATGGAAAAGCAAAACCCATTCCCGTGGAAATGGTTTCAGACATGGGGCAGAAAGTGGCGATCTATCACCTGAACTTCAGGCAGGGCAAGCGATCGTGATGCGCGGGGGCGATGGTTTGGCAGACGGCGCACCTGTGAAAGTGGTGGGAGGTAACTCATGAATTTGATCGAAACCGCCGTTCGCTGGCGACATGGCACATTCGTATTATTCTGCCTTCTGGCGCTGTTGGGGGTCTTCTCCCTGAGGGGACTGCCCCTCGAATTGCAACCAGGAGGCGATCGTCCGGAAATCACCATCAGTACAGGATATCCGGGGGCTGGCCCCTCAGAGGTTGAAGACCTGATCACCCGCCCGATCGAAGAGCAAATGGAAGAAGTGCTGGGTGTAAAGGAAATTAGCAGTTCCTCTCGATCGGGGCGCAGCACAATTACGCTGGAATTTCAGGAGAGCAACAATGTCGAGGCGCGGCTGGTCGATGTGCTCAATCGTTTGCAGCAGGTAGAAAGCCTGCCGATCGAAGCTCAAGAATCTCAGGTTGAATTGGTGGGTGGCAACAGTTCGCCCATGATGTGGATTCCGTTTGATACTAAAGCCGGGTTTAAACCGAACCCCGATCGCTACCGTGACCTGGCAGAAGAAGTAGTGTTGCCGAGATTGCGCCGGGTGCAAGGGGTGGGGCAGTTTCTAGTGGTGGGCGGTCAGTTGCGCGAGGTGGAGGTGAAGGTCGATCCTAAGGCGCTCTCCGATCGTGGGCTGACGGTCGGAGAGGTCGTGCGAGTGTTGCGAGAAAACAATCGCGACATTCGGGGCGGGCCGCTGGAATTGGGACGACGGGAATATCGAGTTCGCACCTTGAGTCGATCGCAGGACATTGATCAAATTTCTGGATTTGTACTGCGGCGTGACTCTACTGGCATTGTTTATATTCGCGATGTAGCTAAGGTGCAGATGGGGCGAAAGCTCCGCGACAGTGCCCTGTTGTTTAATGACAAACCAGCCGTGGCGGTGGGCATCATTCGCCAAGTGGGAGCCAACGTTCCAGAGATTTCTAAAGGGGTTCGCACGGCAATCACAGAACTGCAAACTCAGTTTGATCAGCAGAATGAAGGAATTCGTTTTGTCTATAACTACGACGAGAGCGAATACATTAACCAATCCATTGCTTTTGTGCAAGAAAACCTGATTGGGGGTGCATTACTGGCGACGTTGGTGCTGATCCTATTTTTGGGTTCCATCCGAACGGTTGCAGTCATTGCGTTGACCATTCCCATTACGTCGGTGATGATCTTTATCGTTTTGTCTCTATTGGGCCGAACGTTGAATATCATCAGTCTGGCAGGGCTGGCTTTCTCGGTGGGTATGGTGGTCGATAACTCGATCGTTGTGATTGAGAATATCTTCACCCACATGCAACAGGGCAAGAGTGCTTTTAGGGCTGCGATCGATGGAACTCAAGAAGTGTGGGGCGCGATGCTCGGTTCGACGCTCACCAACGTCGTCGTTTTTGTGCCCTTGCTGATGGTGACAGGGGAAGCGGGGCAGTTGTATATCGACATGGCAATTACGCTGTCTTGTTCGGCGCTGTTTTCGCTATTGGCGGCGATCACGCTCGTGCCGATGCTGTCTGGCTTGTTTCTCAAAGAATCTGAAGCCATGCAGATGTTGGCAGGGGGCGAATATCGGGGGGGAAACTGGTTTGAGCGATCGGTGTCCCATTGTTCGGCGGTGTTTCGTCAGGTGCAGGGCAAACTAGAGCGCTTTCTAGCATCCACGGTGCGCTGGTCGATCGGGCGCAGAAGAATGGGTCGTCGGCTATTCGTTCTAGCGATTCCTGTTTCATTGCTCATTGCGAGTATTTTTCTGCTGCCTCCCGCCGATTATTTGCCCGAAGGCAACCGCAATTTGATTCAGTGGCGAGCGGAGCCATTACCCGGAACCAGCATCGCTGAATCGATTCGCCAATCGGAGCCTGTTCGGGCCTTTTTGCGATCGCAGCCAGAGGTCGATCGGGTGATGTTTGTCGATCGTCCGGGGGCACTACGGGCGATCGCGGCCATTCTCAAGCCAGAGTTTGCCACCACTCAAGGGCTTGCAGATATGGTCAGTCGGCTACGATCGGCCAGCAATGATTTTGCGGGATATCGGTTTATGGTGGCGGTTCGTCCTTCGATTTTTCGCGATCCTGGCAAAGAATTTGAGGTCGATCTAGTGGGGTCTGATTTGAATCAACTGAGTAATTTTGAGAAAGAAATTACGGGCAAGCTCCGTGCTGTGTCAGGCATTCGCACTGTTCGATCGAACTTTGTCATGGGAGCCGGAGAACTTCAAGTGATTCCCAATCGAGAACGGCTGGCCGAGGTGGGGCTTTCAGAAGCCGAAGTGGGTTCTGTGGTGGAGGCAGCGCTAGGAGGCCGCCTGGTGTCTAACTTTATTGACGGCAAAGAAGAGTTGGATGTCTCCGTCGAACTGCAAAACACCTTTGTGCAAACCCCAGAACAATTGCGCCAACTGCCGCTCTACGCTCGTGGTAGACAGGTGCAACTTAATGATGTGGCCGAAGTGCGCGAAACCACGGGAGCCGACGTGATCAACCATGTAGATTTGGAGCGATCGATTACCCTCACGGCTTCCCTCAATCCAGAGGCTCCGTTGGGGGCGATCGTTCAGCGCGTCGAGAGCGAAGTGCTCGACCCCCTGCGGGCCAATCTGCCATCTGGCTATCGTGCAGACCTGGCTGGCACAGCCGATCAACTTGCTACAACGGTTTCTCAGTTGGTGACTGCCTTTGCATTGTCAGTGCTGATCACTTATCTGTTGCTGGTCGCGTTATATCGATCGTTTCTCTATCCATTCGTCATTATGGCAACCGTGCCGATGGGTATGAGTGGTGCACTGTTGAGCTTAGTGATTGCCAACCAAATTCCAGGTGTATCTGTGCCGTTGGATATGATCACTGCATTGGGATTCGTGATCTTGACTGGGGTTGTGGTCAACAATGCAATTCTGCTGGTCGATCGCGCCTTGCAACTTCAGCAGCAGGGGGTAGACTATGATGCCTCGCTCTATCAGGCTACTCAAGATCGCCTGCGGGCCATTTTTATGTCTGCGGGAACCAGCGTTTTGGGAATGTTGCCCCTAGCAGTTTTACCGGGGCAAGGTTCAGAACTCTATCAGGGGTTGGGCATTGTCTTGACGGGCGGATTGACATTTTCTACAATTCTGACCCCAACGGTCGTTCCAGCCCTGATGGGATTGCTACGAGACTTCTCTGGAGCAACAAAACTTCAATCAAATCTGACATCGGAAGCGATCAATTCAGAGATTGCTGCTAAGAATGAAGAAGTGAATGTTTAGACGATTTCTTGAAAACAATCGATCGCGAAATCGATCGCAAGTCGTAGGAACACAGCACTGTGCTCCTACGATGACATTACCTGCAAGGTTGTGTTGCCTGATTGAATGAGCGCGAATCCTCTTCACGAATTCTGTGGATCGCTTCGACAATCTCATCCTGAAACATCATCAACCTCCGAGAAGTTCATAGGGTGTACACAGAATCGGCAACTCGTATCCAAAATCAAGACTGACCTCTGCCAACTTTCTTTCTTTCTTTCTTTCTTTCTTTCTTTCTTTCTTTCTTTCTTTCTTTCTACCTGCATTGCCTTAAGCTTTTATTTAGGAATGCGCTCTCAGCGGATCATCGATCGGGCGCTCTGCGCTCCCTTCCCAACGGCTGAGAATGCTAGCGCTAACCAAATTGCCCACCACATTGAGCACCGTTTTGAAGCCGTCGGTGAGACGATCGACTCCTGCTACGATCGCGACCCCCTGCACGGGCAACCCTGCGGCTGACAACACCGTCGTCATGGTAATGATGCCAGAACCAGGAACGCCAGGAGTACTAAAAGAAACGAGAAAAGTACCAAGGGCGATCGACAACAGCAATGAAGTCGTGATTGGAATTTGATAAATCTGAGCAATAAAAATTGCATTGAATCCTTGAAAGACGGCCGCACCATCTCGTTTTAGGGCAGTTCCTAAAGGAATAGCAAAACTGGCAATGTCTTCGCGCATCCCATAACTTTCTTGAGCATTCTGTAAAGCCACAGGCAACGCTGCGTTAGAACTTGCTGCGCCGAATGCTAGAGACAATGCTGGGAAAAAGCTTCTAAAAAAGTGAATAGGCTTCAGCTTAAATAGCCAGAGAACCACAACATAGAATGAAATCATGCACGCATCTACGATCAGCAATCCGACTATATAAACTAGCAGTCGCGTGATCAATTCTAACCCCTGGGTTGCAATCACAGAACTGATGAGCGCAAATACCCCGATCGGAGCCGTGTACAAGATCACAGACAGAATTTTTTCGCTGATCACATAGCAACTCTCGATCAACGTCACAAAGCTAGAAGCCTTCTCCCCTGCAAGTTGGATGCCAATGCCAATCAAAGCAGCCGAGAAAATAGTTTGCAAAAGATTCCCCGTACTGAGTGCCTCCAGCGGATTCACCGGAATCAAACTTACGAGCCATTCGATCAACGATCGCTCTACTGTCACCGTTGTCGCTTTGCTGACGGTCAACCCCGTCATGGCTGCACCAGGCCGGAGAATCAGCGCGATCGCCATGCTCAAACCCACCGCAACTAGCGTCGTCACCGCATAGCTGGTCAACAATTTCAGCGTATAGCGCCCCACCTGAGCCGCGTTTTGAATCCGAGTTAAACCCAAAATCAGCGAAGAAAACACAATCGGAATCACTACAAATTGAATCAGTCGGAGAAACGCTTTCCCCAACGGATCGAGAAGATAATGATCAAGGGGAACGATCGCATCTGGAAACACTCCATTCAATACTGCACCAAACGCAATGCCAGCGCCCAGAGCAACCAAGATCAGCGTAGATAAACTCATGTAGCCAGTCCGATCGAAGGAATACGGCTCACTCTAACATTACTGACTCATGCAACTGGAGCCATGTGTGACAAGAACTCAAGTTTTAGCTCACCCATTCTTGCGCGAGCACCTGCACTAACCCCACCGCAGTTTGAATCAAGGGAAACCCCACCACACTAATAAATGCTGCCGAGCGCGTGCGAATATCTAACCCCTGACGAATGGCTACAATCACGGCCAGCAGACTCCAGACGGCTAAAATAAACTCGATCGGTCTACCAAACAAAGGAATCAACGTCAAAAAGTTCAACACTTGAGGCGCATAGGCAAACCCGATCGGACTGAGCAAATCGCCATAGGTTGGATCGATCGGCTTGAGCCACTGCCCAATTTTAAAGATGGTAAACGTCCAAAAATAATAGCCCACAACCACGCTAAGACCATTCAAAAAAAGTGCGATCGATAACATGGGCAATGTCGCTCGATTAATCAACAAAATGACTGTAGTTCCCAACATATGAGAGAATGCAGCCAACAATACGATCGTTAATGCTAGACGACGGTTTCTAGATGTGTTGTGAGCATCCTCATAAAAATCTGAATTCAGCGAGAGTGCCTTTACCAGCGTTTGCCCAACTCCTCCTCTAGTATGATGACGCGCCACAATTTTTCACCCCTAACTCTACGATCGACTGTAACCCATCTTCCCCGATCGCTCATTCACCTGGCACAGAATTTTGTACTCTCTAGAATGAGAAAAAATGATGAGAAAATGACCTCTTGATTCCAAAAAAACTAAAGCTCAAAAACACAATACCAAATTTAAATGCTGTCGTTGATTCAGAGAATTTTATTACGTCTGCGGGGAGACACGCTCAAGCTGTTTTTTGTGGGAGGCGCGTTGCTTTTGGTGTGGGGAACCGTTGCCCCCGTTGGAACGTTGGTCTGGTGGCTCTCCCAAGGGGCAGAAGGGCTGGGCTTAAAGCGAGACAACTTGAAGCTGCCTGCTACCGATCGCCCCACCACCAAACCCACTAAAATCGATTGCTACATGGTCTACCTACCGGGTGTGGGCGATGCTTCTAGCAATGAATTGACCCCCGGAGAAGAGCTTTTTCTCGGCCACCTCCAACAGCGCCACCCCAATTGCGTCACCGTAAGCGATGTGTTTCCCTATTCAGCCGCCAACCAAGATTTGGGCGGGCAAAGGTTTTTAGCCCCGTTTTGGCAGGCCGTGCAAAAAAAGAAGGCTGGTTCAAAAATGCTGGAATCTTGATTAAAATCCGTAACCTGTGGCGGTTTGCTATTTCCGCAGACGATCGCTACGCTCCGGTTTACAACCAGGGCATTGCGGCGGCCATTCTCGATCGTATGAATGCCGCTCATCCCCTTTCCCAAGCTACTCGCCAACCCATTCATTTGATTTTGATTGGCACTAGCGGTGGTGTCCAGGTTGCGTTGGGTGCAGTACCCTACCTAGATAAAAGCCTGAAGCCAAAACTGAGCGTGGTTTCGGTGGGGGGCGCATTTGATGGTGAAGCTGGATTTGATCTTGCCGATCGCATCTATCATCTGCATGGGCAGCGCGATTGGGTTGATAACGTTCCGATCGTGCTATTTGCCTCCCGGTGGCCTTGGTCAGTCGGTTCGCCCTTCAACCAGGCTCGACAGCAAAGACGCTACACCGCCATCGACAGCGGCTACCACACCCACGACGGCAGCAACGGCTACTTTGGCACAGCGATCGTTCAAGGGCAGACCCGCTATATTGATCTAACCCTCCAACAGGTCGATCGGCTCCCCATCTGGACAAACCCATCAAACCCACCATCAAACCCACCATCAAACCCATAGAGGACTTGCAGATCAATCATCCCCTTATTCAGCAACGCCTTTAATGTTCGTGCCTGTTTCTTAGTCCTCAAGCTGAGACAAACCCATCAAATTGCACAGTTTATAAACGGCCCTCGCGCCAACGTTGCCATCCCACTCGCGATCGCCCACTTCTACCACATCAAACCCGATAATCTGCCGCCCACTGCGAACCACTTCCCGAAACAGGCAAAAGGCTTGCTCTAGCTCCAGCCCACCCGGAACGGGCGTACCTGTGTTGGGGCAAAGTTTGGGGTCGAGTCCATCAATGTCGAAACTGATGTAAACCTGTTGTGGAAGTTCTGCAACAATTTGCTGACAGATTTCTAGCCAGGGAATGCCCGCGTAGAGCTTCTCTTTGAGCATCGGATCATAGTAAGCAGAAACGCGCCCATTGGATTGTTGAATCAAATGAATCTCATCGTGGCAAACATCCCGAATGCCCACCTGCACCAGCTTTGAGAGTTGCGGCAGTTGCAGTGCATTAAACATAATCGAAGCGTGAGAAAACTCAAACCCTTCATAGGCATCGCGCAAATCGGCATGGGCATCAATGTGCAACACGCCAAATTCAGGGTAGCGATCGGCCAAGGCTTGCAGATACCCCAGCGGCACACTGTGATCACCGCCCACCACTGCTACTTGCTTGCCGAGGTTCATCGCTGCCTGAGCCTGTCCATAAAGCCATTGGTTGACGGCTCGACATTCCTGGTTGAGCATCCGCAAAACTTGAGAAAGCTCGGCATCCTCTGCGATCGATTTGCCTTGCTCCAGACCTTCAATAATCCGAGTTGCATCCTGTCTGAGGGCATCACTTTTTTGTTGAATCTTCTGCGGAATTTCCATCATGAAAATTCCCTGTTGCCACCCAGAGGGATAATCAAAATCGAAAATATCTAACTGACGAGAAGCCTGAAGGATCGCCTGCGGGGCGGCGGCAGTGCCAGCCTGGTAAGAGACCGTGACTTCCCAGGGAACGCCGATCACAATAATGCTGGCAGAGTCGTAATCAAAGGGCAACCCCAACAAATTGCCATTGTCAACCCCAATATCGTTTGGGTTAAAGGATTGGAGGATCTCTTCTCTCGTCGTCATTGGGCCGTGTCGTGGGTAGGGTGTGCGATCGCTCCTTCAGTCTAGATCAAGCTAGATCAAGGTGTTTGAGTTGAATTGAGGATCGTAACTATCAGCCTACCCAATTTTCCTCAAGTCTCAGCGCTCCGGCGGTTTCTTAGGTCGCCATTGCCATTGCAAAATCTTTGGCCACGACCTGATCGCAGGGTTGATTTTGCATGACTACCGTTGAGCAAAAAGCATGATTTGTAACGTATCGGCTAACACTCCCCAGCGTTGCTTGATCTGTATCAGAAGAATTCTTTTTGCCCATCACAATTAAATCAGCCCCCCATTGTCGAGCAATTTGGCAAATTCTCTGCCCAGGATCACCGATCGGCTGAGCGATGTCTGCAAAAATACCCGCAGCTTTGACGGCTATGTAGATCAATCGTAGTTTTTCCAAATCATCGATCTGACAGCGCTGCCATTCTAAATGGTTCTCGCTCGTATAGTCGCTGCTATCTAAACATACATGGCCCTCATCTTCTGAAGTCTCATCCTTTTCTAGCGGCAGCGCGTGCAACAGCAGCAGCCGAGCATGGGTAGGCTTTGCCAGAGCAATGGCCGTCGTTACCAAAGGTTCATTTGTCTCAGGACTATCCAACGCGACTAAAATTCTTTCCAGCATTCTACATCTCCTGAATTTAGTGCAAAAATTTAGTGCAAATGTGTCGAGTGCAAACTGGTCGATCGTGAAGCTAGTTTAGAAGCTCAACCCTGCGATCCCAACTTCCTAGTCCATCAGAGTCTACTCTTCTCTTCTTATATGAAAACAAGTTGAGAAACTTGTGAAGAAAAGACGCACTCCAACAAATCTTAAGAAACCCCTCGATCGTGCTGCTTTGTCCTGATACTTGCCCCAGGCAACTTGCCTCGCGCCGCATAACGAAGCCAACCCCCCCATCCCTCAAAAGAAATTGAGGCAAAAGTCATGTAAACCCCACAACAGGTTCTATGTTTTGCGACGCGATCGCAAAATTTAGGACACCCTGCGATGTACATTAGAGCCTACGATTCACATCGCGACAGTTTGCTTGTTGTTTGAGAATTCTTTCATGAAGAAAACCTTCGTTTTAGATACGAACGTCTTGCTCCACGATCCCAGCGCAATTCTTCGATTTGAGGACAATGACGTTGTACTGCCGATCACAATTATTGAAGAACTAGATCGCTTCAAAAAACAGCCAGAAGTGACCGGGCGAAATGCCCGCCAAGCCTCACGCACCCTCGACGAACTTCGGCAGAAAGGCCATCTCACCAAAGGCATTGCCCTCGACAATGGTGGCTCTGTGCAAGTGGCTCTCTGCCACCGAGAAACCCTTCAGGAACTCCCCGCAGAATTGGAAGGCGATCGGGCAGACAATGCCATTTTGGCCGTCGCCCTAGAACTGATGCGGCAGTGCGAGTGCCCAGTCATTATGGTTAGCAAAGATATTAACCTGCGAATTAAAGCGGATGCGCTGGGGCTAATTGCCGAAGACTATAAAACCGACAAAGTTGATGTAGACGATCTCTACACAGGTATTACAGAAGTCACCGTAGACGGCGAAGACATCGATCGCCTCTTTCAACACGGCGCAATTGGGCTACCTCAGGCGTTCTTTCCCAATCAAGCTTTGACGCTGGTGGATGTCACCAAACCCAACCGCACGGCCCTGGCCACCGTAGATGGAACCACGGGCAAAGTGATTCCGATCGCCAAAATTCCGCGCTCTGGCATTTCTCGCATCGCCCCCCGCAACCGTGAACAAAACTTTGCCCTCGATTTGCTGCTGCGAGATTCGGTGTCGTTGGTGACGCTGGTTGGCAAAGCGGGAACTGGAAAAACTTTGCTAGCGATCGCCGCTGGGCTACAAAAAGTCGCAGACGATCGCATCTACAGTCGGCTGGTCATTTCTCGACCCGTTGTGCCCATGGGAAAAGATCTGGGCTATCTGCCAGGCGACATTGACGAAAAACTCAACCCCTGGATGCAGCCACTCTACGACAACTTTGATCTGATTTTTGGCACACAAGATCCCTCTGGCAAACCCAGCCACTGGCGACGGGGGCACGAAGAACTGATCGAACATGGGCTGCTGCAAATCGAGCCGTTAACCTACATTCGCGGCCGCACCATGCCCAATCAGTTTCTCATTGTCGATGAAGCGCAAAACCTTACTCCTCACGAGGTCAAAACCATCCTCACTCGCGCTGGCGAAGGAACCAAAGTCGTGCTGACGGGCGACCCCGATCAAATTGACAACCCCTACGTAGATGCCGCCAGCAATGGCTTAACCTATGTGGTGGAGCGATTTAAGGAGGAAGCGATCGCGCCCCATATCACTCTGCTAAAAGGAGAACGATCGAACCTTGCCGATCGGGCTGCCATCTTGTTGTAAGTCTTTGACGATGCCCAACCCAACAAGGGATGAATGCCCCATCCCTAATTTTGCTATGCAAGGAGATGCGATGAGCCAGAAAGCTAAAGACAGGAATTTTACACACTTGAAAGTTCATAAAAATTGAGTTAAAAATGAGTCTAGGATGCTCTACCCAAAGCTTTAGTTTTAGCCCCTCACTTTAGGCCTGATAAAAGCCCATGAGTAGTATTTTAGTTATTGAAGACGATGCAGAAATCTTAGAAAATATTGAAAGCATTCTTGAAATTCAAAAGTTTGAGACCCTGACTGCAACTGATAGCCAAATTGGTATACAAATCGCTCAAGAAAAAACCCCAGATTTGATCATCTGTGATGTGACAATGCCCCACCTAGATGGGTACAGCGTTTTGTCACAATTGAGGCAACACAAATCTACCGCAACGACTCCTTTTATCTTTTTGACGGGTCGGGCAGAGCGGGCAGATATGCGGATGGGCATGGAGCTAGGGGCAGACGACTATCTGACCAAACCTTTCACAAAAGATGAATTGTTGAAGGCCGTGGTCACCTGCCTACAAAAATATTCCAGATTGATGCAACACTATTTTGCAGAAAATGAGCGAATGGAGTCCCTTGAAAAGCAGCTTCAAACCTATCAAGAACTCGCAGATATTCATCATGCATTGCTCAAAAAAGTTTCTCAAAATTTACGCCATCCAATTTCCAACATCAATGTCGCAACCTACATGCTAAAAAAGTCAGTTTTAGACAAAGATGTCGATCGATATGTTGCAATCTTAGAAGAAGAATGCGCCCGCGAACTCTCTCTACTCAACGAAGTTTCTAGCCTGCAAGAATTGCTAAATCCAGCCAAGATTAATGTACTACGTCAGATGAATTTGTCGAGCTAAGCCAGGAAAGCAGAATGATTTAGACGCATTTTGACTGCGCTCAAGGCTCAAAATCTCCCCTAAAGGAGGGTTGAGCGCAGCCGAAACTCTGCATCTGGTTGGCTTTCATTTCACCCTGCTACTTATTAAACAGGCAACTTTACAACGATCGTGGTTCCCACATTCAGTTCACTGGTCAAGGCAATCTCGCCGCCCTGTTGCTCGACACACTGCTTAACGATCGCCAACCCTAAGCCCGTCCCTGGAATTTTTCCCGCATTGCTGGCACGATAGAACCAATGAAATAAACGCTGTTGATCGGCGATCGGAATGCCCATTCCCTGATCGCGAACTTGAAACGTGATGAACTGACGATCGCGGCTCACTTCCAGATCGATCCTGCCGCCGTTGGGCGAATACTTGAGACTGTTGCAAAGCAGGTTAGAGAGAATGCGCTGTAATAGAGCGGGGTCAACCTGGATGGTAGAAAGCTCTGTGGGCGCTGAAAAAACGATCGTGTGATCACGAGTTCGACTTTGCAAATCTTCGACTAATTCTGTGCAAAACTCAGCTACCTCGATTTCTTGGGGCTGACTTGCCACAGGTTGCTGCCTGGTTGGGTCTAGATCATAGTCGCCTAGGTCGGTTAGGTTAGTCAAAATTTGGGCCATTTGTTTGACCTTAGACTGAATGCGCTGAAAGTGTTTCTGGCGTTTGGGCGCATCGAGTCGATCGGCGAAATCTTGCAAAATCTCGGCAGAAGAAGCCACGATCGCGAGCGGGGTGCGGAGTTCGTGGGCGGCAACCGCCAAAAACTTTGACCATTCTTCGGTGGTAGGTCTTGTCGATCGTTCACAGTTAACGGTTGGAATGTGACAAGCCGAATCGGGCGAGCAAGGGGACGCAAGCCCCGTTGGACGAACAACCATCCCCAGCGATCGCCCTTGCGTCTGAGGATCAGTTACCACAAACCAATGGCAAGAACTGGCGATCATCGCCTCTGTTTGCAGATGCTTGAGGTACATGTCACCTTTCCAGTAGCCCGTTTCGCGCACCGTCGGCAGAATTGTATCCTCAAACCGCGATCGCTCTTCTTCTAGTAGAAAGTCTACGATCTTCAACTCGCCGATCGGATGCGACAACCCAATCAGGCGTTGACCTGCACCGTTGAGAAACTGGCAGGTTCCGCTCAGGGTGGCAATTCCCACTAGGTCAGCACTCGTTTCGATCAGCACTGCCAATAGCGGATGGGCTGTCAAGCTAGACTCAGCTTTGCTTGATGGGTCAATCTGACCAACCAGAAGCCTTGACCCCACCGGGCGAGCCTTTCCTCTCAAACGGAGCGGGTACACAACTCGAACTTTGTTGACGACCTGCCAGGTTTTTGGTGCATATACCATCAGTGATTGCCCCTTGTTTGATAGAACGACCACCCGCTTCACTCGATACATGACCTTTGTTTAGAGTTGTACCTAGTTATCTACGTAAAATCCGAATCTAGTAGCAGAAAAGCACCTAAGCTTCGATCGAAGCAGATCAGTGGTTTCTACAACTCCTTTCAAACTTAATCAGTGTTATCCGTAGAAACTAGGTTAACTTAACAGACTCTTAATACTTGAGACAAAAATGTCACTTTACAGGCTCAAACTCAGACTAATTTGCCTGATATCCGCTAAAGTGATACTCAATCTCAGGGTGTACGGAGAAAATAAAACCAGAGTCCGATGGGAAATCACGCAATTGCTCCTCTGCGATCGCTGCCTGAGCCTATCCGTGATACCTCTGATATCAGGGTCAACCAAAAATAAGTGCTTGAACGAATAGTAGATGGCTTGGTTAGTCAGATAACATTTCTAGTAATAAAGAATCCGCTAGATCTAGGCAGTCAGAGGAAGGGCTAAACCAACCATTTTGAGCTATTCATTTTGTCCCAATTGTAAAATAAAGAGTGCTGAAAAAATAGACAGACGAATACAAAATTGAGCCAACTAATCAGAGAAAGATTTATCTCAAAAGCTTGGTTCGATCGCACAGAATAATTGTAAGCTATCGTCACTCAATTCAAGAATCAGGAGAAATTAACTAAGCCATTTGTTGAGTTAATTTCAACTAAATTGATGAGAGAAATTGAAGCATTACTATGTATTAATTGTCTAAGCAGAGTAATGAACTGAAGCATTTAATGACGGGTTTTTGTGATTCTGAAACCTTCTTAGAGACATGGTTCCATCACTTATAATCTATTGTGAGTCACAGGTGTAATCCGCTGTGCACCACAATATGCACCACAAATTGACAGGGGTGTCTTACCGATAGAAGCCATAAAGTCTTCAGATTTTTGGCAATCTTTGTGTCCAAGCTTTTTGTTGAAATTTGACGTTTAAGCCTCTAGATTTTTCAGAAGCTTGTCATCAATTTTTCAAATTTGTAAGCATCACAAAGATAAAGTCCCAATTAGGTTTTAGATGATGAAGAATTCACCACCCCAAGCAATATTCTCCAGTCTTTCTCACATTATTGAGTTAAACCTTCCAAATCTTTTCTTTAGGCGCGTTGCCCGCTTGCCTGGAAGAGTAAAACGCTATATCTTTTTTAGTAATGATGTCATTATTTTCATTGTTGCTATTTATATTGCGCTGAGTTTACGCTTCGAGGACTCGCCCATCCAAGAGCAAATCGCACTATATTTGCCAACGATCGTGCTGCTTGTTCCCGTCAAGTTCTGCATTTTTTACATCACTGGCATGTATCACGCGCTGCTGCGTCACACGGGAGTCGAAATTTTTGGGTTGGCCCTGAAAGCAGTGGTGATCAGCGAAGGCACGTTGACGGCCTTGTGCGCCGTGTTGCAATTTAGACCCCTACCTCGATCGGTGCAGATCATTTCGGCTCTAATCACCTGGGTGCTTGTGGTGGGCATTCGATTTTTGATGAATCGCCTCCTCAATCGTGTTGAGACTCCGGCTATTCGTACCAAAGCTGCCCAGAGCGGCTGGTCTGCACCTCAACGAATCATTATTTATGGAGCGGGCGCGGCGGGATATCAGATTGCTCAGTCTCTCGATCGAGAGCGTACCTACGACGTGGTGGCCTTTGTAGATGACAAGCCTGCGGTGCAGGGTCGATTGGTCAATGGGGTGCGAATTTACAAGTCTGACTTTTTGCCCACGCTGGTGACTCGCTATCGGGTTAAGACCATTTTGCTGGCGCTGCCCTCTGCATCGCCCCAAGAGAAACGCCGCATTATTGATTCGCTGCTGGGGCTGGCGATCGAAGTCAAAACCGTGCCGACGATCGCTGAAATTCTCTCTGGCAAAGTGCCGATCGGACAGATTCGCAATGTTGATATTGCTGACCTGCTGGGGCGAGAAGAAGTGTTGCCTAACCCTGAACTGCTGCAAGTCAACATTACTGGGCAATCAGTGTTGGTGACGGGGGCAGGCGGCTCGATCGGGTCAGAACTCTGTCGCCAAATTGCCCAACTCAACCCGCGAATGCTGGTGCTCTATGAACTGAACGAGTTTGCCCTATATTCGATCGACATCGACCTCGCCGAACAGTATCCCCACATCGCACGGGCTGCCTGTTTGGGGTCTGTCGACCGATGCCGAGCGGCTCGAAGAAGTGTTGACCCAATATCAAGTGGAAACGGTCTACCATGCAGCCGCCTACAAACATGTGCCGCTGGTGGAGTCTAATTCTGCTCAGGGAATTATTAATAATGTCTACGGCACGCTGACGGCGGCACGGGCGGCCAATCACTGTCGAGCTAAAACCTTTGTGCTGATTTCTACGGATAAGGCAGTCCGCCCCACGAATGTGATGGGAGCCACCAAGCGATCGGCGGAATTGGTTCTGCAAGCCCTCGCGGCCCAACCCGACACTCACACACGATTTGTGATGGTGCGCTTTGGCAATGTGCTGGGGAGCAACGGTTCGGTTGTGCCCCGCTTCCGCAAACAAATCGCCGATGGCAAGCCAATCACCCTCACCCATCCCGACATCACCCGATATTTTATGTCAATCCCCGAAGCGTCGCGGTTGGTGATTCAGGCGGGGGCAATGGGTCAGGGGGGCGAGGTGTTTTGCTAGAAATGGGCGAACCTGTGAAGATCTACGATTTGGCAGTGCAGATGATCGAACTGAGCGGCTTTGTTCCTGGCGAAGACATTGATATTCATCTAACGGGGCTGCGCCCTGGCGAAAAGCTTTACGAAGAGCTTTTGATTGCTGGAGATAACGTCATCGCGACCGATCATCCCAAAATCTACGCTGCCAGAGAAGCCATGATGCCCTGGAGCCAACTCGAACCCTTACTCAATCGTCTATTTTTGGCGGCCAACCAGAAAGACGGAATCGCAATGCGATCGCTCCTCAAAACCCTCGTGCCAGAATATCAGCCCCAAAAGCACAACACAATGGCGCTCAAGCAAAAGTAGCCCAGCCCCGATCGCCTTCTTTCTTTAACGCGAATTCGATGGCACTTTTAGCGCCATCGAATTCGCGTCCGTTAAGGGCACAGCAGTGCCATGCATCTACCAGCATTTATAGGTAGCGGGTACTTTCTGGGGCGGGTGAATGCCAGAACGATACTGCTCAAACATCCGCTAAAGCACAATGGGCTGCAATTCTTGAAGGTCTTCGATCGCTGTTTCGATCGCCATCGGCTCCACTTTTGGAAAATGTTTGTCGATGAGTCCGGGAATTTCTTTGGCATCTATCTGGCAATATCTGCCCTTGCCAGGCATGATCACGTTGGGCCCTTTGCCGCAGTTCTTCATGCAGCCAGTGCCTTTGACGGCAACTTGACCCTCTAACCCGCGATCGCTCAAGGTTTCCTCTAATGCCTGACAGATCGCTTTGCCGCCGCGCTTCATGCAGCTCGATTTTTGGCAGACGAGAATACTTTGCTTTGCTTTGCTGGGGCGCACTTCTGGCTTGCTCATTGGGGTGGGGACGATCGTCCCAATCCAATACGCTTTCAGCTTCACAATTTCGCTGTCTTGATCAACCTTCTTCGTACCCTCAACTTTCACCCAATCGCCCGGAACTAGCACCTTGCCTAGACTTGCCCTGGCCTCTTTGGTCAGTTTAATAAAACACTCCCCTTCGGCAGTCGTCAGGCGCATCTGCTTGATTTTGTAGCCATCTTCGACGATGTATCCCAAAAATCGCCCCTCTAGACTAAATTCAGAGCGGCTTTGCTTCGATTTCCCCATGACTCGGTTCCCCAGTTGATAGAGCGTATGAATTGCAAATGTTGAATTGAGAGTATTGAACTTGGGTCAAATTGGGCTGAATTTTAGGGATTTGCGAGGTAATCATGCCCCACCCGACGGATTTTTACTTCGCTCAACCCTCGACGGTTGAAGGTTGAGCAGAGCCGAAGCCCGATTCACGGGTCTTTTATTTTCATGCAAACCCCTTATCAAACTGACCAACAGCGATCGAGCCAATCTGCCAAACTTTGTCGGGGAACCGTTAGCTGTTGAATGACGCTCCGCACTAGCAAAATTTCGACCAGGTTGGAAGCATCCACTCGCAGACAGCCATCTTCAGTCTGATAACAAGGAATAGAGAGTTCTTGGAGGCGGTGCGAGGCTTGCCAGCGATCGCTTCGTGAGATTTGCACAACCTGCCCCAGCGCAGACTGATATTGAGAATGATTCATGAGTGCCCAGCTACTTGAAGTATAGTTCCTAATTTTTCCTGTGAGTAGATCTACGTTTGATTTTTCGTCGGAGTCAATGACATCAACGATAGAAGCCTTAACACTAGACGGTGAACCCTGGAGGTAAAGGTAACTCGTTTGTTGATAATTATATTCAATAACGTCTAATCATTAAGATACACGAGAATTAAGCTTTTGCAAATACTTCTCATTAAGCTTTTAAGGTTTTTTAGCCAAAAAAATCGCGGTCACAAAAAACAGATCTACCCCGTTCAGAGAAATCTATCCCATGTACCCGCGATCGCTGGACTTAAATAATCCTGAGCGTTAGACGAACCAAACTCTACATCACGCACGATAGAGAGGAGGGTTAAACAAAATCTAGATTGACTCCATCTCAGACAGAAGCAGCAATCTGGTTTCCCTCATTTCCTCATTCTTCACCCCTCACCCCTCTCTTCAGCCTCCCGGCTCCAAGGGCGGCGGCCACACAGAAAAGCGCCACCGCAGTCATCGGTTCGGGCGCTCTCACAAATGCTCTGTTTTGCTTGACCTCGACCAGGGTTAGATAGGTAAGTTTATGAAACTCTCTAGAATATTTGCCCTTGGCTGTAATGCCGACTGCTTGACCAAAGGGAGCGATCGCTTCCGTGTTCTCGTCGAAGATGGGATTGAAGCCCGTTGGGTCAAAGCTGGACAGTGTAAAGGCAGGAGAGGCGATCGTGCTCAGTTTACCGTTGATGGCAAAAGCATCGATTAGCGTGGCGTTTTCTTCAAGCTCATCTAGGTTACGGTTTTTTAGTTTTTTGTCGCTGGCATACAGCAGAAACGAGACATCACCACTGGCTTCAGCCACTTCCTTAGCAGGATTGGTCACTTTGGTGACTAGTTCTAGCAGGGCGGAGAAGTCGAAGGAGAAAAAATCGTCTGACTTGTCATTGGCTTTTTTGTTGACGGCAAAGTTGTAGCCAAAAATTGCCGCTGTGCTTTCGGCTAGACCTTCATATTGGGAGCCAATGCCACCTGCCCAAGCGTAGGACTGATTTTCTGCTTTCTTTTTTTTGGCATCAAAGCTTGCAGTTGCATCTGCCTTCCCTAAGACAAATCCTCCCTGGGAGGTGGTCTCGGTGTCGGTGTCGGTCAGAGTGCCCGTTTGGTCGGGGGCAACGCTGAAGTTGCTCAAATTCACCTTGGCGCAGGAGGAGGCAAATGTCGAAAGCAGCGCTGGGGCAGACAGCCCAGGGCAAGAAGAGGAAAGCGCGGCTGCCAGAGTGGGGGCAGGGGCGATCGACACGCCAGCGATTAGGGGCGCAACCAGGACAAGCCATCGCTGAGTTAGTTGAAGTCTCAATCCCATAAAATCCTCGTTTGTGTGATTTTTCGTTCGACAAATTTCTAGATGCTTGACTGTTTTGGATTTGCAGTTACATCAATTACTAGTGACTTTTGAATGGATGCACCTGCATGGGGGCTTGATATTAGACAAACTCGCTATTTGGTAGAGGCTGACTGCTTGCAACTAGATTATCAGTACTTACGTAAATACACGATAAATCTATTTTAATAAACGTATAAATTTTTCTATAAATAGTGAATTAATACGGCAAAATACTGAGACAGATGTAGGATTCAGTCCCTCTATAGTTTTGGCAAAGATGTGTTTTGGCAAAGATGTGTTTTGGCAAAGACGGCGTTTTATGACGAGATAGTGTTGCAAGAATGGGCTATCGATCGAGCCATTTCGCCTACTCCCTCGGCTCCTTTCTTACTGGGAATTCTCTAAGTACCCGGAACTTCAAACCACCCTTGCACAATCAAAACAATCTCCGTACTTTTACCAAGCTTTAATAAAGCCTGTAAAAATTTTGACCGTAGAGATTTATAACATGAACAAGATCTGTCATTGCCCTTCTACTGCTTCTCAGGGTTTTAGATGCCAAGCCAACCTTCCCCGTCGCGGACTGTTTTATCGAGCCATCTGGCTACGCCTAAGCTTGCTGATATCAGCCCAAATGGGCAGACTTTTGCCAAGCTTTTATCTTTAGCCCAAATTGAGAGCGCCCAGGCAGAGGCTTTTTGCCAGTCGTTTGAGAGGCGTGATTTTCGGTTGGGGGAGGTGCTGGAGGAGGGCAATTTTTATGTCATTTGCACTGGGCGAGTTCGGCTGTTGTGCCTTAGTGTTGATCAACAGAGAGATGTCTCGGCAACGGTTTTAGAAGCGGGTGACAGCTTTGGCGCAGAAGACGAGTTGAGCGAGGCATGGCTGGGCGATCGGGCGATCGCTGCTACTGCTGGGCAAGTCGCTTTCATCTCCCAAACCGCGCTCAAGCCCTGGCTAGAAAAGCTGCCATCCCTACAAAGTTTTTTGCAACAACAGTCTCAGAAACGCAACCAGTTGATCTTTTTCAAAACGCAGACTGCGCTGCGCTCGCTCACCAGTCTAGAACTTCAAACACGGCTTTCTCACCTGCAAGAAGTCAGAATTGCGGCGGGCGAAACTTTACCCTCTGGGCAATATTGGCTGCGTCACGGTGAACTCTACACCCTTGAAGGACAATTAATCGCCATCGGTTCAAGTGTTACTGCCACGGATACGATCGCCGCTACCGATCTTATTCTTTACCACCTCCCTGCCTCTCCAGAAACCGCTCTCAGCCACTCACCCACCCGCCCACCAGGGCGAAAACCAGCCGCCGCTCCTCTCGCACCGCCTGCCGAAGACACTCCACCGCTCCAACTTCCCCACCCGACCCCCCGTCGCCCCAGATGGCCCCAACAGCCTTTCATCCAACAGCAAAGCCAAGCCGACTGTGGGGTCACTTGTCTGGCCATGATTGGCAAATATTGGGGCAAGCGACTTAGCCTGAATATGTTGCGAAATTTGGCAAATGTGGGACGCAATGGAGCCTCCTTAAAAAGTTTGGCAACGACGGCAGAGAGCATTGGATTTCAAGCGCGACCTGTGCGAGCCAGTCTGGGGCAACTAGTGCAACAGCCCAATCCTTGGATTGCCCACTGGCAAGGAGATCACTATGTTGTGGTCTACCAGTCTCGCAGAAATAAGGTGACGATCGCTGATCCGGCTTTGGGTCGAAAAACGATCTCGCTGACTGAATTTCAGCGTTTCTGGACTGGTTTTGCGCTGTTGTTAGATCCAACAACTCAGTTAAATACGATCGAGGATAATAAGCCATCACTCAATCGATTTTGGACTCTGTTTTTACCCTATCGATCGCTGATTGCTCAAATTGTTTTTGCTTCGCTGCTGATTCAGATATTTAGTCTGATCACGCCCCTGTTCACGCAACTGATCCTCGATCGAGTCATCGTACAAAAAAGCTTTGTTGCGCTGAACGTTTTTACAATTGGTTTATTGTTATTTAGTTTGTGGAATATTGGATTAGTTTTTATTCGTCAGTATTTACTAGATTATTTTTCTAACCGACTAGATTTAACACTGATTAGTGGATTTATTAGCCACACGTTGCTGTTGCCCTTAAGGTTTTTTGAGTCGCGGCATGTGGGTGATATCATCACGCGAGTGCAAGAAAATCAGAAGGTTCAGCTATTTCTGACGCGCCAGGCGATCGTCACCTGGTTAGACGCGCTGATGGTCTTCGTCTACCTAGGATTGATGGCCTACTATAACTGGAGCTTGACGCTGTTGGTGGTGGCGCTGATTCCAGCACTGGTGATTTTAGTGTTAGTAGCCACACCTTTTATGCGCCACATCTCTCGTGAGATTTTTAATCGAGAATCTGCTGAAACATCTTCGCTCGTTGAAATGTTGACAGGCATTGAAACCATCAAAACAGCGGCGGCTGAACGAGACTTACGTTGGCGCTGGGAAGACCGTTTAACAGAGACCATGAATGCTCAATTTCGGGGGCAAAAGTTAGCCAATCGAGTCCAAGCCGTAAGTAGTGTGATCAATACCGTGGGCAGTACGGCGCTGCTCTGGTATGGGGCTTCTCTCGTGATGCGGGGCGAGTTAACGGTAGGTCAGTTCGTCGCATTTAACATGCTGGTCGGTAATGTTCTCAGCCCGATCGTCGCCCTGACTCGCCTGTGGGACGAACTACAAGAAGTCGTGATTGCCATCGAACGTCTCAATGATGTGTTTGGTGCTCAGCCCGAAGAAAATCCTCAGAAGCCAGCGATCGTGTTGCCTTCACTGCGGGGCGAAATTATTTTTGAGAATGTCACCTTTCGCTATGGGGACGAAGAGCCTAACACGCTGCAAAATATTTCCTTTACTGCTCAGCCTGGGGAAACGATCGCAATCGTCGGTCAAAGTGGCTCTGGCAAAAGCACCTTAGTCAATCTTCTGCAAGGACTTTACCATCCTCAACAGGGTCGCATTCTGATTGACGATCACGATCTTCGCCATGTGTCTTTGAAGTCTCTACGATCGCAGATAGGAGTAGTTCCCCAGGATTGTTTTTTGTTCTCTGGCAGCATTCTCGAAAACATTACTTTATTTGCATCGGATGTGAGCTTAGAAGCTGCGATCGCGAGTGCAAAGCTTGCCGAAGCCCATGCTTTTATTCAAGAGTTACCCTTGGGATATCACACCAAGGTGGGCGAGCGCGGCGCATTACTTTCAGGAGGGCAGCGACAACGAATTGCGATCGCGCGGGCGCTGTTGAGCAACCCTCAGATTCTAATTTTTGACGAGGCAACGAGTGCACTTGATGCAGCTTCAGAGCGCAGATTTCAGCAAAACTTACTCCAAATTTCCGCCACTTGCACCACCTTGATCATCGCCCATCGTCTGTCTACGATTCGTTATGCTGATTGGATCTTGGTGCTCGATCGCGGCACGATCGTTGAACAAGGAACCCACGATCGTCTCATGGAACGGCAAGGCAGTTACTATCACTTGACTCAACAACAAACTAGAGAATAAATATGCCTGCCTACTCAGTAGCAGGGTGAAATGAAAGCCAATCTAGATGTTGGGTTTCGACGGCGCTCAACCCTCCTTTAGAGGAGATTTTGAACATTGAGCGGAATCGAAATGCGTTTGATCAATCATTCTGCTTTCCTACTTACTTTGTCCTCAAGCCAACACTTGGCTTCTGAGTCGGCCGTCTTCCATATAAAGAGTTCGATCGGCAATATCCAAAATCCGATTGTCGTGGGTGACGAGCAAAATCGAGCAGCCTTGTTCTTTAGAAAGTTGCTGCATGAGATGCACTACGTCTCTGCCGGTTTTGCTGTCTAAGGAGGCAGTCGGTTCGTCTGCCAAAACCAGTCTTGGGTTGCCAACCAGCGCGCGGGCGATCGCAACTCGTTGTTTTTGGCCGCCAGAAAGTTGATGAGGGTAAGCATTCAGATGTTGACCGAGACCCACAGCTTTCAACATCGCTTCTGATTTGCTGCGGGCATCTTTGGGAGAAAGATGTTTGTAATATTCAAGAGACATTTGCACATTTTGCCGAGCCGTTAAAAAGGTCAACAAATTATGTGCCTGAAAAATGTAACCAATCCGACGGCGAAACTGCACCATTTGTAGCTGACTTGCCCCTCGGAATTCTTTGCCCAAAAATTTGAGGCTGCCTTTTTGAACCGATCGTAGCCCACCAATTAAAGTTAATAGCGTTGTTTTACCAGAGCCAGAAGGCCCAGTCATAATCACAATTTCTCCAGATCTGATAGTTAAATCAATATCAAACAAAATTTGTTTTCTCAGCGACCTTTGCCCCAAACAATGATTGAGGTTGCTAATTGAAATTATGGGTTGATCAAACATGAAATTTGTAGAGTTATTGCTAAAAAATATCTGCGGGATCGGCTCCTCTCAGTTTACAGATCGCAATCATCCCCGAAACAGCACACATAATCACCACCGAAGTCAGAACAAACACGAACTGATCAAGGGTCATAAAGACTGGCAATTGAGTAGATTTTCGAGTCAAATCGTACACGCTGAGAGAAATGAGCAAGCCAGGAATGAAGCCTAAAATTGCTAAAAAGACGGCCTGTTGAAAGACGATCGTAAATAAATAATGATTGGTATGCCCCATTGCTTTCAAAGTGGCATATTCAACCAAACAACTAGAAATATTGCTGTAGAGAATCTGATAGATCACACCGATTCCTACAATAAATCCCATGACAACCATTGCTCTAAATGCGAAGCCAGAGGGGGTTCTAATATCCCAGTATTCTTTTTCAAATGCGACAAATTCTTTGAGCGTCAATACTCTAACATCGTCTGGTAAATTAGCTTTCAAAACTGTCTGAATCTGTTCAGCATTGCTGCCTGGTTCGAGCTTGATTAAGCCAATATCAATTTCTTCTGATTTTCTTTCTGTAAAGATCCGAAAAAACGTATCATCACTCACAATCACATTGCCATCTACTCCAAAAGATGGCCCGATTGAGAATAATGCATCTACCTTAAGTCGATAAGCAGTGAGAATTGAATTAAAGGGAGCAAGTTCAATTTCTACCCCTTTTCCTTGAGAAAATTCTTTAGCGATCGTTCCAAATTCTAGACGAGAATCGCGATCGAAAAGGGCACGATCGGGCAACTTAATTTTGTCTAAATTCTGATTGATTTCAGGAGAGCGAAATGTAACTCGTCCTGGATCAGTACCAAATACAAAAATTGAAAATTTTTGACCAGACTCAGGGTTTCTCAGCTTACCAAATTGAAAATATAGAGGAACTACAGAGTCTACACCTTTGTAACCAAGAGTCTGATAAAGCCTTGCTTGAGGAAAATTTTGTTGAGAGGTCAGGGCATTATATTGAGGGCTAATCAAAAATAAATCACCCTCTAAACTATTATGTACCCGCACAGCACTGTCAAATAGTGCATCTCGAAATCCGATTTGCATAAATAGCAAAATAACAACAAATGAGATTCCGGCTAGGGTTGCGATGAGACGAACTTTCTGTTGAATCAGTTGCAGCCAAGCAACTGGAATAGCAAAAAACATATCTTGCTTTATTTAACTTGTGAGATGGTTTGTAGCGTACTTTTTAGATTTTGATTGATGAATCAATCTGTTGATGGGTCATCCGAACAGATTATTTTTTGGATGGTGCTGAATAGCAGTATGAATGGGAAAAAAGTTTCATTCATACAACTCTCATCTCATCTCATATCAGCAACGCCATTTTTTGAACTTGGTAGATGCAGAAAAATTCTAGAGTTGAATCACCGCTTGCACCTGTAAGTTGCTCAGACCTGCTACTTTTTTGCTCTCCTCAGCGTCAAGACGAATTCTCACTTCTACAATGTTGTTATCTGTTTTTGCTAAAGGATTGGTGTCAAAAATATCCTGTCTACTCACCTGCAAACCCACCTGCGAAACAGTTCCTCGAAGTTCTCCAGAAAACGCCTCACTCGTCACGATCGCCCCTTGCCCAACTCGCACTTTATTAATATCCGTTTTGTACACCTGTGCGACTACATTCATCTGATCCGTCTGGCCCAATTCGGCGATGCCCTTCTGACCAATCACCTCTCCCGGACGCACATGCACCTTGAGCACCGTCGCACTGATGGGCGATCGAATATACGTCACCTCCAACTCTGCCTGAGCTTGAGTCACCGCCGCATTGGCACTCGCCAACTCTGCCGCCGCCACCTGCACATCGGTCGGGTTGACTGCCTGCGTGCGGTCTAGGTTCGCGTTGGCTTCTTGCACCTGCGCCTCGGCTGATTCTTGCAGACGAACTAAGGTCGCTTGAGCTTCCTTGAGTTGCGCCTCCAAAGTTGCCATCGCTAGGCGTTTCTCATCTAGATTAGACGCTGAAATAGCACCATCTCGGCTGAGTTTGAGAAACCGATCGTACTGAGTTCTCGCATCTTCTCGCTGAACCTCTAGGCGCGCGATCGTCTCTGCTTGAGCCATCACGCCGCGTTCTTCAGACTCAGCCCGTCCGACGGCTGCCTTCTGAGCCGCCACGTCACTATTTTGGGTCGATTTCACCCGCTCTAGTCGAGCCGCCGCAGCCTGAGCATCGGTCTTGGCTTTTTCTAGGGCAGCCAGCTTGCGATCGTGGGTATCGAGCACGGCTACTATTTGCCCAATGGCGACTGCTTCTCCCTCTCTTACCAAAACCTGACTCGCCCGATTGCCCTCCAGAGAAGCCGGAGCCGACAAACGGGTCACTTCTCCTTGAGGTTCTAGCCGCCCCAACGCTGCCACCGATCGCGTCGCTGGAATGGATGCCACCACGGTTGGGGCAGAGGCAGCAGCCTCCGAAGTTGAACGCATCTGCGTTACCGCATACACCGTCATACCTCCAGCTACGGCCGCCAAGACAATCCACAAGGTCGTCGGCAACTGGCGCAACCCCGGCGATCGTTGACCAAACGGCTCCTCAAAAGGCTGCCCTTCATTCTGCACCATACCAATCCCCCTGCAATAAAAAATTAGTAGTCTGTCAGACGTTAGTGGACGGATAGGGACGGGGGGAGAGGTTATTTTTAAGGGATTGAAAGCTCCTTAAAAAATTCTTGACAGACCCCTAGAGGTTATTCATAACCATCTCCATCCCGATGCAAAAGATGCCCAGATCCGCTCGTGCCCCGTTTAGATTCCCCAGTTCACCTTCGTGCCCTGACTAGTTCCAAACTCGATCGCTCCTCCCGGAAATTGCACAAACCCTTGGCCTTGCGGGTTAACAAACACCTGACCATTGGGAAACTGCACCGCCGTTTCTCCCAAAGGATTCACCAAAACCCGCCCCCCAGAGAAAGTGTAGTCACCCGTGCTAAACCCCGCCGAAGAGACAATTTGCTGCCCGTTTAGGGTTACGGTCGTTCCTTTTGTCAGGTCAATCACCGCCTCTCCACCGGGAAATTGAACCGTACCCTCACCCAGCGAGTTAAGGTTGACTCGCCCATTGGGAAACTGAACGGCGGTTTCCCCAAACGGACTGACCGACACCCCACCCCCCGGAAAGGAGTAACTGGCATAGCTGGAAATGTTGGAAAAACCTGGCCCTGAGTAAACCTGTTGCCCATTCACCGTAACGTTTGTGCCCCAGATGGGGTCAACTACAACGCCACCCCCCGGAAACTGAACCTGAGTGCCACCAGCGCCAGAAAAGACACCGCCCCCTGGAAACGAGATGTTTGTGCCAGCGATCTGAGTGCCGCCAACGGTTACAAAAGAGCTAGAAAACCCAAACGGTTTAACATCTACCTTGAGTTGACCGTCGCCCAAATTGACGCTAGTGCCAATAGTGAGGGGATTGATCGAGACACTAGTTCCTCCAAAAATATTGGATAGGAAAGAAGAAAGGGAGAACATAGAAAACCCCTCTGGATTTTTAAGAAGATGGCTGGATGAATTGAAGAAATAAACTCAAAAAAACATTGCTGAATGACCTTCGCGGGCGATCGCTTCATCCAAGAAAACGCCCAAAATCTATCTTGCTATCTGAAATGTTTCAACTTTAGCGCTCTAAATGTAATCCGGGTGTAATCCGGGTGCACTACGGGAACACAGGGCTTGCGGAGCTAAAACTGGGCATAATTCTGGAGCACGATCGTAGGCTGCAAATGAAGACCCAGCTAGATGAAAATTCAACTGAATGAAAAAACGATCTGTGAAACCAGGTTATCGAGAAGCCAAGGTGGGAAAACTTTTGTGAGGAACTCCTCTTTGTGAGGAATTCTTGGAAAATCAAGCGTTACTAGAGCTTGATTTAAGCTGCTGAGGTCTTTACTCGTAGGTCTCTACTTGTAAGCAGGCTCAGTAATTTACCTGATACGTTAACACACTACGCTAGAAATACTCAATTGTGAAGTCAGAAATTTTCATTCTCTGCGAACCCTACGGACAGGACGCAGCCATGGCAGATCGTTGGCTTCTATTGTCATTGCCCTCCCTGTTTCGCAACTGTCCCATTGCCTGCCTGATCGATCGTCTCATCAGCGCTAATGTGGTTGAACTTAGGCGTTTTCGCTCATGCACAACTGGCACATAGAGAGATAGCTTACAAGGGGACGCACTGCTAGAAATTGTAAGAAAAAGTTACAAGCCTCAGTGAATTTAGGTAGCTTAGGCTACTGTTAAGGTAGGGTGCAATGCAAAGTCAGTGTTTCTGAGGGGAGAGGCTCGCTCCTGAAAGCCAGTTCTGGCTTGATGTTAGCTCGATAGTTTAGCTCAATAATTTAGCTCAATAACTTTAGAGAAATTCTGCTCTGAGAGGTTGTCAAATAGAAGCAATGTCTTTAATTGAGATCGATATGATTACGATCGGTTCCAGCCGGCGGCCCCTGCGGGAAGAGCGAATCTATGAGCTGATGGAGTCCATTAAACCAATGGATTGCTCAACCCCATTACCCTCGACCAAAACTATAATCTGATCGCCGGGCTTCACCGCTTGACTGCCTGCAAGCTTCTAGGCTTGAAGGATATCGAGTGCTGCGTGATCACCTGCGATGCCGATCAGGCTCGCCTGGCCGAAATTGACGAAAACCTGATCCGCACGGAACTCAGCACCCTCGAACGTGCCGAACTCTGGCTAGAGCGCGATCGCATCCTTGACCAGATGGGTCTGCGCGCCAAGCCTGGCGACAATCAGTATAGCCAGCAGGGTGGCGAAATGATTTCACCCCCTCCTAAAACAACCCTAGAACTAGCCAAGCAGGCGGGATATACCGATCGTACTTTCCAGCTAGGCAAACAGATCGCTAGAGATATTGCGCCTGCGGTCAAAGAGCAGATCAAAGGAACCCCGATCGCCAAAAGCACCACGGCTTTGCTTAAAGTTGCGCGAGCTGGAAGCGAAGAACGCAAACAAGCCGAGCAAGCCGAGCAAGCTGCTCAAGCTGCCAAAGCCGCTCAACAGACCGCAGAGCTAGACAGGCAAGCTAAGTTAGCCGAAGTCGCAAGACGTAAGCAGGAGGAAATTCAACTTGCTGCCCTGCAAGGAACGGTTGCTGAGAAAGCCGCCAAAACTCTGACCCCAAAAACCGTTCTTAGATCCCAGACTGCCACGCCTCCGGGAGTCCCCTCTGTGGCAGAGATACAACCGGGAGATGAATGGTTGCTCGATCGCCATCTGCTCTATTGTGGTCAGACTAGCAGCGACGAATTTGTTGATCGGCTGCCTTCAGATGCTGCTTTGGCGATCGCGGTTCCATCTGCCCATTGGCATCATGACTATTTGGTAGACGAAGCAAGAGTGGTAGCGGTGATCTGCCGAGAGGGAAGCTTACATAATTTTTGTCGGCAGCATCAAATGCCCTTTCGATTTGAGTTCTTTTTAGAAGGAATCTACCTGGCAGTCTTTTCCCATCTGCCCTTGTCGCAGCCTCAGAAACCGACCAGCGTCGAGGGAATTGAGAGCGCGATCGTCTACCTACTCAGCCTCTATACCAAACCAGGAAGCTTTGTCATCGGCACTACTCTTGGTTATGGAGAACTTTTGGCAGCTTGTGAGCGAATGAAGCGAATCTGTTTTGCTGGCGACGCTGACCCAAGCCAAATGCAGCGCTCCATCGATCGCTGGCAAAGGCTGACGGGCAAACAGGCAGAAAAAGTTCCCTTTATTTAGAGGTCGGCGTTGCAGAATAGAGGGATGAACCGTCAGATTCGCCCTCACTCTAGCCCTCTCCCAAAAGGCTATCCATTAGGCAGATCTTGCTATACTGCGTCAGCCTATAGATTTTGGTTTAGAAGGGGTGTGGGGGCTGCGCCCCAGCCAGGGGTTCCACCCCTGCACCCCGTCCAAAATCTTTAATTTTATGCCCTGACA
>JAAUOZ010000037.1 GCA_012034655.1 Leptolyngbyaceae cyanobacterium CSU_1_3 | reverse complement strand
TTATCGAGTTTTGTGATTCGATCACGGTTGGTCGAAGATGCTCCATCAATTTTTTCCCCCGATCGATTTTTCGCCGTCTCTGTTTGAGTTAATCACAGAAAGTTCTATGCCTTACTCTGAGATTCTCGATCGCTACAAGGGCTGGATTGCTAAAGTGAAAAAATCCAATTAGCTTTTTGAAAGGCGTTATTGCATCATGGTTCACTTTGGTTTGTTTACTGTTCAAAGTTCACAGTAGTGACTCACGAGTCACAGGGAGTCACTGCTGCACGACGTTATGCGCCCTCGCCCATAAGCTTCTAAAAAACTTCTGGCAATGTTCTTCGTCTTCTATGTCTTTGCAAGGTAAATCATCCACCCGAACGAGAGAGCCATCATCACTCAGAAGCTGAAAATAGTTGGGGCGCTGAGGGTAAAACAGAACGGCTTCTGGACGAAAGTCTGAAGGAAATCTTGTTCCTTCTATCTGCTGAGGCAATTCATCTAAACCAGACCATTGGTAAAGCGCAAAGCGATCGCCCCCATCCACTGCTCCTGCCACAATAATATATTGTTTCTGAGCTTCCCAATACTCCACACTCCGAATCCCCAGCCCTCCCAAGTCCAACTCGATCGGATTGCCCAATATCGCCTGCGCCCCTTCAAGCAATTCTCTGGGATTATTGAGCGGCACCAGCAGCGCTTTGCCCTCCACAATGGGGCTGCGAAAACCAATCAATAATTCTCCAGAAGGCGTAACGGATAACCCTTCAATATTGAGTCCGCCGACACTCTTAGGCGGCAGTTGTTCGGCATCTTTAAGGCGATAGCGATCAAGCCTAGAATCGTTGAGCATATCGCCTAAAACAAGCTGGGTATAAGAGCGCCCGATTTGTTCAAATTGCCAACTCTCTGAAGATTGACGTTTGTTGGCAAAAAACTGGTGGCGTTCGGGCTTGAACTTGCCTTTCTTATTCCTGCCGTGGGAAGTGATCCAGTAAATCATATCGCCAATTTGGGCAGCGGCTTCTAGGTCAACTTCTTTGGCGCTCGGGTTGTTGTCAAAGTAAGAATGAATATCGACTGTGGCGATCGCGCTACCTGAGTGGTCAGCCGCGTAAATCCTCAGCAGGTTGCTTTCATCGTTGGCAACAATGAAGTGATTGTCTCCTAAGGCGATCGCTCCTGAAGCGTCACAGATGCCCTGATGCTGAAGTTCTTTTTCAATCGTAAATTCGATCTTTTGCATGAGGTCATCCTTGATGGCTAAAGGGCGCTGGCTTAATCAAGTATTGTACTCTGTGGTAGAAATGTTAAGGCAAAGGGCTGAGTATCAACGGCTGTGCCAAACACAAGGCAATCCATCCGCAGATCAATGGGCAAGATTTACGGTTGGGAAGCTAGTCAGTGAGCTGAAGCAATCCTTAAAACGCAAACAGGCAAGGACTTCTAAACCGAAACAACGCCGATGGCTCAAGTCACTCATCAAGAGAATTGATGCTTACTAATTTTCTTAAGTCAAAAACATTTAGAAGAAGAGTCTTTTTCGAGAAGTTCAATGATAATCTTTAAGCCAGGTTTCTACCCTAAGTTATGGCAAAACGACGAAAGGTAACTGAAGATCCGATTTATGACTTTGATCCCAATGCCGAAGGCGGACAAAGCCAGCGTTATATTGCCCTACAACTAGATAAACTAGGACAAGAAAATTCTTCACTCATAGAAACAGTTACATCAACTCAGAACAAAGAGTCATCTGCCCACGTTTCCAATGGACAAATTCAATGGGCAAAGCTGATTCGGGAAGTTTTTGACTGCTGATTATCTTGCTAGCCTCATGGCGATGCTGCGCGATAACTCATCCCTACCTGGATTGGTTACCTCTTATTTATTTCAACATTTGGTAAAAATCTACCAGCACAAAGTTGAAGTCGCCATTGAGGAAAGCGGTGTTCAAGCAATCGATACAACACTGCCCCATTTCAAACTCATCACCTATGCTCAGAAGAACTCCCAAACTTTAGAGCTGGCATTTGATGACGAAAAAATCAAAGCCTATCTGAGAAGTTCTTTATCTGACTTTTTTGCCCATGCCAGCTTCTGGGAAGAATATGCCCGATCGATTGGGACTAATCTGGTGATTTGGGCGATCGAAACTTTAGCGGCTGAAACAGGGATAGAGCAATTTAACGCTCTAGACGACGTGCAAAAATTGCAAGCAGTTAGAAGATATTTACTAAAGCCAGATTCACCAGTTGTTCAAGAGAAAATTAGCTTCTTAGGACAAATTTACTGTCACGACATTAGCAAAAAAATTATTACGGGTTTCAACCTGCCCGTTTGCTCCCTTCAGGAAATCGAAAAACTCTTGGGGCTAAATCGTAAACCGCCTTCCCGAAAGGAAACTAGCCTCGCACTTGCCCCCATTACATTGCTGCCCACTTCAATCCCGATCGCCAGCAGCATCCGTGCCCAGCTCCGTCCCGACCTATGGCGGCAAGATACTAATGATCAGGCGGCTGTCTTTCAGCATAGAAGTAAGAGTAACCCTAATAATTATATTGAGCATTATATTACGAATCCTGGTGATATTGAAATGTTACCGTGGGAAGCAGCAGAACAAATTATTAACAAGTTCGGCTTTGATACCGTCAAACTTCAGCTTATTTTCGCGGCTCGAACCATGGAAGAAGACGAACCGTGGAAAAGTACTTTTACCCTACAAGCCACTGATATTATTCAATTGATGGGATGGGACAAAAACCATAATACTAGCCTTCCAGACAAGCGTAATGCGGTGGCAAGTACTTCCTATGCTTTATCCTGTCTGCTCGTTCGATCGGTCTGGATTGAGGGTGCAGGACGGAAGAAGGTTGATGCCAGTACCCCTATTGGTCGGCTATGGGACGTACTCATTGATCTACACGGGCAAATTGATTGGGTGAGCGGGAAAATCGAAAAGCCTGAAGAAGTCTACATTACTGTTAGTCCAGGGCTTTGGACTAAACATTTTTTGAACCGAGCAGGAAGTAAAGCCAAAGAAGCACTCCATCAATTTGGATATCTTGCCAAAGACATTTTAAAGATTGACCCGTACCATAATGAGCTGGCGTTGCGGTTAGCGATTCAGCTTACGTTAGACTCTAGAGTCCGAGTTAGGAACCAAAATCCCTATGACTATCGAGTCATAGGCTTGTTAGAAGAAGTATTGCCTAGAACGGAAATCGATCGGGCGCTACAGGATAAGCATAAAGCGCGAGACTTAAAAAACCGTTGGAGTAAAGCTCTTCAATTATTGGCTGGTTTAGGTTGGCAAATTGAGTTTGATCCAGAAACTTATCCTGAATGGCTACGCCCTGATAGCAACGCGTCAAAGCCAGATGACTGGAGAAAAATCAAAGTTATCGATCGACTCCTTCAAGCTAAGCTGACTATTAAGCCACCGGATCCAATTCCTGGGTTGCTGGCACGCATTAAGGAGCCCAAAAGGCTAAAACCAGTAGAAGCGCTTCCCCAACTGGAATTGACAGGTGAAGAGATCCGGCGTGGGCGGGAAAGTCGGCGGTGGAGCCGGAAGGAACTGGGGGGCTTTTTGGATTTGAGCGCAGACTACATCGGTAAGCTGGAGCGGGGCGATCGCGCAGTTACACCTGAATTAGATGTCAAGCTCAGAAAAATGTTGCACTTGTGATTTTGCTCTCTAAGATTTTGCTCTCTAAGATTTTGCTCCCTAAGACAGACTGAATCAAGAGCTTGTCTCATGTTCCAATAGAATTTTATAAGAATACTGACTCTGCAAGGGTTTCAGCGTTTTGCAAGCTAAGACATGCTTATCCGTATCGGATCACTCTCTTGATGCGGAGCTAAGACTGTTGATGCTTGGAGGAAAAATTGCGTTTTGTTTTTAAGACAAATTGCTCCGTATGCTATCACTTAAGACCAGTCAATCATTAGATCTTTTAGCTCAGTTGATTCATATTAGCTATTCAGCATTTGTCCTTAATCGGGCGTTGCTAAATGCAAGTATGAAAGCCCCCTACCCCCCCAATTGGGAGACTTCCAAATTCTTCAAAGTCCCCCAAATTGGGGGATTTAGGGGGCGAGAGAACGGTCAATTTAGTCAGTTCATACTTCGATTCAGCAACGCCCTTAATCGTTTACTGCATCAAGCATTGGGGAGCTTTAGATGAGACAACTTTTTCCGTATCCCATCACCTTAAAGTTAAACGAGGGAATTCAAAATCAACCTTTTGAGTAAGACAAGCTTCTCCGTATCAAGACACTACTTTTCAAGGCTCGTAAATCTATATCGAGATGAGGGGCTGAGACAACTTTTCCGTATCCCATCACCTCATAAAAACTAAAAAGATCAAAGAGTCTGCTTCCAGAATAGGTTACAGGCAATTTTTATAAATTTAGATAGAGCTTTTTGCACACCTTTAAGGTGAGACAACTCTTTCCGTATCGTATCACTACTGGGGTAGGAGAAAACTGGGCAATACAAAAATGGGCGATCGCTCAATGCCTTATTCCTTAAGCCTTTTAGATTTTTTATGAAGAGACAAGTGAGCCGGGCTAACGGGTTTTAAGCTTGATTAATTTTTTGTCTCATTCAAAATAAGGCTCAAAATTGGCTTAAATCTTGTATCTGACGGAGGTTTTGGGCTAAGACAAACTGCTCCGTAATCTATCACTAAAGTATCCGTATGAGGTCACTATTTTCTCCGTATGCCTACACCTCAACTTTTCAAGATTCTTAGCTATCAAGGCTTCTAGCTTGGTGAGACAAGCCTAATTAGTCTAATAAGACTAATCCTCTACCTAACTGGGTTTAACGAAATCTGGCAATATTCCCTTGCTCAAGTTTTCCAGTCTGAGGCAGCCCTGTGATTTCGACCATTTTCCCAACACCTCAAACAGGCTCCGATCATTTAGGAAGAGACAATTGCGACTCACTCGAAGTCTTTCGGCAACGAACCGAGCAGGAATTTATAATAGGCAGCGCGATCGCCCCCACTCTTTTCGCTCAAGCTATCCACATCGTCAGCGATACCGAAATGACCGCTGGTGGTGAAGCCCGATACCCGATCGACGAAGCCTTTAACTGGCAGCCCATCCGCTTCGGACAGCAAGCTAGAGCTGCTCAATACGCGGCTCTGCTGACCCATGAAAACGGCTTAGTCTGGCAAGGCAAGCTGAGCCAGCCCCGCATCGACAAAGACAAGACTAAAAAGAGTTTTAAGCAAGCCTTAAACAGATCTGCCATTGCCCCGGTTGAGTTCTGGAGCTTGGTCAAAGCTCACCCGGAGCTGGTGGTCTACCAGAAATATGAAACCCCTATCGGCAAAGTCTTATCCAGCAGCGATTCTCAACGATCGGCAATCTACCTACCTGCCGTTCCGATTGCCCTTCGCCGCAGAATTGCCCGTCGCTATGGCATCACTGATCCTACGTTCATTTCCACCCGCGCCTCCCGCAAACGACGCATTAAGATGGCTCCCTTCTGGCAATGGATCGCAAATCATCCTGAGATCCCCATTATTTGGACGGAGGGGGGCAAGAAGGCACTTTGTCTACTTAGTCAAGGAGAGGTGGCGATCGCCCTCTACGGGGTCAATGGCGGCTATCTGGCAAAGGATGCCTTGGGCAATCCTGTTACCCCTTACCTTGCTCCTGACGTTGCCCGGTTCGCTACTCCCGGACGAGTTAATATCCTGGCATTTGACCAAGATGCAACTGAAACGACGCGCCGGAGAGTCAACATCGCTACTCAGCGCTTTTCCAGGTTGCTCCAAGCTGCCACGCAGCAACCCACCTTGATTACATTCTGGGAGGGGCAACAAGGCAAAGGAGTCGATGATCTGATCGTCAACCAGGGCGCGATCGCCTGGCAACAGGCCAGATCTGCCGCTTTACCTTTAGAGCATTGGGTGATTTGGCAAAACCTCGCCAATCGACTGACCTACCCGGTTGACTTGCGAGTGACCACTCATGATCTCTCCATGCTGAATCTTCAGAACTTACCTGAAGATGTCATTCTGGTGATCGCTTCGGGTAAGGGCACGGGCAAAAC
Organism: Leptolyngbyaceae cyanobacterium CSU_1_3; assembly: GCA_012034655.1. Classification (GTDB taxonomy): domain Bacteria; phylum Cyanobacteriota; class Cyanobacteriia; order Leptolyngbyales; family Leptolyngbyaceae; genus JAAUOZ01. Next base: position 31,091 of record JAAUOZ010000037.1, on the reverse strand, counting down.
CAAGTTTATTGCCCAGGCGATCGCTTCTACTGAAAACGTTTTGAGTGCAGGACATCGGGTGGCACTGATGCGCAACCTGTGCGATCGCCTTCGCTTGGATTATCGAGGGGACTTAGACAAAACTAATGGACGGTTTATCACTGGGGCAGGATACACGCTGCGGATTGGATTTTGTGTCGATTCACTGCTGGCGATCGATCCAGAACAGTTCCGAGGTTGTGATTTGGTCGTCGATGAATTGGTACAGGTATTGCGCCACTTATTGACCTCCAGCACTTGCGCTAAAGACGGTAAACGACCTGCATTACTAGCAAGGTTTCAGGACTTAGTTCGTTCCGCTCGCCGAGTGATTGTTGCGGATGCCGATTTGGATAATGCGTCGTTGCGCTATTTGCAAGATTTGCGAGGAGAGCGTGAATCTAGTGCAAAGGCTCCAGTATTTCTAATTCAAAATGACTACCAAGTTGCTGGGTACCCGGTGGAATTCATTGAGTGCCCGACGCGATCGGTGATTGTGGGAAAGCTCTTACTTGCGGTCGGCAAGTTGTCATTGGGGAAGGTTGCCTTCGTAGTCACCGACACGAAAAAAGCAAGCAAATTAATCGCAGCTCAAATCCAAAAGCAGTATTCTCATCTGCGAGTCTTAGTGATCAATTCCGAAACCAGTAGTTGCGAAGCAGAACGAGAATTTATCACTACGCCAGATGCGGTGTTAGCTCGGGGAGAATATGATGTGGTGATTGCGTCACCTTCGATGGCAACGGGGGTCAGCATTGAGGCACAAGGAGTAATCTCTGAAGTGTACGGCGTGTTTAACGGCTGTAGTGCCACTGATGCGGATATGGCGCAGGCGTTGGATCGGGTGCGGGAACCTGTGCCGCGTGTGGTGTGGTGTGCAGAATTTGGCTCAAACTATTCCCCGGTGAGTCGAGCCACGAATTCCATTCAGATGAAGCAAGATTTACTCGAACAAACGATCGCCACCGCTCAGCTTATTCGCTCTAGTTTGCGGGCGGATACTTGGGGAGCGATCGCCAATTATGACTGGCGTTGCGATCCGAATGTTAACCTGTGGGCAACGATGAGTGCAGCTCAGAACCAGTCCATGAGCCGACTTCGCACGGCTTTATTAGTTAGACTCCGATATGAAGGAAAGCGAGTCACTGTTTGGAGCGCACCGAGTGATCAAGCGATTCTGGCGACGCTTAAACAGGTGAGGCAGGAGATTAATCATAGAGATGCAGCATTACTGGTCGCAGCTCCTATTTTGACCGCAGTGCAGTTTTTAGAGTTAGAACAAAAAGAAGCCCATAGCCCAGCAGAAGCAAAGGCGATCGCCCGTTTTTATCTCTGTCAGTTTTACTGCATTCCACCGGAAAGCCTAACAATTGAGCAAGTCTTAGAAGACCGAGAGGGACGACAGCGGGGAGAGATTTTGAACTTAGAAGCGCAACTTTTTTCAACGGTCGCGGTCGATCGATCGGTCAAAGCTTTGGAACGACAAATGGCATGGAATCAGGGGCTTTGTCCGTGGGATATTTCAGGCATGGCGTTGCGGCGAGAACTGCGTCATCGGTTGGCGTTAGATCAGTATTTTGATGGGGAGCGGGAATGGGTGGCAGCAGACTTGGAAGCGATCGCCTTCATAGCTAGAGAGAATGCAGTCTATATCAAGAAAATCTTGAACTTTACCATCCCCAAAGGATGCCAAGAGAATGGTAAACCGATGATGTCCGATGTTCAAATCGTTCACCAGCTTTTAAGCCAAATGGGAGTCAAAATCGCGTTTCGGTGGAGCGGTTCAGGCAAGGAGAAACATCGAGTTTATCGCCTGCATGAAGAACGATGGAGAATGTTGAGTGCTATCATGGAGCGACGGCAGGCAGAACGGGAAAGTCTGGTGCAGAACGAGGTCATCGTAGGGCAAGGATCACCTATGTCTCTTATACAAGATTTAGAAGAGGTGGGTGATCCTGTTAACCGCGCTCGAGAGATTGAGCGATGGCTGACTCCCGAAACGTTGGCAGATGTGCGATTGATGTGGAATGCAGCAGCGGGTGATGACAGTCAGCGAGAGGCATTACGAGGATTTATTCCGAAGATAGTGTTGAAAAGAGCGATCTCCTAATCCATCAATCATCCACCCTACCTATCTACTTTTCTTCATGGTTGCCTGAATGATGGGCAATATCGAGCGTTGGGGGCAGTATTTTAGCGAGGTTCGCGATCGCTTTTCAGTATGGTTGGGTTAAATACCATGCCGAAAAAAAAGATTGTGCTAAGTTGCGGCACTGAAACCAAAAATTTATACCATTCTGGGTTTTGAATTTGCGATTTTGGATTGTACAAGCTCAAGGCACCGATGGTTCCAGTCCTTTATCTGTCGTGTTCACTGTTTAAGTTAGTGTTAGGTTTCTCTTCGTAAAATTCTTAACTTTTCTGTATCGACCTTTGTTGATGAATCACTTATACAAAGAACAATCGATTTTAGATTTGTGATTTTGGATTTTGGATTTTTGGCATACTCAAGGTAGTTGTTCTGGAGAAACTAATCAGAACGATCGCTAAAACCAGCTAGATTAAGCAACCCACATCCTACCCAATCCAAAATCCAAAATCCAAAATCCAAAATCCAAAATCTCCCCTCCTAAGTCCATAACAGAATTTTTATGCAGAAACTCACCGCGTCCTATGAATATCAAGTTGGGGGGCGTTTACCAGCAGGCGCACCTAGCTATGTGGTTCGGCAGGCAGATGAAGAACTCTACACCACACTGAAGGCAGGGGAGTTTTGTTATGTATTGAATTGCCGCCAAATGGGTAAGTCAAGCTTGCGGGTACAGGTGGCAAGACGGCTTCAAGGAGATGGCATCACTTGTGTCACTGTAGATTTGTCGGGAATTGGGAACCGAGAGATCACCGTAGACCAGTGGTATGCCGACATTATGATGCGGTTAGTAAGGGGTTTGGGACTGTCTAACCAGATCAACATTCGTCACTGGTTGGCAGAGCGGCAAGATTTATCGCCCGTCACACGGCTTGGTGAGCTACTCCAGGATGTATTACTATCTGCGATCGCTCAACCGATCGTCATTTTCTTTGATGAAATTGACAGTACATTGGGGCTTCCGTTTGATACTGACGACTTTTTTGCGTTGATCCGATCGTGCTACGAACATCAGCGGCTTACTTTTGCACTGCTAGGAGTCGCATCACCCTCTGATTTAATTGCCGACAAAACCCGCACTCCGTTTAACATCGGTCGTGCAATTCAGTTGAATGGTTTTCAACTGGATGAGATGCGATCGCTAGAACAAGGTTTAGTGGGCAAGGTAGACAATCCCGAAGCGGTACTCAAGGAGATTCTCTTCTGGACGGGAGGACAACCATTTCTCACACAAAAGTTGTGTCAGTTAGTGGCACAACGGGGGGATGAGAAACCGGGGGGCAGGCTGCGCCACATGACGCAAGGGGGAGATGGGGAGAAAAGGCTTGAGGCTCAGTCTCCGTTTCTGCAAAAGTTGGTACGGGAGATGTTGACGCAACACGGGGAGATTGCGGATCAGGTCGCTACTATTGTTGAGTCTCATATGCTTGATAATTGGGTAGCTCAAGACGAACCTCCGCATTTAAAAACAATTCGCGATCGCCTCTTAGCGAACGAGCAACGGGCAAGTCGATTACTGGGTTTATATCGAAAGATCTTGCAAGAGGGCAGCATTCCGGTAGATGACTCCCCCGAACAGATTGAATTGCTTCTATCAGGTTGATAGTCAAAGACCAGGGGCAACTTCGTGTATTCAACCGCATCTATGAACGAGTATTCAATTTAGATTGGATAGAAAAAAACTTCAATCAATTCGTCCTTATACAGCACATTTAAATGCATGGATAGCATCTAACTATCAGGATGATTTGCAACTTCTGCATGGTGAAGCACTCGGTCATATTCAAGCTTGGGCGAAAGACAAAACGTTGAGCATTGATGATTATCGCTTTTTAGTTGCAAGTCAGAAGCGTGATCAAGAAAAGCTAGAACAGGCATTGGCAGCTTCTGAAACCAAAAATCAGGATTTACTTGCAACACAGCAACGCTCCCAACGTCAAACTTATCTCTTAATGATAGGCTTGGTTATATTCTCGCTGATTGTCGGCGGGGTTTTAGGAATGGCGATCGCAACAACTCTGTGAGACAATCGCTGCTACTAACTAACACACCTGGTTAAGCATCAACATGACTGAAACTAAGGTGGGCTAACAATACAACCGGACGCAACCATTCGTGCTCAAAGAGTACGCTTTGGCTGGATTTGGGGATTAATGATTGCAACTGCTTAGTATGAGTAAATTTCCAAGACGATATGACTTTGATTGGCTCAAGGTTTTAGCAACCCTGGCAGTTTTTATCTTTCATTGCCTACGCTTTTTTGATTTTGACCCTTGGCATGTCAAAAATAATGAACTGGATGCGATTTCTACTGTACTCGTACAGATTTTGCTGCAATGGATCATGCCGTTATTTTTTCTGTTATCTGGAGCCAGCCTCTACTTTGCGCTCCAGTTTCGTACAGCAGGACAATTCCTGCGAGAACGTTGTCTGCGGTTGCTGATTCCCTTACTATTCGGCATCTTCGTCTTGTCTCCTCCCCAGGTCTATCTAGAGCGGTTGAGCAATCCCCAGCATGGCGTTGCCCCGTGGAGTGGAGGGCAGTTTTCCGGTTCCTTCTGGGAGTTCATCCCCTACTATTTTCAGGGTTGGTATCTATTTGGTGGAAATTTCGCCTGGATGGGAATTCATCTCTGGTATCTGCTGGTGTTGTTTCTGTTTTCACTGTTGTTGCTTCCCCTATTTCTGATCTTCAAGCGAGGTAAGGGGCAATGGCTCATTGAACCATTGGCGATCGTCCTGGCAAAACCAGGAGCTATATTCCTGCTGGGGTTGCCCATCGCTATTCTGGAAAGTGGACTTGATCCAGCAACATTCGGAGTTCGAGCAGCAGGAGGTTGGAATTTTTTCACTTATTTGATATTTTTTCTTTGCGGCTACCTGATTGTGGTGGATCGGCGCATTGAAGAGGCAGTCCATCAACACTTCATTCCGGCATTGGCGATCGCCGGAGTCACAACGCCTATCTTGCTAGAACCCCTCCGCCATCTACTGTTCGGAGCCGATCTGACCTACGCTTCCGTTGGTTATACACTCGTTATGCTGCTGCGATCATTCAATTCTTGGTGCTGGATGATTGTATTCTTGAGTCTGGGTAGGGAATTCCTAAGCTTTAGCCATGCCACATTACAGTTTATGAGCAAAGCAACGTTACCGTTCTACATCCTGCATCAACCAATTATTCTAATCATTGGCTCCCTAATTGCAGAATGGCGTATAGGAGTGGTGCCAAAATTCATCTTTCTCAGTTTAAGTGCATTTGTAGTGATCGTGCTTATTTATGAGTTATTCGTTAGACGAATCAGATTATTCTGCGTTTGCTTCGGTTTAAAGCCAACATACTGATCATCCTGTTTATATTTTCGTTGATTTTAGGTGAAATCTAAAATCCCAAATTGGTATTACGTAATTTATAACCGCAAATCCAAAATCGTACAAGTTCCTAACTTTTCTGTATCGACTATCCAGTTTGGAAAACATATAAATGAAGCATTACACCCCAAAACGAAATTCTGGAGGCACATTATGCAACTTGTTTATCGTGGCATCAATTATTCCATTTCACCTTCTAATTCCCTGTCACAAGGGAAGAGTCCTAAATTCACCTATCGTGGCATTCATTACTCACGGATTTCGTCTACTTCTCAAGCGATGAGAAGAGAAGAGCATTGTAAACTGACCTACCGCGGTGCCACTTATTATCGCTCTTTCTACAGCAATCCTTTTTGATTTCTGAACGGGGTGCAGGGGTTTCACCCCCCCCTTGTTCACAATCTATAGGTAAACGCGGTAATTCAGAAGCGATACCGTCTTTCATCAAGGCGAACGACGGTATCGCTTCTCCAGAAACAAAATGGTTGAGTTTATTTAATCTGTACTCCTTAGACGTTGGCTTAACGTTTTTAGCGATCGTCCTTGAATGACAGCCTGGTAGACTTGTTCCCTATCTAAGCTTCTAGTCCTAAAGAGTTGATCCAGTAAAGGCAGCAATAAGCCAAAATTCGCATCGGAACGGGCATGATGCAGAGCATGAGTTGTAATTGTATTGGAGGCAAACCAACCCAATCGCTTCCGGAGGTTTGGCGAAACGGTTTCAACATTATTGTGACTGTTCACATTCATAAAGAAATAGAAGAGATAGTTAACGACAAACCCCTGCCAAGACAGAAAAATGGCGTTTGATAGAAGCAAATAGCCGCTGGTTAACAACATAGCAAAGATAAAAGTCTCCGCAAATGAGGACAACCAAGCTGAATAACCAGTAGATATGACGACACGATGATGGGTCTTATGAATCCACCACAACCATTTCACCTTGTGGTAAGCATAGTGAGTAAAAAAGTACTGAATTTCATTCCAGCAGAAAACAACGAGAAATGACCAAAAATGCTCAAGTAGAGATGCGTTCGTCGTGAGATGTCCTATTCCAGCAACAAGTGGGAGATAAATTCCTAAGCCGTGCCCTGCTAAATATCTAGGCAAACTGGCAAGCTCTTCTAACCATTGGTTGTTTCTAGGAGAAAGATCATAAATTTTGTAGGGTTGAGACAGCTTAACCATTGTATTCGCAAGCAGCGATGGCAAAATGATTGGAGCCATGCCCATTAGTAGCATTCCCTGCCAGTATTCCGATGCAAGATTGAGAGTAGTCACAGTAACTCCTGGCATCAGCCGTCATTTGAAATGAAGAAGCGTTTGATGATTCCTTTTTACAGCGTGACAGAGTTTACGTCGATGTAGAGAAGTTAGGCAATTGATTCAGAGCAATATTCCTAACTTTTCTATATCGACTCTCTAAAGTTCTACTCCTATAAAAGAATCATCTTTAAAGCCAATATTCTTCCATTTCTTGGCTGCAACATTACCATTTGGTCGGTAAAGACTATGCTGTGGAAAAAAAATATTTTCAAATCAATTTCAGGTTTTGTTCTTTACCACATTAGCAATTGCACTCCTGATTAATGCAGTACCAAGTTTCTGGAGGTTTTCCGCTCAGGCAATGACGGGTTCTCACCAAGACCACAGCCATCTGGAGCAATATCAAGTTTCAACGCGCAACCCTATAATTGTCATTCCAGGATTACTCGGTTCAGCATTGAAAAATCCTCAGCAGGAGCCAATTTGGGGACAGTTAAGTTTTACTAGCGATTTCACCCAACTTGCTCTGCCGATGTCTTCTGAGCTGACACTGAATTCAGTTGAGATGGTAGTAGGGCAAGTCTTACCAAGTCTTAAGGCAAATGTTTTTGGGTTGCGGTTTGAACAAGAAGTGTATCGTCGAATTCTTAACGCACTGGGAGCAGATGGAGAACATCAAAACGCAACAACGCAGTTGAACAAAATTGATGACGGAAATGATCCTATTACCTGCTTCCAATTTCCCTACGACTGGCGACAAGATAACGTCAAAAATGCCCAACGCCTACATACTTTTATTCTAGAAAAGCGAGACGATTTACGCCAAAAATATCAGGAGAGATACGGAATCGATAACCCTGACATTAAGTTCGATATTGTAGCTCATTCAATGGGTGGATTGCTGACTCGTTATTTCTTGCGCTACGGCGATCGCGATCTCCCAGAAAATGGCGAACTTCCACAAGTCACCTGGGAGGGTGCCCGTTATATCGATCGAGTCATCTTGATCGCCCCTCCCAACGCTGGATCGATTAATGATTTTGTTAACTTGGCATATGGTACCTTTGCCAATTCTCCTAATTTCTTTTCTGAGCCAGTTGGGGCGTTAGGAGTTTTGGCAGGTCGCTTGGGGATTGGACCTGCGAATCTTAACTCCAATATTGCTGTGTTAAGTACGTTTCCCTCGCTCTACCAGATGTTACCCCGGAATCGGCACAAGCCCGTGACCATCGCTGGCTCAGATGGTTCTCGAACAACTGCTGACCTATTTAAGGTTGAGGTCTGGGAAAAAATGCAGTGGGGAATTTTTGCACCAAAGGCAGATAGCACCTTGAAACGTTTGCTTCCTGAGGTTTCTAGTTTCAGCGATCGGCACCGCATTGCTCGAAATATGATGGTGCAAAATCTGAGACGGGCTGAGCAGTTTACTCAAGCGCTGGATCAACCAGCTCAACCCCCTCCAAGCCTAAATCTACGATTGCTGGCTGGAAATAGCGTACTAACCGCTCAAACGATTGAGGTCAACCAGTCAGGACAGTTTAAGGTTATTAAAACGACACCGGGAGATGGCACAGTGACAAGAGCTAGTGCCATCTTGGATGAACGGACAGACGAAGATGGAATGCTGAAATTGCCATCCCCGATTCCCTGGAGTCAAACTAACTTTTATTCTCAAGATCATCTCAAGCTCGTCCAAGATTCTTCATTAATTGATAGCTTACGATGCACATTGCTAGGGAAGCCTGAAATGCTTGAATAGTAAAGATTACGTTGCTTATTCAACGATCGCCCCTAACGTTTGCAAGGTGGCGATCGTTGCCTGAGTTAAGCCTTTCACACCTGTGAGCTTCACGCCTTCATAAAGACGCTTAGCAATTAAGACGCGATCGCATTCCTTCGTATTAACATTCCAGATTCGCACCGTTTGATCTTGGGAACCACTGGCAACAAATGCTCCATCAGGGCTGAAGGCAACCGAAGAAACCAGATGGGTATGCTCACTGCAAACCTGAGTACACTCACCTGTTTCAACCTTCCACAGTCTGATGGTTCGGTCATGGGAGGCGCTGGCAAGCAGTTTGCCATCCGGGCTGAAAGCCAGTGCAAAGATCCAGTTAGTATGTCCTGTCAGGGTTTTAATGCATTGGTCTGTATCAAGGTTCCAGAGTTTAATCGTTTGGTCAGTGCTACAACTGGCAAGCAGGTTGCCATTGGGACTAAACGCCACCCCCCAGATGCGGCTCCTGTGCCCCTGTAACGTTTTGATGCAATTGCTGAACTGACATCCCATAATTTAATTGTTTGATCAACGCCACAACTGGCAAGCAGTTCTCCATTGGGGCTAAATGCCGTTCCAAGCAATTTTTCTGTATGCCCAGTGAGTGTTTTAATGCATTGTCCTGTATGGATATTCCAGAGTTTTACAGTACAGTCTGCGCTACCACTAGCAAGGATGTTTTCAGTAGGATGAAAGGCAACTACATCAATCCAATCAGTGTGTCCTTGCAATACCTGAAAGCATTCCCCCATTTGCACATTCCAGAGCCGGACTGATGAATCTGTACTACCACTCGCAAGGATTTGTCCGTTAGGACTAAAGGCAAGGGTATAAACAAAATCAGTATGTCCTTGTAATGTTGTTAAGCAGGCTCCCGTATGCCAATCCCAAAGTTGTACGGTTTTGTCATTACTACCACTTGCCAGAAACCGCTGATTGGAGCTAAAAGCCACAGGAAGTGCCCAGTCAGTGTGTCCGTACCAGGTTTTCAGGCATTGCCCATGATGATAGTTCCACAATCGCATGGTTTGATCCAGGCTGACACAGGCGATCGTTTGGTGATCTGAACTCACAGCAACACTACACACTTCGTTCGTTTGACCATATAGTGTTTTGATGCAGGTATCGCTATAACAGTCCCATAGTTTGACGGTGCGATCGCCGCTGCCACTCACAATCAAATCTCCACTTGGGTTAAAGGCGATTGAGTAAACACTACCCTGATGTCCGGTGTAGGTTCTCAAGCAGTCTCCAGCCTCGTAGTCCCACAGTTTAATCGTGCGATCGCTGCTGGCACTCGCCAAGACCTCTCCATCGGGACTGAAGGCGATGGAACGAACCCATCCAGAATGCCCGGTTAGGATTTTAGATTTTGGATTTTCTTCTCCCCATCTCCCCACCTCCCCATCTCCCTGATCTCCCACTCGCGACACGTCCCATACCCTGATGGTATGATCGGCTCCACTACTGGCGAGCATTTTGCCATCGGGGCTAAAGGCAACAGAGCGTACCCAGTTGGTATGTCCTGTGAGTGTGTCTAAGCAGTGACCATCTCGGACATCCCACAGTTTGACGGTGCGATCGCCACTGGCACTGGCTAGTTGTTGTCCATCGGGACTGTAGGCAACAGCAAAAACTTCATGCTCATGTCCCATGAAGGTTTTGATGCAAACGCCATCTTGCACATTCCAGAGCTTGACCGTGCAGTCGGCTCCACAACTGGCAAGCGTTTTACCATCAGGGCTAAACACGACAAAGCGCACCCAGTTGGCATGTCCCCGGCAAATGAGCAGTAGCTGACCTGACTTGACCTCCCACACGCGCACGTTGCAATCCGTATCACAGGTTGCTAGGAGTTGACCATTGGGACTAAAGGCAGCCCACAGGATATTTCCCAGCGTTTCGGTGAAGGCACAACGAGATAGATCAGAGCGGGTGAAGTCTACATCGTGTAGGGTCACCCCCTGCAAGTAGGCTTGCCAGACGGTTAATTGGGAAGCATCAAACCCAGTTAAATCAAATCCTGCCTGATGCAGCAAACTAATGGCATTTCCAGCGGCGTATCCGGTTTCTTTTGCAGGTTTTCCTCGCAGGATTTGCAGAATTTGCGTGAGGCGATCGCCAATATTCTCAACACTACCGAATACCGTTATTAATTGATCAATTACAGGCTGAACAATTAAATTTGCCTGGGTTTCACGAATGTAGTCTTTGGCTGTTGCTTTGAGAAGTGCGTGAGTGATAAAGATTTTAGATTTTAGGTCGCACCTTTGGTGCGCTTCCAGCGCAACTTGGACTTCGGTGTGAGCGCTCAGTCGAACGATTTTGGATTGGGAGTTTTCTGCTGTCTCCTCGATCTCTGTGCATACACGTTCAATTAACTGCACTGTCACGTATTCCATCACAACGGGCTGTTGGGTAAAACGGGTGTCGCTTTTCTCAATCAGGGAGCGACGTTGTAGCGAGTTCAGTGACTCTAGAAATTCGCGAGATGGAAGGGTGACAATAAAATTTGCCTGGAGTTCGGGTAGGGAGACGGGTTCGCGATCGATCGCCAGCCAATACATAATGTCGCGTTCCAAATTCGTCAATCGCTGAAACTGTTGTTCTAGCAAATCCCGAATATCGTCGAACAGGAATGCACCTTGTTGAGTGGTATCCAGGAAGTAGGAAATATCACTACCGAAGTAGTCGTGGATGGAGGATGCCACGATCTTAAGCGCTAGGGGATTCCCAGCATAGCGAGAAATGAGGGTTTGCCAGTCTGCCTCGGTCGCCGTAAAGGTTCCTTTGACGTTGAACAATTCCCGACCATCAACTTCTGGTAGACCACTGAGTTGCAAAGACCGAACGGGCAAACTTTCCCCTTCAAACTTGGCGAGTCCCTGGGGTTTTTCGCGAGAGGTGAGAATGACACAACTCTGATGGGCTGTCTCCGCCACACAACGCAGCAGTTGCCCGTAGCCTTCATATCCGGTGCGATACCGTCCGCTGCGATCGCCCGCTTGTAAAATCGACTCGGCATTATCCAAAATTAGCAGGCAGCGGGAAGTCCGCAAATAATGGAGCAACCGGGCAACCCTACCCTCCAGGTTCGTTGGCAAACTGGTTTCCTGTTGTTCTGAAAGAAACTGGATCAGATCTGCCAATAGATCGTCAACGGTGGGAGCATTGCGGAGCGATCGCCAGATGGCGTAGTGGATTTTGGATTTTGGATTTTGGATTTTGGATTGCTCCCATGCTGCTCCCTCACTCCCCCACTCCCCTACTCCTCCGCTCTCTACTATCTCCTTTGCCAGCTTCACTGATAATGCTGTCTTTCCAATCCCACCCATGCCAAGCAGCGTCACCAAACGACAGTTTTCCTGAATAACCCACTGTTTGACCGTGCTTAATTCGGTTCCACGACCATAGAAGATGGAGACATCGGGAGCATCGCCCCAATCAACAAGAGGATGAGGGGATGGGGAGATGAGGGGATGAGGGGATTTATTTTCTTCCTTCCTCTTACTCTCACACTCGTCTGCTCCCCTCGCCCCCTGACTCGTCTGCTCCCTGACTCCTTCTGCCTCTTGCCTTCTGCCTTCTGCCTCCTCAACAACTTCCTGCCAATTCAACCCCAACACTTGACAGTACGCCTTGAACGCCTCTGCATTGATGGGGTATTTCCCAGCTAAGAAGCGCTTCCAGGTTCCTTCCGAAATTCCGACCGCCAGCACCCCGTCTCGTACCCAGGATGACCCCAAAATCTCGCTAGCTGCCTCAATCCAACGAAAATCGCTGGTCGCCCAGCCTTTCTCACATCTCGCTTGCTTAATGTGTTCGAGTCCTTGTTGTGAAGCCTTCAGCGTAGCCATGATGCTAGAACAAATCTATTTTGGGGAAGAGGCGAAAAGACATTTCATTCTTAGGTAAATCTCTCAGATTTTGTGGTTCTGTGCAATACCATACTTAAGTCATTTTCAGCAAGATCAGTTTTATTCAGCCGGACTGATCCACGGCTGATCTTGGATAATTAAGGGGTTGTCCGCCACTATTTAAGTTAAGTTTACTTAAGAAGTACGCTGGAAAGCCCATGATGAAGCTGTACCACACTGAATTGTCAGGAAATTGCCACAAAGTCAGACTGATGCTGTCACTGTTGGGGCTGGAGTGCGATTATCCCGAAGGGGGAACTGCTCCGCACCGCATTTCGATTGACTTTGTGGGTGGGAAGCACAAGTCTGCTGACTTCCTTAAACTCAATCCGTTGGGACAGGTTCCAGTCCTGGTTGATGGCGATACAGTGATTCGAGACTCACAGGCGATTCTGGTGTACCTGGCACGAAAATATGGACGAGAAGATTGGTTGCCCTTAACCGCAGATCCAATGGCGAAGGTGATGCAATGGTTGTCGTTTGCTGCCAACGAAATCCATTCCAGCTTGTTTATTGCTCGTCTGCATTTTCGCTTTGGCATGGATTTTGATTGGGAAACGGCACAACGCAAAGGGAAACAGGTGCTTCAGGTGATGGATGACCATTTGCAGGGGCGAGGTTGGCTGGAGTGTGGCTCTCCTACCCTTGCAGATATTGCCTGCTATCCCTACGTCGGACTCGCTCCTGAAGGCAAAGTCGCTCTAGAACCTTATCCACATGTCGTTGCCTGGATTGAACGAATCAAACAACTACCTGGCTACGAGGGAATGGAAGGACTTTAGCAATTTTGTCGTTTGCTATTTGTCATTTGCCACTTGCCATATCTCATCGATTTCTTATTATTTGCCTGTACTGTAATCAATGGCTAATGACGAAAACCCAATGATGCCTTTTCATTCTGGAGAAATTACTGTTCAGACTCGCATCGGTGTACGAGAGGAAGCGGAGCAGGTTGGCAGAGTGATTAGCCAGACTATTAAGCCTGCCGCGATCGAGTTTCTCTGTGCCCAGCAGCTTGCCATTGTCAGCACGATCGCAGCCGATGGAAATGTTTGGGCATCTCTACTCACAGGCTCACCCGGCTTTGTACAGGTACTTGATCAGCAGACAATCCAAATTAACTCTTTCTTAATCCAAAATCTAAAATCCAAAATCGTTCGACTGAGCGCTCACGCCGAAGTCCAAAATCTATCAAATGGTTCTCAAATTGGCTTACTGATTATTGATCTATCCAATCGCAGGCGGTTGCGGTTGAACGGCAACGTTATAAAGCAGCAACCAGAAATCCTACAAATTCAGATTCAGCAAGCATTTTTTAACTGTCCTAAATACATTCAGACTCGTTATTTAGAAACCCGTGCGATCGCAGAATCACAGTCATCCGAAATTCAAACTAGGCATGGGTTAAATGATGCTGATCAGGTTTGGATAGCTCAAGCGGATACCTTTTTCATTGCCAGTGCCCATTCTGACACTGGAGCCGATGCCTCTCACCGAGGAGGTTATCCAGGATTTATTCAGATCGTCGATTCCCAGACGCTCCTGTTTCCAGATTACTCAGGAAATAATATGTTCCAAACTTTGGGAAATTTAGCAGTAAATCCAAAGGCTGGTCTACTGTTTATCGATTTTGAGCAGGGACATACACTGCAATTGACTGGGCAGGCAACCATCCTTTGGGATACAGAACAACTGAATGCTTTTGCAGACGCACAACGGTTAATTCAATTTTCGATTGAGCAGATCCGAGAAACTCGAAATGCCACCCCTCTACGCTGGCAATTTGGAGAGTACTCTCCTGCAAATCCTTATCCACCCATTTCCAGTACTGCTAATTAGCGGTTTTCCTGCACCACTCAACGCTTTCGTCGGGCAATGGGTACAGAATATACCCCAGAATCAATAGGATTTTGCTTAGCTTGGCATTCTAATCCATAAGTCAAGTCAGATTCACCCGCTTAAAAACCTTTCTGTCAAGATCAGTTTAGCGGCTGGTTTACTGATCCGTGCTGATCTTTCCGAATTCGTTGCCATCACGCAGACTGAAAGAGTGGTAAGAACACAATGATGTGATTCCAAGCTGAATACTCAATCCTGGAGTGAATTATGTCTCCCAGTCCTACTCAAGTTTATGTTGGAACTGGTTCTTCCGTTAAACACCCTCACGGTCAGTTCAAGGCAAATGATGTGCAAGAGCGATCGCAATTTAAGTTTCAAAATCTCGAAGCTGAACAAGTGACTGAATTACAGTCGGAGATTGCCGCATTGAAGCGTGAACTATTGGAACTGAGGCAGGAAAAAGCCGATTTAGAGATTTTGTTAGAGGCGACTGCCGAACATTCCGACTCGGTTGAAGCGGAACTGCATAATACGGCGATCGCAGCATTGAAACAAAGTGAGGAAATGTTCCGTACGATCGCAGGAGCAACTCCGGTTCCGATCCTAATTTCTCGTATCGAAGATGGATCTGTACTTTATGCGAATACAGCAGCCACTACAGCGTTTGGAATTCCATCGGAAGACTTCTTGAATTATAGTACCTTGGAGTTTTATCACGATCCGGGCGATCGCCAGAGACTTTTAGCTGCGCTTGAATGTGATGGTTGCGTAGAAAGTTTTGAGCTTCAGTGTAAACGAGCCGATGGCAGCTTGTTTTGGGTTGCAGCTTCCCTGCGACGGTTGATCTTCAATGATGAACCCACCTTTCTCACGGCGCTCTGTGATATTACTCAGCGCAAGCTAGAAGAGGAAGCACTAAAGCGCCAAGTGCAGGAAATGCAGATTGAAATTGATCAAGCAAAACGGGCAAAGCAAGTCGCTGAGATCGTGCAGTCGGATTATTTTCAACGGCTAAAAGCAGAGGTTGAGCAGCTTCGGTACTCGGAGGAGGATTGTTAGAATGGCTCAAATTATTGCAATTCACTCCTATCGAGGCGGAACAGGTAAATCAAATTTGACTGCAAACTTAGCAACCGCGATCGCGCTTCAAGGAAAACGAGTTGCAGTGGTAGACACAGACCTGCAATCTCCGGGTATTCATACCTTGTTTGGATTAAATGACAAAGTTCCTGTCAAAACCCTGAATGATTACTTGTGGAAGCGTA
Organism: Leptolyngbyaceae cyanobacterium CSU_1_3; assembly: GCA_012034655.1. Lineage (GTDB taxonomy): Bacteria > Cyanobacteriota > Cyanobacteriia > Leptolyngbyales > Leptolyngbyaceae > JAAUOZ01. The sequence goes on along the minus strand of JAAUOZ010000037.1, from coordinate 15,488 downwards.
GCCCAATTCAAGATGCTGCTCACAATGTGAGTGTGAACTTAGGAATACCCGAAGGACAGGTTTTTTTGGTGCCTGCTAGCGTCGATGCGGAAGAAATTGCCAGAATTCTTAGCGAAGGTTATAACGTTAGCCTACTCAATGATGGGTTTCGGCAGTTAATTAAAGAACTAGAGCTAGATTACCTATTTATCGACACCCACCCAGGCTTGAGTCACGAAACCTTACTGTCAATCGCGATCGCCAACCTACTGATTCTCCTCCTGCGTCCTGACCAGCAAGATTATCAGGGAACTGCGGTGACGATCGATGTTGCCCGTCAGTTGAAAGTTCGTAAGCTAATGTTAGTGATTAACAAAGCCCTAAGCAAGCTAGATTTCTCAACACTTCAACAAACAGTGGAAACAACCTACAATGCAACGGTTTCAGGTATTTTTCCGCTATCAGAAGACATGGTAGAACTGGGAAGTCGTGGGTTGTTTTGTTTGCAATTTCCTGATCATCCCTTTACTCAAATTTTGAATCAGGTCGCAACGCAAATTGCACAACAGCCATCATTAGTGACTAATGACTAGTCATTGATGATTAGTTACTCTACAGATGACAAATGGCTCATGACAAATAACACCCTCCAAGTTGGTCTTTCGCAATGGTAATTCGACAGTCTTTAGAATCACTGGCAAACACAATTCAAGCGGTTACGTCTCCGTTTCGCAACTACTTAATCGAGCTATATCAGACCTATCAAGCTTTAAATGAAGGAGCGGTTGCAGATTACATTCCAGAACTGGCACGAGCAAATCCTGAGTGGTTTGGCATCTCGATCGCTACAACCAGCGGTCAAATTTATGAAGTGGGAGATTGCCGGCAACTCTTCACCATTCAATCTATCTCCAAAGCCTTTATTTTTGGTATGGCATTGGAGGAGCATGGACGGGAAGCTGTGCTAAAGCGGGTTGGAGTTGAACCAACCGGGGATGCATTTAATTCCATTATTCTGGATGAAACGACGAACCGTCCCTATAACCCAATGGTGAATGCAGGCGCGATCGCTACGACTGATTTAATCCAGGGTGACAATGCCACAGAGCGATTGAAACGAATTCTGGAAATGTTTGGCCGCTACACTGGACGCGATTTATATGTCGATATGCCAGTTTCTCTCTCGGAACGGGCAACAGGCAACCGCAATCGGGCGATCGCCTATCTGATGAACAACTTCGGTATGATTAGCGATCGCATTGAAGAAACCCTTGAACTCTATTTTCAACAATGTTCTATTCTGGTTAACTGTCATGATTTAGCAGTGATGGCAGCAACTCTGGCAAATGGTGGAGTGAATCCAATTACAGGAGAACGGGCGATCGACAATCGCTATGTCCAGGATGTTCTCAGCGTCATGCACACCTGCGGCATGTATGACTACGCTGGAGAGTGGGCATATCGAGTCGGTATCCCAGCCAAAAGTGGAGTGGGCGGAGGCATTACCGCAGTCGTTCCAAATCGCTTGGGAATTGGTACATTCTCACCCTCTCTAGATATCAAAGGGAATAGTGTGCGGGGAATTAAAGTTTGTGAGGCACTGACCGAAGACTTTGGTTTGCACCTCTACAATGCAGCTCCACCCAAGTTTGATTTAACCGCATGGCTTGAAAATCGTGATGTAGAAGAGACAACCGCCTATCCATAAATCCTGTCACTCAAAATCGAGATCGTTCCATGAAAAAATTCGCTTCAATCAAACTGCGCGACTTATCAAACCTGCTGACGGCTCGTCTCTCTAGACATATTGTTCTGTGGGTGTTTGCCAGTCTTATAGTGATTGAAGCGATGATTCTGATCCCATCCGTACAGCGACGGGAACAGGAAATGTTGAATCAAATTCGGCAGGTGTCTTCAGGAAAAGTTTTTTGGATTGCAACGACGTATCCCAATATATCAGCCGAAGCATTTCTTGATCGGGTCAAACAGCTTCAAAAAGATCCAATGCTGCAAATTCTCGGTGGAGCCGTTTACACGTCTGATGGTCGATTGATTGGAACGTTTGGTGAGAAACCTGCCCTGAATCATGCAGGCGTGATGGCAGACAATCCGATGAGTTTTGAAGCTGGCGATCGCCCCCTGCAAAACGGCGATCGCTACGATGCTTCCTGGTTAATTCCTCATACAGGCGGCAATCACCTTCTCGTAATTCGCCACAACGCAGCCAGTGTTCGTTCAGAAGTCTTTGCATTTATCTTTCGGGTCACAGGGATGGTTCTGATTATTTCCGCTGTTTTAACAATCACAACATTAGCCGTGTTGGCTACTACGGTGATCACTCCAATTCTTCGACTACGAGAAGATTTGATTGCAGCCGGGGAAGCAATCAGTAAGGATCAGCCAACTCCTTTGTTCTACTCGGCGATCGTGAAACGCCAGGACGAACTAGGAGACGTGATTGCGGCATTTAATCAAATGTTCAAACAAATCTGGCAAGCAATGGTGGAGCGCAAACAAGCGGAGCAAGCGCTGGCAGAGGCAAACCAGGAAATCACAGTCCTCAATCAAAAACTAACGGCTGAAAACTTTCGGATGAGTGCAGAACTGGCTGTGAGCCGCAAACTACAACAAATGCTCTTGCCCAAGGAGCATGAACTGAATCAAATTCCAGGACTAGAGATTGCTGGATTCATGGAGCCTGCCACTGAAGTTGGAGGCGATTACTATGATGTTCTCAATCATAATGGCAACGTCAAAATTGGGATTGGAGATGTCACTGGTCACGGTTTGGAAAGCGGCGTAGTGATGCTGATGACACAAACTGCAACTCGAACGTTACTTGCCAATAATGAAACTGATCCCGTTAAGTTTTTGAATACTCTCAATCAAACAATCTACGGCAATATTCACCGCATGGGTTGTGATAAATCTCTAACGCTTTCATTGCTGGATTACCAAGATGGTCAAATTCGCCTGAGTGGGCAGCACGAGGAAGTCATTCTGATTCGCAAAGATGGCAGCATTGAGCGCATTGACACGATTAACTTAGGGTTTCCGCTTGGCTTAGAGGAAGACATTGCAGACTTTATAGCCCACACTCAAATTAATCTCAACTCTGGGGATGGCGTTGTTCTTTACACCGACGGCATCACCGAAGCACGAAATTTACAGAAGGACTGTTATGGATTAGAACGACTTTGTGAAACCGTGCAACGTTACTGGCATTTATCTGCTAAAGAGGTTCAACGCGCTGTGATTCAAGATGTTCAACAATTTATTGGAGAACAAGATGTCAATGATGATCTGACTTTGTTAGTTATAAAACAGAAGTAATATCGCCATGACTGAACTATACAGAGACTTTGACGAAAGCCTTCCTCCCAGTCAGGAATACCTGCGTATTCAGTTTTCACCTAGCTCAGTACCGATAAAGCAGCAATGGCGTAACAATGGGCTGTCTGCAAACTTTATGGCAGATTTTTTGCTAACGTTCTTTCCCAGTAAGAGTGGTGCAATCAATACAGAGGAACAAAAAATTGAAGTTCAGGGAGTTATTTGCTATGTCGCCAACGAGTTATTAGAGAACGCGATGAAGTTTACAGACGAAAATGCCCAAGAACCCATTAGTCTTACACTTTATCTGTTGAACGAGTCTCCGGAGGAGAGGCTACGCCAACGCCTGGTCTTCCTGTCCACAAACAGTACATCCATCCAATCTAAAGAAAAACTACAACAATTTATTCAACGGCTTACACGATCCAATTTAAACCAACTTTATGCTGAACAACTAGAAAAAAGTGCATTAGATAAAAGTAATTCTTCTGCTGGGCTTGGAATTCTGACGATGATGAATGACTATCTGGCAAAAGTGGGATGGAAATTGGAGGAGATTCAAGATCAACCTGAAATCATTTCTGTAATGACAATGGTGCAGCTTGCAATATAAAACAAACTATGGAAATAAAAGCTGAAGATTATTGCATTCAATATGACGTACATGGCTCAACCGTGGACTTTCATGGATCACTGCTCTTGAATGGAGCAGAAGAATATGCACCCATTGTCCAATTATTGAATAATGCCATCGAGCAGCAAACAGCATTCGTCACACTCAATATTCAGAAACTACGGATGTTAAATAGTTCAGGCTTTCAAATGCTGTCTAAATTTGTCATGAAAGTTCGACAGCAAGGGGACATAAAACTGATCATCAAAGGGAACCAAAAAAATTTCCTGGCAAACCAGATCCTTACAAAATCTACAGCGTTTAATGCCAACACTTGAAGTTGATTTTAGGTTTTAGATTTTAGATTTTGGATTGTAAAAATTAGTAGAGTTAGTGATTAAAAGGTTGTTTAGTTTATTAACATTCATCATAATCTAAAATCGTAAATTCAAAATCCAAAATGGACAATCAAGCTATCCCATTTGATACTGCCCTCAAAGTTGCCGATTCAGCCATATTTGCTCATACTGCTCGACATTTAAAAAATATTGAAGTCGCCGTATTACGAGGAACCTTACAGGGTCAGAAATATGATCAGATTGCGGAAGACTGTGACTATGCTCCTGAATATATAAAACATGACGTAGGTCCCAAACTGTGGCAGCTACTTTCCTCTAGCCTAGGCGAGAAAGTCAGCAAAACGAACCTAACAGCAGTGTTAGCACAACGAATTGATCAAGTTGTGCAGACCTCAGGAGAAGACGAGTGGGAGCGGGGGGAGGTAGAAAAGCAGAGAGAGCAGGAACAGGGAATAGAAGGTAGAAACCAAGAAAATAATCCGAAATCCGAAATCCGAAATCCGAAATCCCTAGAGCCTGCCATCGGGTTGATTGCTTTGGGCTCCAAATTTTACGTCGAGCGTCCTCCGATCGAGTCTCGCTGCTATGAAGAAGTGATGCGACCCGGTGCGCTGATTCGGATCAAAGCTGCTAGCCAGATGGGAAAAACATCTTTAATGGTACGCATTCTGGCTCATGCTAAACAACACAGTGCTGATTTTACAGGTGCTGAGAAGGTGCATACAGTTGCGTTGAGCTTGCAGCGAGTAGACAAAGATATTTTCACCAATCTCGATCGCTTTCTGCGCTGGTTTTGTGCTGCCGTAACCCGTAAACTTCAGTTGTCCCATCAGGTAGATGAGTATTGGAGTAGTACCTTCGGCAGCAAGGGCAACTGCACCAGTTACTTTGAGGATTGCATTCTGCCAGAGATCAACGGGATTTTAGTTTTGGCATTGGATCAAGTAGATGAAGTCTTCCTGCATCCCAAAATTGCGGATGATTTCTTTCCATTATTGCGCTCCTGGTATGAGGAGTCCGCTTATGGAGACAGTGGCAATCTACTTTGGAAAAACCTGCGGTTAATCATTGTCCATTCTACAGAAGTGTATATCCCATTAGATATCAATAAGTCACCCTTTAATGTGGGATTGGCGATCGAACTAAAAGAATTTTCAGTTCATCAAGTGTTCGATCTGGCACAGCGGTATGGACTTAACTTATCTACAAGTGAACTGTCTGACATCATGCAGCTTGTTGCAGGTCATCCATTTTTGGTGCAACAAGTGCTTTACCATTAGCACAACAGGATCTCGGTCTAAACCAGCTAATTCAATCAGCCACGACGGATGCTGGTATTTATCATAGTCACTTACATCGTCATTTGAAGAATTTACAAGAACATCCTCAATTATCAGCAGCCTATGCTCAAGTTGTTCAAGCTTCAATACCAGTTGAGTTAGAACAGATGCTAGCATTCAAGCTTCATAGTATGGGCTTAGTAATGTTACAAGGTAATCAAGTTGTACCGAGTTGTGAGTTATATCGCCAATATTTTGGCAGTCGAATCAATTTTGGGTTTTAGATTGCCGATTTTAGATTAGTCCTGTTGTCACAACGAATGGTAATTTTAGACGTTTTTGACTGGTTCCAATTACGTAAATTAGGCATAAACCAAGCTTCTTTAATCTAAAATCCAAAATCTAAAATCCAAAATTGAAAGTCCCTAACTTTTCTATATCGACCGTATCGTTTGTAAATTCTATAACTAGAGCAGTAAACACGACTGAAGTATTAGAAGAACACAATCATATAACTTATCTACCGCAGTCAAACAATTGAATTCACTCCCGCAACCTTAATAGCACTGGGACGTAGGGATTTTGGATTTGCAATTTTGGATTTTGGATTACGGGTAAGGATAAAAATTATGGAGAAGCAGAAACTATGGAAAAGGCTGAATCTGAAATTCAAAGTTCAAACTCTAATAAGTTAACCAATCCAAAATCAAAAATCAAAAATCAAAAATTAGAAATACTAGATGGATCAATAAAAGACCATTTTTTCGATCGCTTTGATTGGATCTGGAATACGTTGACGGTTACTTGTTTAGTGTTCACTACAGGCTGTGTAATCGCAATTCTACAACCATTTGTTATTGGTGGTCTAACCGTTGCTGAAGCGTCTGCCATGATTGCTCAGGGCGCTGGAATCACGTTTGTGTCAAAGGGGGCACTCACAAAAGACGGTAAAGTAGGCGTTCAAAACTTACTAATGAAGCTTGGGATTGCCTCCCGCTGGTATAGCGAAGTCACGTTTGTAGCATCGGTTCTTTTACTGCTGCTGACTGCTGGTCTGCATGCCTCTCTCCCAAAGCTGGGCGAGGTGTATCTGCAACAAGGGCAAGACTACCGCGAGAGAGGATTATTGGGTGAAGCACGACGCAAGTATGAAAAGGCTCTAGAACTCAACCCTCGTAAAGCGGCAACACACATTGCTCTGGGTGAGTTGGATGAATCGCTGAAAGACCTGGAAAGCGCAGAAAGTCATTACAAACAGGCGATCGTAGAAGGAAACCGTTTGGCATTTGATCGGCTGGGTCGTACCTATCTGGCAAGGGAAAAGCCTACAGAAGCGGAAACAATTTTACGCTTAGGCATCCGTTGGACTCAAGACAATGCTGAATTGCAGTTCTCCCTCAATCGCAACCTCGGACGCGCCTTATTAGAGCAGAAAAAGTATGCCGAAGCTCAACCGTTTCTGAATGCCGCGATCGCCCGACAGCAAGAACTACCAACTGCGATCGCAGGTCGCGGGATGGCAAATTGCTTTCTGTCACAAGTTTCTCAATCTCAGGGAAATCAAACTAGGGTCTTGCAACAACTCAATATCTGTCGTCAAATAGCACGTCCTGAAACTGTTGATGAGTATCAATGGTTAATCAATGCAGGATTACATGATGTCACCGAAAAAGCTGATACAACTGCGATCGTCAATAGCGACACGCCAGTGGATAGGTGAAGGTGAAAACCATTCTAACTCTGCACAATCCCGTTCAGCTTGCTCGATATCTCATGCCTTCAGGAAGCAGCAGCGATTGAGACATGTGCTTCTGGTGAATCTATTAATCTGAGGTGGGATTGCAACGGCTGTCACATTTGCCTTTGCCGTAGCAATCCTTTTTCATTGGCGTATCAACCTTTCCACACCTACTTTTCCGGAATTCCAGATAAGAAGTTAGGAATTCATCGCTTAAAAGTTAAGAAAATTACTACGATTAAACTCCTTAACTATTCTGTATCGACGCTAATCGATGAAACTTTTACAACGGGATTAATGAACACTATTAGTTTCTTGAGGAACATCGAAAATGATACTGCAAGACATCACAACTGTACTACAATCACAGGTGCCAAATGAACAAATAATTCTGGATGAAACACCGATTGCTAATTTACAAATTGGTGAGTTCTTACGGATTCTGAATATCGAACGATTCACTTTTGCAGGTGCCGAGATTACGGCATCCAGCGATCGCGTTTCACTCACTGGCAAAACTTCTCTGCTCGGCGCAGACAATATTGGACTGGCACTTGTATTCACTGAAACTGATGGTGCATTGACTGCCAATCTCAGTGCGGTCTTGCCGACTGCAACGATTCCGGGAGCACCCTGGCTGTCGCTGGAGAGTGTGCAATTAGCGTTAAGTTTAACAGCATCCACTAATCAAGTTTCTGGCACGATCGCCGGAATGCTGCGCGTTCGTAATGACATGATTGATGTAACATTCACTTTGAATGCTGGCGATCAAGTCAGTTGGCAGGCAATAATTGCGCGGCTAAATTTATCTGCGATCGCGGAAGTATTTCTGAATGGTGCATCTCGACCAACCGATTTGCCTGATTTTGAATTTACGAATATAGACCTGCAAGCAACCCCTGCAACTGGCGCATTTAGCTTGAGTGTGAATACGCGATCGCAGTGGAATTTTATCGGCAGCAACGCACTGGATGTAACGGTTCAATTATCGGTAGACCGGATGGTGATCGTCGATGAATCTACACCAACCAGCACCAGTCAAATCAATGCGACACTGGCGATCACAGCCGCCGAACCACTGGCGATCTCTGCTGATCTAGTATTGCAGAACTTCAATTTAATGTTCAGCCTAGAAGGACAGGATTGGGCATTGTCTGGAACGGTTGCTGCTAATTTGTTTGAACGGGCATTCATGCTGTCGGCTGCCTACGCGCAGATGGCAGGAGTCAGGACTCTGATGCTGGAGACGGCGATTCAACCGGCCGCTGATGTGGTTACGATTTCCGGTATTGGCGCTCTGAATCTTGCAAATCTGGCAGTCTTTTTGGAGCGTCAACCGGCAGTGGATGAGCAAACCCCTGCCATGTCTGCCTGGAGGGTATCTGCTGGGGGCGGGATGCGGGTTGAGAATGTGTTTGATTTCCAGGGTGAACTGATCCTTACCCGCGAAACAGATGGCACTGCCAGCCTAATGTTCATGCCAGAGCAAGCAACCTTGATGATTCCCCTGCCACCGGATCGGCAAGCGGCGATGCATCTGGAGTTTGGTGGCATTGTCATTGTTCGGCGCAGTCTGCCAACCGCCAACACGTCTCAGTGGATGTTTGAAGCAGCGGTGGGATTGTCCTTCCAGGGTTGGCATCCCACGGTTCAGCGGGTCTTACCAGAGCAAATTAATGTGGAATTTCGTGCTGATAACGATCGCGTCCGGTTGAGTGCCGATCGCGCTGTGGCTCCATTTGATTTTGCCCTCCCCGATATCGACATCAGCAACGATGTTCGCATTCCCCTGGGTGCTGCTCGAATTGAAGTCACCGATTTGTTCATTCAATTGGGCACTAATGTTGAATTGGGCGCACAAATTGGCGTAGGTTTGCCTGCCGATCTCAACAACCTGTTTGGGGTGCAGGAAGATGGATCGCCACGGTTGAACTTCTTCAACACCTTTGATCCAGCTGATCCAGAGAATACAGTGGTGAATCTGCGGTTCAGTGTGGGGTCGGCTGGCATCACGATTACGCCAACGTCCTCGCCGATTCGAGCAATTCGCTTTGTGGAAGCAGATGGAGTCACTTACTGGCACGCCAACCTGAATGAGTTTGGTGAAGTGCGATTCCAGGTGCCAGTGTTCAGTTACGACACGGCGCAATCCAGCTTTGTCGCTAGCGGTGGGTTTGAAACGATTCGACCGTTGAGTATTCCCCTGACCCTGTTCAAGAATCTGCTGACTGCAACTGGATTGCAAGTCGCTGCTGCTGCTTTGCCCGATAGCTTACCGCTACAAGAGATTCGCATTCTGGATGAGCAGAACAATTTCCGGGTGGAGGAACTGACTCGAATTCTGGCAGCGACGGGCGAACTGCCGCCGGAAATTATGGATGCACTGGAGATGATTGGCGATCGCTTCGAGCAATTGCCTGAGCAATTCCGGGAATATCTCAATGTTCAAATTCCACAGAGTTTCAATTTCAACATTGCAGTGACACCCGATGGTGGCGTGCAGTTAGATGCACGGGTGAGAGACGGTGATCCACCGATTCGCTTACTCCATCCCACGGTGCAAATTTTGCCGCTGTTGCTAATTCCGGTTCCCGTGTTGAATGGCATGACACTGCGCGGTATTTCCTTTGGTGAACTTTCTGGTGGTAACTTGTTCCTGCTGCAGGTGGATGCTAATCTAGATCAGTTTGATTTACTGACACTGGCAGCATCTTTAGCGTTGCCGGATGACGATAGTTTACCGCTACCCTCCACTCGTGATCTAATGCGGCGATTGGCGTTGAATGATTTGTTCATGATCATTGTCTATCAGACGGTAATTCCGATCCCAATTCCATTGTTTTACGACAACATTGGCATTGAATATTTGGGATTAGAAGGCGTGGGACTGAAGGCACATGCTCAATTCCCCATGCCATCTTTTAACCTGAGTGAAGTCAGCCGGATTCTCAGCGATTTGCGGCGATTCTTTAGCGATCGCAACTTTCTCCTCGATCGCACCATGCCACCCCGCGATTTCAATCTGCGCTTCTCCCTGGATGGCAACTATTTGCGCCTACCGGAATACCTGGGCGGCAGTATGCTTGGTCCCGGCGAAATGGGACCGGAGATCAACGCCTATGACAATCTGGCAGCCCTGCTGAATGGACTGAAAACCCTGTCTCTGAATGAATTGATTCAGGCAGTGCCGCTGGAATATCGCGTCGGTAATGTTGGCGTTTCCCTTGCCAGTCTGTCTAGCAATGCCGGATGGCTGATCACCACGCCGGATGAGTTTCGCCGGTTAACATCCAATCCGGCATCGCGGCAACAGGTTTACCAACAACTGCAACTGACTGACAGCAACCAGGAAAATAGTTTGCTGTCAATTCTGCCCCAAATGCCGACGCAATCCGGTCAGCGTCGCAATGAAGAAGGGTTGGTGGTGTTGATGAAAGGCAATTGGGACGTGGCGAACCTGGCAACCTTCGAGGCGGCGTTTGGTTTGGCAGCATCCAGTTCCTTTGGCTTCAACACTGGGTTCCGCATTGCTGGCACGATTCAGAACGTAATTGAGTTGGAAATCATGGGACGGGTGGCAATTAATCCAACACGATCGCAACCCTCCCTGCCTGCTGCGTCCTCGTTTGCCCTGGCGTTTAACGGACAAAGCGACTACGTGCGGCTCAACAATCCCACGACGCTCAATATCACCGGACAAATCACCTTGGAAGCCTGGGTCAGACCGGAAGCCACCGATGGAGTTCGCAACATTGTGGCGCACGGGCACAGTTTCTCACCCAATGGCGAAGTCTATCTGCGGTTGAACAACAGTAACTATGAGGTTGGTTCCTGGGATGGTCAAGATTACCTCACCCGTGCCCCCATTCCCACCGGAGATATCGGCAATTGGGTGCATCTGGCAGGCGCGTATGATGGCACAACCTGGCAACTATATCGCAATGGGGTGCAGGTGAGTGCATCAGCGGCAGCCAGAGGGGCCGTTCCCGTGAACGAAAGCTGGGCGATTGGCGCACGCGGTACGGGTACCGAACGTTTCTTCCAGGGACAAATTGACGACGTGCGGATCTGGAACCGGGCGCGATCGGCAACTGAAATTCAAACCAGCCTGGCACGTCGTTTGAGCGGTAATGAAGCAGGACTGGTCGGCTACTGGTTCTTTGATGAAGGCAATGGTGGTGTTGCCAGCGATCGCACTATCCATAATCACACTGCGATGATTATGGGTGCCCAATGGCGATCGCCCGGAGCGCCCTTAGTCGCCAACCTCCCAAATGTCAGCCAGGATGCTTTCCAACTGGCAGGACACAGCCATCTCACTTTCCTCAACCAGCAGATCTTTGACGGAGACGTGCAAATTCGGGATGGTCAGTTCTGGCTACGAGGTGATTTGAATCTGTTCCCAGTCGCCTCTCCCCTGCGCGTGCAAGGACAACTGGAAGGCTTCCTTAGCCGTTCTACTCTGCGACTGGAAGGGAATGCCAGCGTCGATTTGGCAGGACTTACCCTGGTCGGTACCAGAGCCATGATCAGCAATCAGCGGGTGTTCCTGGAAGGCACCTGGTTCGGTGTAATAACCACACTGGCAGCCGAAAATCAGAATGGAACTCTGGCGCTGCGGGGAGCGGTTGCCCTGACTCTGTGGGGCTTACGGGCATCCCTGTCGATTCTGGTGGATAGTGTGCGGGGGGCGATCGTGGAAGGAGAAGCAACAGGCATCAACTTGCTGAACGGTGCCTTTCGCCTCAGTGGTGCCAATGGACGTGCCAATCCTTCCCTGCGGATGCAACTCAGCCTCAATCAGGCTCCCAGCCTGGAACTCTCTGGACAGGTGCAACTGCTGGGCTTGAGCAGCACCACCCAAATTAGCGTGGCAGAAAACCGCTTCTCGTTTCAAACCAGCGGACGCATCTTCAACCAGTTTGGATGCAACTTGCAAGCTAGCGGTCGAGAACTCAGCAGTACCCCAGAATTCCGCGTCGCAGGCACCATGCAAAACGACCTGTTGCAGTACCTCAATACCAATGTTGCTCAAGCCATCCAAACCGCCGCCAATAATGCCTCTACAGCATTTAGACAGGCTGAAATGGATGTCAGCCAACGGCAGTCAGAGGTGAATCGTCTCACCACGGATATTACCAACCGTCGTCAGGTGTTGCAACGTCAGCGAGATGATGCCAACCGAGGAGTGACCGATGCTCAAAACGAAGTAAACCGGGCACAGCGAGAAGTCGATCGCCTGCAAGGGGAAATCAGCCGACGAGAACGGGATCGGGATCGTTTGTTTGCCCTTGACCCTAGACGAATTCAGATTGAAATTGAAATCGCGGGTCTGCAAGTAGCTTTGGGAACAGCTAGAGGCGTTCTGAGCGCCGCTCAGGAGGTCTTGAGAACAGCCCGACGAGGAGTTGACAGCACCCCTCTGGAACTTGACCCTCAACTGGCTGCATTGATCAGCAGTCGTGAGATTGCCAGAGGCGCACTGACCGTTGCCCAAAGAACCCTGGGAGAACTCAGAGCTGGTGCGAATGCGGCAGTGCAAGTGGGTGACTTTATCGCCCGTAATGGCTTAAGTCGGTTGCTGGATGTGCGCTCTGCCAGCTTTGACACCGATCTAAGTACAACACAGAGCGGTCGCATTGTCCTCTCCCTGCAACTGGTCTACATGAACCGCAGTCAAAACCTGACGTTCATATTCAACTTCAACAATCCCAGTAGCAGTGTGCAAGACCTTGTCAGAGTGCTGTTCCAGTAGGGATTTTGGATTTTGGATTTTGGATTTTGGATTTTGGATTTTGGATTAAAATCTAAAATCTAAAATCGCAAATCCAAAATGAAGCGATCGCTCTTCTTGTGAGGGGCGATCGTTTTTCTTTTACAGCAAAGATGATTACATAGAAAAGCTATGCCTGGTTTTCTACCTACTTTAAATTCTCTTTAGAAATCAGCTCTTAGATTTGATGATGCCAGGAAGGGATGACCTGACAATTCTACAGCAACTGCGATCGCAGGACAAAACTAAGCAAGTTCCCGTTGTGTTATTAACGGCTAAAGGACGATCGGTAGAAACTACTCAGCTTGCTCAGGTCAACGTTTTAGAAATAATCAAAAAGCCTTTCAATCCAACGAAGCTAGCCAATCAGATTGAGGCATTGCTGGATAACTCTTGTCAAGCAAAAAATACTCTCAACCAGACACTTTTACCCAGCGATAGTTGACAGCACCTTATTAAGTAGCCAACCTGCTGAAAAGGCATATTCCTATGGATAGAATTCCCTCATATTTTCTCGTTCACCACCAGTTCTTCATCTTCTACTGTAAAATTAGGTAGAGCTTTCTTGAGTAAGTAGACTAGTCTAATTAAATGTCAGACGTGTGGGCATCTTGCCCGCAAGCGAGCGAGACGCTTGCCCCACGGCTATCTGTAAATTAATCACGCCCACTTACTTAGTTTTAATTACTTATCTAGCTGCTTATTTAACTGTTCGTGAATGCAATAGGATTTTTCCAATCAACTATCCCTTTATTCGTAAAATACTAGCTTGAAATTTTGAGATATAACAGGGCGATCATGAAAGTGGCGATCGTCTGTAACCATGCTTATTTTTAGCAAAATTAAAGCCAGGAGCGACCCTAAATGGATCATCAGCCTCAAGTTTATACCTCTCCTCAATTATCCCGTTTAGATTTACAGAACCAGCAAATTCCTCAGCCACCCCAAGGGTTAGAGCGATTGAACTGGCTGGGACCAGGTTTCATCTGGATGCTGTCTGCCGCAGGTTCTGGAGAACTCTTATTTACGCCGCGAATTGCTGCCCTTTATGGGTACGCCCTGCTATGGGCACTACTTGCAGCCGTTATTTTGAAATGGTTTATTAACCGCGAAGTTGGACGCTTTACCGTTTGCACAGGGGCAACAATTTTAGAAGGATTTAAACAACTACCAGGCTTTAAAAATTGGGCAGTTTGGCTGATTCTTGTGCCTCAATTTGCCGTGGCAATTTCGACAGTTGCAGGGCTGGCAGGAGCAGCAGCAACAGCTTTAATTTTGGTGACAGGTGGGACTGTTCAACTCTGGACAATTATTATTATTTTAGTGACAGCGGCGATCGTATTTTTAGGGCAGTACGATGTTGTCGAAAAGATCTCCTCACTGATAGGAATTGCCCGTACCCTTGCCATTGTTACGGCTGCACTCTTGGTCTTTCCTAATATCCGAGAGTTAGCCTCTGGTTTAGTGCCACAGATTCCTCCGAACGTGCAATACCAAGAAGTTTTGCCTTGGTTAGGGTTTATGCTGGCGGGTGCGGCTGGGATGATGTGGTACTCCTACTGGGTAGAGGCGCGGGGGTATGGGGCAACGGCGCTTCAGCAAGAAGAACCTATTGATGTCAAACAGCTTGATTCGGAACAGCAGCAGCGATTGCGAGGCTGGGTTAAGTTAATGACTTTTTCCAATACGTTAGCGGTGATTGGAGCGTTGCTGGCGGCATTGGCATTTTTAATTTTAGGTGCTCAGTTGTTGCGCCCGAAGGGAATAGTTCCTGAAGAAAATCAGGTAGCAGAAACGTTAGGAAATTTGCTTGGAAACATCTGGGGTTCGTTCGGTTTTTGGTTCATGATTGCGATCGTATTTATTACTTTTTGCAGTACAACCCTATCGGTGCAGGATGGCTTTGGACGGATGTTTGCTGATGGTACGCGAATTCTCCTGCAAGGGTTTGGCATCCGTGAGGGTCGGTGGACGAATGAGAAGTTTCTGCGGAAGTTTTATATTGTATTCTTGTTAGCGGCTTTACCGATCGCAGTCTATCTTTTCTTTGGTACACCTGTTGCTTTATTGCAGACTGCCGGGGCGATCGAAGCGGCACATATTCCTGTCGTGGCTGGACTGACGCTTTTCCTTAACTACCGGATGTGATCAAAGAAGCTGCGTCCTACGGGATTTTCTTTCTGGGGAACGTTGCTTGCAGGCTTATTCTTTGCTGTATTTGCATTGATTTATTTGTTGCAATTAACAGGAGTTCTAGGAGGTTCGGGGGGCAGCTAAAGCATATTTTAGGACTTACGCATTGACAGGAGTGCAGAAGTGTGGTGAGTTTAGATGAATCCCTCAACCGTATCCGATTGTGAGAGAACCGTCAAAGCCCTCAACGGCTCAGTGTAACTGCAATCTTTACACCTTG
>JAAUOZ010000265.1 GCA_012034655.1 Leptolyngbyaceae cyanobacterium CSU_1_3 | reverse complement strand
TTCTGCCTCATCCCTATACCCTGCTCCCAACTTGGAGCAGGGGTAACCGGACTCTTGCTTGCTCCCTCTCCCACGTTGGGAGAGGGGCGGGGGATGAGGCGAATCCAAAGCCTTACAGTTTATTTAATTCTCATTCCTAAGTAAAGCCAGCGCCGTGTTGGATTAGTTCACGGTGTTTCTGAATTCGTCTACTCCTTCGATCGCCCAAGCGGTGTCAACCCAGCGAGGCAGATAATAGCCCAAGCCTACACTAACGCCATTGAGATACCAGACGGCGGTTTCGCCTGTGATTTGGTTACGCCAGACTAGATCCAGGTTTGCGTCTGCTCCAAAGTCGCGTACCCCTTCGATTTGCCAGCCGAGGTCCTTCACTTCTGGCAACGAAACAGCCCCCGTGTAAGATGTACCGTTGAGCAGCCAGATGCCGTTTTCGCCGGTGCGGAAATTGCGCCAGATCAGGTCGAGGCTACGATCGCGATTGAAGTCACCCACAGCTTGAATTTGCCAACCAGAGTCAACATTGAGGTCGATCGTGCTTGCGCCGACGTAGGAGAGTCCATTCAAAACCCAGAAGCCGACTTGCCCGGTGACACGGTTGCGCCAGAGAATATCAAGTTTGCCGTCTAAACTAAAGTCGCCCACGCCCGCAACTTGCCAGTTGAGATCAGGATTTTTGACCAGATCAAACGCCCTGACAAAGGTGGAGCCGTTCATCTTCCAAATGCCGTTTTCTCCGGTGCGGCGGTTATACCAAAACAGATCGGAGTTGCCGTCGCCATCAAAGTCACCCACGCCTTCGATGTGGTAGTCCAAATCTCGGACGTTGGGCAGATTGACTGCACTAGAAAATAGCGTGCCCTTCGTCAGCCAGATTCCCGTGTTGCCTGTCACATAGTTGCGCCAAACAATATCCGTTGAGCCGTCTTTGTTGAAGTCTGCTGTACCCTGCACTCGCCAGCCCAATTCGCCAACCGTGGGCAGTGACGTATTTCCGGCGTAGGGTGTGCCGTTGAGCTTCCAAATCTCTGTTGTGCCGCCCGCATAATTGCGCCAGAGAACATCAATGCTGCCATCGCGATCGAAATCACCCGTTTGGGCAACTACCCAGCTTGGGTCTCGCGTCGGCAAGAAGACTCCGGCTCCAAACAAGAATCCGTTGGTGGTGTACCAGAGAGCATTGCTACCCGATTGCACATTGTGCCAGAGCAGATCGAGATTGCCATCGCGGTTGAAATCGCCCACGTCTTCGATATTCCAGGTCAAGTCTGCGACGCGAGGCAGATTGAAAGCCGTGACATAGCGAGTGCGATCGAGTTGCCAGATGCCGTTGTCGCCCGTGCTGGTGTTGCGCCACGCCAGATCCAAACTGCTGTCGAGATCGAAGTCGCCAATCCCGACAATTTGCCAACTGGGGCTGCTCACTGTGGGTAGATAAGAAACGCCAGCAAACTGCGGGCCATCTAGCACCCAGAGGGCCGTTTCGCCGGTGCGGAAGTTGCGCCAGACGACATCGAGTTTACGATCGCCGCTAAAATCACCGATGCCCTGCACCCGCCAGGACAGATCGAGCACCGTCGGCAGGGGAGCAACACCCGCAAAGGCGAAGCCATTCATTAGCCAGAGTCCGGTTTCTCCGGTGCGCTGGTTGTGCCAGAAAATATCGGGGCGACGATCGCCATTGAAGTCGCCAATGCCCTCGACCTTCCAGCCGAGATCGTCGAGGCGAAACAGGCTGTGGAAGGTGGAATATTTTGCGCCATCCATTTCCCAGATCAGTGTGCCGCCTGTGCGGGTGTTGTACCAGAAAAGATCGAGATCGCCGTCGCCATCAAAATCAGCTTTGCCAGAAGCTTCCCAGCCATTGTCGGCTCCACTGGGCAAGGCGATCGTTTTGTTGTAGGTGCTGCTGTTGATTTGCCAGATTTGCGCTTCGGTGGTGTCGGCGTTGTACCAGAGAATGCCCAGATCGGAATTTGCGCCGGGGTCTTCGTCGTCGTTGAGTAGAGTCGCTGTGCCTGTGCCCGTGGCGATCGTGGCGTTGGTTGGGGTAGACAAATTGACGACAAAGGTTTCGTTGTCTTCAAAGCGAGAGTCGCCCAGGGCGTTGACGGTGATTGTCTTGCTGGTGTCACCCGGATTGAAGGTCACGACTTCTGAGCCAGCCGTATAGTCGTTGTCTGCCAAGGTGGCTGTGCCGTTGGCGGTGGTGTAGCGAACGGCGATCGCTTGGGGGCTAGGTTGCGAAAGACTAATCACAAAGGTGTAAGGTGTGATGCCTGCGTTGCCTTCGTTTTTGGGGGTGGCGTTGGCGATCGCAATCGTCGGGACGGGGTCGTCGTTGAGAATGGTGGCGGTGGCGGTGGGGGTCGCGATCGTGGCATTGGTCGGGGCAGATAGATTGACCCCAAAAGTTTCGTCTAGCTCAAATCGAGAATCTGCGATCGAGTTCACTCGAATTGTTTTACTCAGTTCGCCCGTTAAGAAAGTGAGCGTCCCACTATTAGCAGCGTAATCATTATTTTGTGTGGTTGCCGTTCCGTCTGTGGTTGTGAAATTCACCGAAACTGTTTCACTGCTGGGATTCGACAAACTAACTACAAAGTCATAGGTTCCGGCATTGCCGCTTGTGCCTTCATTCTGTGCCGAAGCATTGGCGATCGTGATTCTCGGTCGGAAGTCATCGGCTTGAATTGTGCCGATACCCTGACCCGGATCGGCAGACAAATCAGCATTGGCAGGCGTAAGATTGGTGAGGCGAACCAGGAAATTTTCTTCTGGCTCAAACTTAGTGTCGCCATTGACCCCGACGGTAATCGTCTTGGTGAGGTCGCCTGGGGCAAAGGTGAGCGTTCCGGTGGTCGATCGATAGTCTTGGTCAGCTAGGGTTGCTGTGCCATCGGTGGTTTGATATTGCACCGAGATGGTTTGGCTGCTCGGATTGGAGAGGCTGACATTAAATTTGTATTCAGTAATGCCACCCGTCGCCCCTTCAGATTGGGTGATGTTGTCGATCGTGATTCTCGGTTTGGCATCGTCGTTGAGAATTGTACCGATGCCTCGTCCTGCGATCGCCGAAATGTCGGCATTGACCGCATTGCTTAGGGTGAGGGCAAAGTCTTCGGTTGGCTCAAAAATAGTGTCGCCGTTCACCAAGACCGTGATGTCTTTGGTCGTTTCGTTGGCGTTGAAGGTGAGAGTTCCAGATTGGAGTGTGTAGTCTTCCCCGGCTCGTGCTGTGTTGCTGACCGTGCCATATTGCACCGTCACCGGGACGGAAGTTGCCTCAGAAAGTGTGACCTTGAAGACCAAGGGAGTCGTTCCACTGTTGCCTTCTCCGGCGTTGGGGTTGTTGATGCTGATGGTAGGGCGAATCGGCTGATCGTCGTTGAGAATTGCGCCGCGCCCGATCGCCGCCGAAACGTCCCCATTCACCGCCCCACTCAATTCTACGGTGAAGTCTTCATCTAGCTCGACCGCCGAATCTCCGGTGACGAGAATGGTAATTTGTTTGGTGGTTTCGTTGGCGTTGAAGGTGAGTTTTCCAGCTTGGGTTGTGTAGTCAGTTCCGGCGAGGGCTGTGCCGTTTTTGGTAGTGAAATCGACCTCGATCGCTTGACTGCTCGGATTCGACAGCGTGACATCAAAGACGAATGGCGTTTCACCTGTTTTGCCTTCGCTTAGATTGACGCTGCTGATCGAAATCTTGGGTCGATCGTCGTCATTTTTAATCGTGCCGATTCCTTGACCTGCGCCTGTTGAGATATCTGCATTGACGGCGTTGGTAAAGTCGATCGTAAATTGTTCGTCGCTTTCAAATTTGTTGTCGCCTTTGACTTGGACGGTGATCAATTTAACCGTTTCGTTGGCGCTGAAGGTGAGGTTTCCGGCGCTCAGGGTGTAGTCTCCGTCTGCGATCGTGGCCGTGCCATTGGTTGTGGTGTAATCGACGCTAACGGGATCGATCGTCGGATTCGATAGGTTCACCGCGAATACATAGTCTCGCGTCTGACCCACGCCACCTTCAGAATTATCCACTTTACCAATGCCGATCGTCGGTCGTTGATCGTCGTTCTGAATGGTGGCGATGCCCGTCGCTTTGGCAATGGAAGCGTTGACGGCGCTGCTGAGGGTGACGGTGAAATCTTCGTCGGCTTCTCGTTTTGCGTCCCCATTGCCCTGAACTGTGATCTGTTGGCTGGTTTGCCCAGGAGCAAAGGTCAGCGTTGTATTGGCAACTGGGCGATAATCTGTGTCGGCTGTGGTAGCTGTGCCGTTGGCGGTTGCGTAATTTACTTTGATCTCTTGAGTACTTTCGCTAGAGAGACTCACCGTGAATACAAAATCGGTCACGCCACTGTCGCCTTCTTTTTGGCTGATGTTATCAATACTCAGGGTAGGAGGATCATCATCATTGTTAATCGTTGCGATCGCGCTGGCGGTTGCGTTGTAAACAAACCTCTAGGGGAGGCAGCAGCACCCAGGCGAGCCAGGGAATGGGCTGTTGGGGAGGAAGGGGAGCTGTTGTGAAGGGAGCAGCTTTGGTGAGGAAGTCTTTGCGCCATTGGGGTTTGGCGTTGGTGGCGTCGTAGAGGATGGAGTGGCCTTGGGCGAGGGCGGTTTGGATAAAAATTCGTCAGCCCCCGCCATTTTGGCGCGCATTTTGTCGATCATGCTGGTACGGCTGGTGATGATGTAAATCGTGGGTTGCTTGCCGCCTTGACTGCGCACCCACGCACGAATGGCTTTGCACAGCTCATAGCCGTTTTGAACGCCCATGTCGACATCCAGCAAAGCCGCGTCAAAGTGAGGCTGCGATTGCAGCAAGGCCATACCCTGCGCAACACTGGACGCTTCAAAAATGCTCACATTGCCACGCAACATCAGGCGTGAGCGCATGTAGTGTCGTGCCGTGATGTCATCGTCGACCATGAGCACGCGCTTGGGCATGGGTCCATCGCCGGCTAAACGTCCGTGCTTGCCGTGACCCGCCAAGATCACTTCTTGAGGAGGCGCGGCGCTTTGTGCGCTGCCTGCGGCTAGCGCTGCATTCGGGGTGGCGTAAGGCGCAATTTCGGGCGGCAGGGTGCGACTGAAGTCTGTCGCTCCTGCCGCTTCAAGCTGCGCAGGGTGTAATCCTGAAGCCGGACTCATTGCGCTGGAAGCATAACTTTGCTGCAAAGTCGGGCAGTTAGCATTAAATCTTGCGGCAAGGTCGAGCCAGGGTCTTCATAGACCTCATCTGTGCCGATCTCCAAATAGTCGGGTAGTTCGGCATCCCTGTTTGATACGCGTTTCATCGCGCTTATTGTGTCATTTTTATCGGCATTTCAGACTTGGCCGCTGTGTTCGCAAACCCGGAATTCTCTGATTGACAAGTGCTGCAAGCCTGTAGCACCATGCGCTTGATGGACAGACGACATTTCCTTGAAACCTGCTCGGCACATGCCGCCTGCGCCCCCACGGGCTTATCGGCCAGCGCTTGCAGCAGCGCCGCGCGGGGCATCGCCAGTCTTGCCAGCCTTGCTAGCTTGTCAACCCATGCGCTGGCCGCTGACGCATTACCCAAAAATTATGGCCGGGTCTTGCTCACCGATGAGCGAGGCGACCCGCTCAAAGCCAGAAGCCTCAAGCCACAGGTGAACTATATTTTTCACTACCCGTTTGAAGCCACGCCCGTCTTCTTGCTGGATTTGGGCAAAGCTGTCCCCGCCTTGAAAAAAGACACACTGAGAACTGAAGCAGGCGATGCCTACGCTTGGCCAGGCGGTGTGGGCAAGGCGCGTTCCCTGGTGGCATTCAGCGCCATTTGCGCCCATCAGTTGGTCTATCCCACCCAGCAATTGAGCTTCATTAGTTTTCGCAAAGGCAAGCCCGTTCAAGCTAAAACTCCCGATGCCGGCGCAGACTTGATCCACTGCTGCGCCGATCACAGCCAATACGATCCCGCACAAGGCGCAAAAGTCATGAGCGGCCCGGCCAAACAGCCGCTGTGCGCGGTGCTGCTGGACCACAATGCCAAAGACGATACGCTGACTGCCTACGCCACCCTCGGCGGCGAATTGTTCGACGCGTTCTTTAAAAAATACGAGGCCAAACTCAGTATCGAGGTCGGTAGCAAAGCCCGCCAAGCTGTGGCGCAGCGCAGTGTGGTCAAAGAGCTGGAACGTTATTGCAAAAATCCGGTGAAGTGCTAATGAAGGGCATTTTTTAGGCGAAAATTGGCCTCTAGCCGGTATGAAATGTGCGCGAAGTGCTACTATTTTGATAGTGTGCAAAGACTTTATCTGCGCGGCTCTGCAAGCGCATGCGGTCTGTGATTTAATACAGTGAATTAGTTTGTCATTCAACGCAGTTGCCTTCGCGCAATCCTCACTCCATGAGCCCAACTCCCGAGATTTCTGAAGACAAGCCAGAGGCCGTAGCGGGCCAATTTGTGAGCTACGCTGGCTCGCCGTTTGAGCTGTTTCAGCCCTATCCACCGGCTGGTGACCAGCCGACGGCGATTGCGCAGTTGGTCGAAGGCGTGCGCGATGGCGAGGCGTTTCAAACCCTGCTTGGCGTGACGGGATCGGGCAAGACCTACACCATGGCCAACGTAATTGCACAATGCGGACGGCCAGCGATTGTGTTTGCCCCGAATAAAACATTGGCGGCGCAGCTTTATTCAGAATTCCGCGAATTCTTCCCGAAGAATGCGGTGGAATATTTCGTGAGTTATTACGACTATTACCAGCCTGAGGCCTATGTGCCGCAGCGTGATTTGTTCATTGAAAAAGATTCAGCCATCAATGAGCATATTGAGCAAATGCGCTTGTCGTGCACGAAATCCATTCTTGAGCGAAGAGATGTGATCA
>JAAUOZ010000264.1 GCA_012034655.1 Leptolyngbyaceae cyanobacterium CSU_1_3 | reverse complement strand
AGCTTGGGGATGTCGAGCTGCTCGGGGCAGCGGGGTAGGCAGTCGCCACAGTCGGTGCAGCGATCGCCCCGTCGCCCCGGAAACCAGTGGCCCGCATTCTCAAACATGCGGTATCGATATTGACCAAACTCGGTCATGTCGTGGGCAACGGCCAGGTTTCGCAAACGTAGGATTTCTGGAATATTAATCGCTTCTGGGCAGGGCAGGCACTGATAGCATTGGCTACAGAGGTCTGTGCCCAGGGCCTGCTGCTGTTGGGCCTGGAGGCCCTGGGCGATCGCCTGTTCAGCGGCGCTGAGGGGGCCATCCTGGGCGGCAATCCCACAGGCTAGGTTGAGGTCGGAGGGCTGGGCTGCGCCCAGGCTGAGGGTTGTGATCCGAGGATCGCTGAGCAAGAAACGGTAGTTAAAAGCCAGGGGAGACAGGGGCGCACACCGTTCCACCAGGGCGGCCGGGGGGGCATAGAGCTGGCCGCCTTTGTCCGCTGGAGAAATAATGAAAACCCCCAGGTCGAGTTCTGCGGCTCGGGCGATCGCCGGTCCATGGCGCTGGAAAAAATAGTAGTAATGCAGATTGACAAAGGCGAAGCGCTGGCTGTTGATCAGCTCCAAAATCAGCGCCTGGGAGCCATGGGTGGAAAAGCCAATGTGGCGGACCAGGCCCTCGTCCCTGGCCTGGTCGAGGGCGGCGAGGCTGCCCTGGGGCGATCGCGCCTGTTCCCATTGTTCCGCCAGGTTGAGGCCATGGAGCGCCACGCAATCCAAATAGTCCACCCCCAGGCGTTCCAGGGACTGATCGAGCTGGCGTCTTAGCTGATCGCCCGAAACCGTGGGCAGGAGCTTGGTGGTCAAATAGGAGCTGCTGGCGCGGCGGAGCCAGATCCGCCAGGGCTTGACCCAGCAGGGCTTCGCTTTGGCCGTAGGCGCGGGCCGTTTCGATGTGGTTGATGCCCTGGGCGATCGCTGCTTCCACCACCGCCACCATGGCCGAGGGCGCAGCCAGGCTGCGCATCGTGCCGAGGGAAAACACGGACAGGGGCAGTTCAGTTTTACCAAAACGGCGATAGCGCATGGGATTCAGGGTTCAGGGGCTCCCAAACAGGCCCGTTGCCCAGCCCGCTAGTTGCCAAACTTGGCAAAATCATCGGGGCTGAGATTGGACAAAAACTGCCGAAACTCCCGCCGCTCCCGCTCATCCTCATCCTGGTCCACGGGAATCGAGGCATTGGAAATCACCTCTTCCATCACCCAAACCGGCGCATCGAGGCGCAGGGCCAAGACGATGGCATCGCTGGGACGGGCATCCACATCGCGGGTTTGATCGCCCTGCTTGAGCCGGAGCTGGGCGTAGTAGGTGTTGTCCTTGAGGGAATGGATCACCACGCGATCGAGCTCCATCTCCCAGCCTTCTAGGATATTGACCATCAGGTCATGGGTGAGGGGGCGGGGAGCCATCTGCTGGTTGATTGCAAGCTTGATCGCCTTGGCCTGCTCCTGGGTAATCCAAATTGGCAACGCGCGCCGTCCGTCAGAATCGGTCAGCATTACAATGGGGCTCATGGTTGCGGCATCGAATGCGATTCCGTCAACTTGCATTTCAATCATGGTTTCGGCGCTAAATTCGCGAGAGCGACAGATGGCGAATTCCTACCCAATTATGACGGTTGGAGCCGCAGCCTTGCCCAAGTTTTGTAATTTCTTGACGAATTATTGATCCCCTTGTTGACCCATGCGTGGCTGATGGAGCCGTCAATCGATGTTCACAGGATTGGTGCAGGGACTGGGCTACGTCCAGCGAGCCAACGATTATCAGCTCGAAATTGTCTGTCAACCTGGGACGGGGCCTCGGATTCTCCGAGACCTGGAAATTGGCGATAGCGTGGCGGTGGATGGGGCCTGTCTGACCGTGGAGCAGATTTTGGCCCAGGGCTTTGTGGTGTCGGTATCGCCGGAGACCCTGGCTCGCACGACCCTGGGGCAGCGATCGCCCCAGGATCCGGTCAATCTCGAAACTTCCCTGCGGGTGGGCAGTAAGCTCGGTGGCCATTTTGTCACCGGCCACGTAGATGGCCAGGGGGAGCTGCTGGCGGTTTCCCAAAGCGCCACCTCCTGGGAGCTGCGTCTGGGGGGCCTAGATCCAGCTCTGCGGCCTTACATTTTGCCCAAGGGCAGCATTACGGTGAATGGCATCAGCCTGACAGTGGCAAATTGCGACCCTGCGGGGTCTTGGTTCACGGTGGCGGTGATTCCCCATACCTATGCCGAGACGAATCTTTCTGATCTGCATCCGGGCGGCTGGGTAAATTTGGAGGGCGATATTCTGGGCAAATATGTTGAGAAGTTTCTGCGATCGAGTTCTGCCAGCCCCAGGGAAATCGGAATCGATTCTCTGATTGGCATCAATCCCGATTTTTTAGCAGAACACGGCTATTTATAGCCTGATAATTTTGCTCGATCGTCCACTCTTTTCTAAGGAGCGTGGATTAAACAATTCCGTCCACTGCAAGGTTGTCTTACCTCACCCCAACCCTCTCCCAGATTGGGAGGGGAAGAGCAGGAGTCCGGTTCCCCTTCTCCCAATCTGGGAGAAGGGGTTAGGGGATGAGGGCGAAGATCTCCGGCATTGATAAATTCACTCTTTTCTAAGACGATTTCTAAACAAGATATGACCTTCTGATCTTTGCCCTTCGACTTCGCTCAGCCAGCTTGCGCCCTGAGCGAAGTCGAAGATAGCGGGTCACTTCTTTGCTAGAAATCTCCTAAGATTTGCTGTTGCCGGGTTGCGCGGGAATTTTCTGTGCTGTTTGCAAAGATTGCGCCAACTGAGCTAACGCCGATTCTAGCTGTGTACCCGCATCTTGGGCGACCCAGCCCTGGGTTGTTAGTTGGCGAAACTCAAAGTGTAGGTGGGGCCCGGTGGAGTTCCCAGTGCTGCCGACTCGCCCAATCACCGTGCCCTGCTTGATGACCTCTCCTGGCTTGACAAAAATCTCAGACAGGTGAGCGTAGAGAGTCTGCTGGGTTCCTTGGCTATGTTCGAGGGCGATCGCCAACCCATAGCCGCCAAAGAAATCTGCCAGCAGTACCCGACCTGTCAATGCAGCCAGCACGGGCGTTCCCATCGGCGCACCTAGATCAGTACCAGAGTGAAACCGCTGATTGCCACTAATGGGATGAACTCGCCAGCCAAACACAGAGGTGATCACGGATGGAATCGAGAGCGGAAACAGCAGGCGAACATTATTGTTGCCAGGCAGACCCAAAGGACGAACGCTGCGGTTGTAGTAATTTTTGATGAAGGCAGAGGCAGGCAGAGGAGTAGAATTGGACGGCGTAACACGGCCAGACCTGCTGAAAGCAGCCTCTCTAATCTGAATTGGGGCAGAGTCGGGCTGAACGGCTGCATAACCTGTAGAGGCGATCGATGCAGTTGAGCGCGGACTGGCTGTAACCGTCTCGCCACCGCAGGCCGTCGAGATGGCTTGCCCCTGCGTCAAGGCAAACTCGCAGCCAGAGGAGCGATCGGAAAAGACGATCGTCGTCGGAGCTTCATAGTCTGCTGGTGACTGGGGAGTCGGCTCAACGGGCAGAGGAGCCGATCGCAGAGGAGCAGGCTCAGATTTGGGGGAAAACTCACGCGCGATCGGCTGCTCAAGGGAGAGGTCAGCATCCAATTCAGAAGTCGTTGGAGAGGCAGAAATCGTTGGAGAGACTGTGGGAGCGGGGCTAGAGATGACAATTTGAGGGGTACTGGAGGGAGTCTGCGCGATCGCGGCTCCACTGCTGAGCAACCCGACTCCACTCAAGTAGCTCAATCTTCTTAGCAGAGAACGCTGTCCCCACGGGCTTTGGTTTGGGGTATTGCGTAGCTGACTCATTGACAATCTCCTCACATGCAAGTGGCTGGGGCGGGTAGTTTTGTGGGTTGTAGTCTAGGGGTCGTAGACGATCGCCACAAGGTTCTAATACTTAAGTTTTATATATAAAATTCTGTTGAGCCACCGGGCCAATTCTAGTTAACCATACCCTAAGCCGTGAATTCCCCGCTTCGGATATTTCGGATATTACTGCGGAAACGCAGAACCTTACAGAAACTTTATTCGTATACCTATAGAGTTTGCCCGGAACTTCTGACTGATTCAACACTGGACGATCGCACCGTAAGATCCTCTACAGAAAATCACTTACAAATCGCATCATCCATTGGTTAAGGTAAACGTGAAACTGGACGTAGTAAATTATGCATACCTGGCATTGGCAAACCTGGAATGACTTGCCCTATTTAACTTGCAGCTTGCTAGAACCGTGGAGACACGGCTTTTTTACACAACAATTCTCCCCTCGATCGCCCTTTGAACTTACCAAAATTCTTGACTCCAGTGCCACCGCCTACCGAGTTCAGCAAGTTCACGGAAACATTGTGCTGGCTCCCTCTGAGATGCCAAATTTCTCGGAGCAGGGAAATTTTTTGCCAGGGGATGGGTTGATTACCGAACAGCCGCACCAAGCGGTGTGGGTCTGTAGTGCCGACTGTACCCCTGTGCTGATTGCTGACGCGAGAACCGGAAATGGGGCGGCAGTTCATGCGGGTTGGCGAGGAACTGCCCAAAAGATTGTGCCCCAGGCGATCGCTCGGCTCTGTAAGCAGGGCAGCCAGCTAGAGGATTTGCGGATTGCCATGGGGCCAGCGATCGCAGGGGATGTGTACCAGGTTTCGACTCAGGTAGCGGTTGAAGTGGGCGCAACAGTGACGGCGATCGCGAAGGATGACCCTTTAGAAACCAGTGTGGAGCGACTTTTGAGCCTTCCCAATTCTCCCATGCTCAGCGATGCCGCACCAGGAAGGGTGCGCCTGGATGTGCGACGGGTGAATGCTTTACAGATCGAGCAGTTAGGCATTACGTCCGATCAGGTGGCGATCGCGCCCCATTGCACCTATCAAGATCCGATAAACTTCTTTTCTTACCGACGAGAAAAGTTGAAGAAGGCGCAGTGGTCGGGGATTGTGACCTAGTTGAAAATTGTGACCTAGTTGGAAATTGTGACCTAGTTGGAAATTGTGACCTAGTTAGGGTGAGTGATTCTGTCTGATCTCGCACCTTATATTGGGGACGTACCCCTGTAAAAATTGAGTAAAGTAGCCTATAAAAAACCTGTAAAGACCGAAGCCTAGAGCGAGCTTTTCCTGGGAAGAGATTAGTATATACACGGAGATTGGCGTTTCCTGAGTCAGATTTTTGTGAGTGTGCCCCTAGAATTACGCGCAGAAATTCAGATTTAAATGGAGTAGACCTGTGCAAAACGCAGACGATCGCTTGAAGCCAAGACTGGTAAAAGTTCTGGGGGGCCGTCGCCAAACTGACGGGGCGGCTGCGGCTGCGATTGACCATCCTTCTTCGTCTAAAGGTTCTCCTCCTGAAACGATTTCAAACTGGTCAGACTCTCTGCAAAGCTTGTTAGACCAGCCTCCGGCAACATTTCCCCTGCGAGTGGTGTTGGGTGGAATGCTCTTTTGTGGCGGATTTGGCATCTGGGCCTACACCGGGCAAATTGATGAAGTGGGTCAGGCGCGGGGGCAACTCGTTCCTCAAGGCGACCTATATAAGGTGCACCCGACGCAGATGGGCAAGATTACGCGCATTGCTATCAAAGAGGGGCAGCGCGTCCGAGCGGGCGAGGTTTTGGTCGAGTTTGATTCCCAGATAGCCAGCAGTGAGGTCGATCGTCTTCGCAATCAACTCACTGCCGAGCAGACGCAGCTAACGCAACTGCGATCGCTGGTCGATCGTACCCGCTTAGAAGCTTTTAGCCGAGTTGAGATTTCTAGTGCCACCGCCAACGCGCAAAGAGCAGCCATTTTGCAGGCTCAATCTCAGGCGAATACGACTCGCCAAATGTTGGCGCAGCTCATCTCTGATGCCGCCACGCAGCAAGCCCGTCTCGACAAGCTCAAGCCCTTGGTTGCCGAGGGGGCGTTGCCCTCAGAGCGATTGTTTGAAGTCGAGCAGACGCTGCGCGATCGTCAGCGTAGCATCACCCAGTCTCAGGGAGAGCTTGCCCAAACCGAAGCCGAAATCAGCCGACTGCAAGCCGAATTGACCCAGAAACAAGCCGAGGGGACTCGTACCCAGCTAGAAGCCCAACAGCAGACCGAACAGCTAGAAGTCGATCGCACTCAGCAGCAAGCCAAAATTGCTGAAACGCAAACCTTGATCGCCAATGCCAAAGCTAAGCTGGGGCAGCAGGTGTTGCTGGCTCCGATAAACGGTACGATTTCGTCTCTGGCGATTCGCAATCCGGGGGAGGTGGTGCAACCAGGGCAAACGATCGCTGAGTTGTCTACCCAGAATGCGCCATTAATTCTCAAGGCTAGTCTGCCCGATCGAGAGGCAGGATTTGTGCGAGTGGGGTTGCCTGTTCAGATCAAATTAGATGCCTATCCCTATCAAGATTATGGCGTTTTGAGTGGCAAAGTTATTGCAATTTCTCCTGATGCAAAATCGGACGAGAAATCGCAGCCAGTCTATCAGATAGAAATCGCGATCGATACTTCTTCTCTCACTGTCAATCAGCAAAAAATTTCACTCAAATCAGGTCAATCTGCAACGGCTGAGATCGTGATTCGTCAGCGTCGAATCTGGGATATTCTGCTTGATCCCATTCGTCAAATGCAGCACGGAAAAATTCATTTGTAATAGCTTTTGAATTCGAGATAGATAGGTGTTTTGCTGAAGTAATAAGTAGGAAAATGGAATGATTGATCAGACGCATTTCGACTGCGCTCAAGGCTCAAAACCTCCCCTAAAGGAGGGTTGAGTGGAGCCGAAACTCGTCATCTGGTTTGCTTTAATTTCACCCTACTAAGTAGGTAGGTGGAATTAAACTTAAG
>JAAUOZ010000263.1 GCA_012034655.1 Leptolyngbyaceae cyanobacterium CSU_1_3 | reverse complement strand
TGCTCCTTGGGGAGAAGGCGGAGCCGCGTCAGGCTTTGAGAGCTAATCGCCCTGGGAGTTTGGGGTGGGGGCAAAAGTCCCATCGTCGAACTGAGGTTGGTTCAGGTGTGGGTCAAGCAGCACTATTCATGCTCTACGACAAAGACATTAGCGTAAAGATTTGCAACAATCTGTTGCCCCTGCTGAGTCAAATTGAGATAGCGCAATGCATCTTGGATATAAGGATGCACCCCATACCAAAAGAACTTGGGATAGTTCTTCCGCAAATCTCCCGGATGTTCGTAGCCCAAAGCTTTATTTACGCCCGTTTCTTCAAACTCATAAAACAACGCATTGATCTTTCTCAGATAGCGCGGGTCGCTGAGTTGGCCAATCAGATCTGCCGCTCGAATCAGCCCCGGATAGTTCACCGTGTCTTGGTGGTCTTCGGCCTTCGGGACAGGAAAACGAGTCAGTTCAATATTGCGCTTGATGATCTCCGCCTCAATGAGTTTGTGACCGCCAAAACGCTCTTCGATAAAGAGTTTGCCACGATCGACGTGGTAGGGAGTTAAGCTAGCATCGCTGTCGCCCAGTTGCAGGTCAATGGTCGTTTTGTTGATCCCAGTGGCATAGGAACCGATACGATCGTCCCGACATACACCTTTGACGTAGCCAATATCATGACAGGTAAGCGAGATAATAAAGTGCAGCCAGTCTTCGCAAGAAACGCCGCCATCGCGGATGTGCCGCCCCCGAAGCAGTTCTTGCCCGACCAGCGTCACTAAAATGGTGTGTTCGACATCGTGATAGAGGGCATCACTGTTGGCAATGTTCTCCAAGGCCATGCTGCCTGCCCAACCGATAATATCCGCATAGTTGGACTTCATGTTGCCGTAGGTGCGTTGATAGCCTTGCTGAAGCTGCTCGACAAAGGCATCGATAAAGATTTCGGTGGCGTTAAACATTTCTATCTTTGGAGAGTGCGTTTTCTAGAGTGCGTTTTCTAGAGTGCGTTTTCTAGAGTGCGTTTTCTAGAGTGCGTTTTCTACGATGCGAATTTCTACAGTATGAAGAAGGGTGAGGTTTCTCACAATCCATGCTCAAGATATCCATGCTCAAGATATCCATGCTCAAGATATCCATGCTCAGAATATTGTCCTCTCAATTGATTTAAGGTGCTCTTGTGGAGCGTCGTAGAGAATTTTGAGGGATGGAGGAGGGTGCTGTCGAGGGCCTCAACTTCTGGGTTATTGCCCACGATGGTTTTGCGGCTCATCCAAAAAGCCAGGGATCTTACGTTTTTATTCCGCTTTCTTTACTATCGAGCCTGGATCGCAAAAATTGGGTGACAGAATGTGAATCGATCGGTGATCGATTCTCCCGATCGAGGTGACGCATATCATTTTACCGCCGTTACTTTGTCTAAGATTTCAAACTCTGCTTGAGTCAGGGTTACTTGGGCTGCTTGCACAGAATCTGCGATGCTTTCGGGCTTACTTGCCCCCGGAATTGGGACAATACAAGGAGATTTGGCTAACATCCACGCCAACACTAGCGCGTAGACAGAAACGCCCTTTTCGTCAGATAGATGGGCGATCGCCTTGATCTGGCTTAATTCTCTCACTCGCCGACTGCCCCCTAGCGGACTCCACGGCAAAAAAGTTAACCCCTCTGCCTCGCAGTATGCCAATACGCCGTCTGTCTCTGGCTGGCGATGCCAAAGGTTGTATTGATTTTGCACTGAAACAAGGTCTACGACTTCACGGGCTTGCTTAATCTGGTCAACCGAAAAATTGGATACGCCCACATAGCGAATCATTTCAGCTTGTAGGGCTTCTTTGGCGGGAGCTAAGGAGTCTGCGATCGAATAGTCGGGATCAGGAGAATGGTATTGCCAAAGGTCGATCGGTTTTTTGCCGCCCAATGCCTCGTAGCTTTCTCGGATGGTTTGGCGGAGGTGCTGCGGGTTGCCGTTCCGAGTCCATGAGCCGTTGGGACGCATTAAACCGCCTTTGGTGGCGACGAGCACCTGGTTGGTGTCACCTGCATATTGCTGAAGTGCTTTGTGGATCAGCTTTTCGTTGTGGTGTTTGTCGGATTCATCCTGGCAGTAGGAATCGGCAGTGTCGATGAAGTTGACTCCCAAATCTAGCGCAGTGTGAATGGTAGAGATTGCTTGTGATTCGGCGGGTCTGCCGCTCAGAGACATGGGCATTCCACCGAGGGCGATCGGCGACAGGATGCGGTTTGTCTGACCCAACCGTCGCTGGGCTACGCTTAGATTTACTGCTTGATCTGCTGCTGGTTTCATTAATAATTTCGCTACGTTTGGCTAAACTTTGCTTTGCTTAAATCTTAGATGAGAGTGACCCGACCCATACTTCATACTCAGGTTAGATTCTCTATAGAAACACAGGTGAGATCGCAGAGAGCGTGAGGTTTGCACAAAAATTGGATTGGCGATGAATTTATATTTAGGAATCGATTTTGGTACATCTGGGGCAAGGGCGATCGCAATTGATGAAGACGAACAAATTCAGGCTCAGGCTAGCGTTCGGTTCGCGCACTCTGAGAACTTAGCCACCGTTTGGCGCGAGACTTTGTGGAGTTTAATTGAACAAGTTCCGCAGCGATCGCAGATATGCAAGATTGCCATCAATGGCACTTCTTCGACCGTGCTCCTGTGCGACCAAAGGGGCAACCCGATCGCGACCCCCCTTCTTTATGACGACGATCGGGGAGCCGCCGTCTTAGACCAAGTTCAAGAAATTGCACCGCAGAGCCATATAGTCGTCAGCGCTACATCGAGTCTAACCAAACTAATGTGGTGGAGTCAGCAATCCAATTTTTTCTCAGGCTGACTATTTTCTCCATCAAGCCGATTGGCTGGCGTTTTTGCTGCATGGTCAGTTGGGGATCAGCGACTATCACAACAGTTTGAAGTTGGGCTACGACGTTAAGACTCTCTGTTACCCCACCTGGCTAGAATTTTCTCCGTTGCGGAAGTTGCTGCCGCAGGTTGTCGCGCCTGGCAGTCCAATCGCACCTGTCAATCCTAAAATTGCCGCTCAATTAGGTCTGCGATCGGACTGTCAGGTCTGTGCGGGAACCACAGACAGCATTGCCGCTTTTCTGGCCAGTGGAGTCACCACCCCCGGAGAAGCCGTCACCTCTTTGGGATCAACCTTGGTGCTCAAGCTCTTGAGTACTACCCGCGTCGAAGACAGTCACCACGGCATCTACAGCCATCGCCTCGGCAATTTCTGGCTCGTGGGCGGCGCGTCTAACACGGGGGGAGCGGTCTTAAAACACTTCTTTAGTGATGCAGAATTGCAGCAACTGAGCGATCGCATTCCCCGCGATCGAGAGAGTCTATTCGACTATTATCCCTTGCTAAAACCTGGAGAGCGCTTCCCCATCAATGATCCTCACCTGTCGCCTCGGATGCTGCCCCGATCGGACGATCCTGTGATTTTTCTACATGGTTTGCTAGAAGGCATCGCTCGCATTGAGGCCCAAGGCTACAGACTGCTACAATCCCATGGGAGCAGTGCTTTGCAACGAGTTTATACGGCAGGGGGTGGGGCAGAAAATGCCGCCTGGAGCGCAATTCGGATGCGTCAGTTGGGGGTTCCTGTAGTGCGATCGATGCACATAGAAGCAGCCTATGGGTCGGCGCGATTGGCCCGGGGTAAATAAGGGTGTAACGAAAAAGAAGGCTCAACAGCGCATCTGTCGCATTTTTTCTTTAAACTAATAGGAGAAACGAGAGATCAAGGCATTGGTGGGAATACTGAAGAAAGTTGAGGAGATTCACATTGACTGAATCGAAAATAGAGCATGTGGCGCAGGCTAAAAAACCTCTTTGATAGTTTAAATACATACGCAGATATGAGTCCTGATTTGGCTCTCAGAAGGCGCATTAATCGGATGCTGCGCGATCGTCCCTCTCGGACAGCAGATGAGTGGTACGAATTATTTTGGCAGCCGTTGTCGGTGTCAAAAGAAGTAGCAATTTTTGTATATCAACAGATGGAAGACTATTCGGGGTTGCATTTTGCAAATGTGTTGCCGAGCGATCGTTTAACTGAAGATTTGAATTTGCCCCTCGTTTGTTGGTTTGATTGGGAACTGTCGTTTTGCGAAAGTTTTGCGTGTCAATTTGGAATTGATCTGAGCGAAGAATTTGATATTTACGCTTTCTCAACTTTGCAGGAATTTGTCGTTTTTCTTAATCAACAATTGCTGCCAGTGAATTACTCTTGAAATAGAGTCTATTCCTCACTCGTTGTACGATGAGTGACCGAATAAGACAGACGGCACTGATTAAATGACACGCATGGATAAGCCATTAGATGTAGAGCGATCGCTGGCAGTTGCTAAAGCCATTCAGATCAAAGCAAAAGCAAGCTTCGAGAACGCCTACAAAGCTGCCCTAGTAACCGAGGGGGCAACCTACGTCCAGGGGTTTTTGGTGTTTGCGGGTGCGCCTTTTCAGCCGATCGAACACGGTTGGTTAGAGCTAGAAAATACCCTGCTCGATCCCAATTTGCCCCATCTCAACCGCAAAGCTGATCAACTTTACTATTTCCCCGCCCATCGGCTGACCGTAAAGCAGTTGAAAAAGGCCATCGAAGAAGCTGAGGAAGATTACCCAGAAGACGATGCGCTTCCGGTTTACGGCAAAATGCCCTACGAATATTACGGTGATATCATGCTGGGCGGCAAAGATTATCTTATGGCGCACCAAGCTGCTGACGCGAAATGCAAAGCATTAAACCGACCAAAAGCCCCACTCGACCGACAAAACTAAAGGAAGGGCGATCGGAAAAATAGTTTCGCTACAGCCGTCATTCCGGATTTTGGGATTTCCGCATGTTTCGATCGATGGGGGTCGATCAACTCAAATACAATTCATCTATTTTCGTAACCGCTAAGATAGAATTGTTAAGGCTTCTTTACTGTGTTCGCTTCATCGTGTCCGACGGTTTTTTGGCAGAAGCCCCTAACCCTAACGCAGATTTCCTAATCCTTTTCGCTGGAACCTTCCTATGACTCTCCCGATTCGCAACGTTGCGATTATTGCCCACGTTGACCACGGTAAAACTACTCTTGTCGATGCTCTGCTCAAGCAAGCTGGCACGTTCCGCGAAGGGGAAGCCGTTCCGGATTGCGTCATGGACTCCAATGATCTAGAGCGGGAGCGGGGCATCACCATTCTCTCTAAGAACACCGCCGTTCGCTATAAAGATACGCTGATCAATATTGTCGATACACCTGGGCACGCAGACTTTGGTGGAGAAGTAGAGCGCGTGTTGGGAATGGTTGATGGCTGCCTACTCATTGTGGATGCCAACGAAGGCCCCATGCCCCAGACCCGCTTTGTTCTGAAAAAAGCCCTTGAGAAAGGGCTGCGCCCGATCGTCTTCGTCAACAAAATCGATCGCCCCCGCGCTAACCCACACACCGCTGTCGATAAAGTGCTGGATTTGTTCCTAGAACTGGGCGCAGATGACGACCAGTGCGAGTTTCCCTATCTGTTTGGTTCAGGGCTGGCTGGGTTTGCCAAAGATACCCTCGAAGAAGAATCCCCAGACATGAAGCCGTTGTTTAATGCAATCTTGCGCCACGTTCCGCCGCCAGTGGGCGATTCTGAAAAGCCTCTGCAACTACAGGTGACAACGCTAGATTATTCTGATTATCTGGGTCGGATTGTGATCGGCAAAATTCACAACGGCACGATTCGCATGGGTCAGCAAGCAGCGATCGTCACGGAAACAGGGGCGATCGTCAAATCCAAAATCTCGAAGCTGATGGGCTTTGAAGGGCTGAAGCGCATCGAAATCGAAGAAGCAACCGCCGGAAACCTCGTCGCCGTAGCCGGATTTGCCAACGCAAACATCGGCGAAACGATTACGACCCGACGAACCCGCAAGCCTTGCCCCTAATTAAGGTAGACGAACCTACCTTGCAGATGACCTTCTCAGTCAACGACTCACCGTTTGCTGGGCAAGAGGGCGATTTTGTGACTTCCAGACAATTGCGCGATCGTCTCTTCCGCGAACTCGAAACCAACGTTGCTCTTCGCATCGAAGAAACCGACTCCCCTGACAAACTCGCCGTCTCAGGACGGGGTGAACTTCACCTCGGCATCCTGATCGAAACCATGCGCCGAGAAGGGTACGAGTTTCAGGTCTCTCAGCCGCAAGTCATTTTTCGCGAAGTGAGCGGGCAACCCTGCGAACCCTACGAAACCTTGGTGTTAGATGTCCCCGAAGAAGCGGTGGGTGGCTGTATTGAGCGGCTCGGTCAACGCAAGGGCGAGATGCAAGACATGCAGGTAGGAATTGCCAACCGGACGCAACTAGAATTTGTGATTCCGGCACGGGGTCTGATCGGTTTCCGAGGAGAATTCATGCGGATGACCCGTGGCGAAGGCATCATGAATCACAGCTTCCTCGATTATCGCCCCATCAGTGGCGACATTGAGACTCGTCGCAATGGGGTAATGACCTCCTTTGAGGAAGGGGTAGCCACCTTCTACGCGATGCAAAACGCTGAAGATCGCGGTACTTTCTTCATTCGTCCTGGTGTTAAGGTCTACAAAGGCATGATTGTTGGTGAGCACAATCGCCCTCAAGATCTGGAGTTGAATGTCTGCAAAACCAAGCAGCTTACCAACCACCGCGCCTCTGGAGGTGAAGAATTGGTGCAGTTGAAGGAACCCGTAGATATGAGCCTAGAACGTGCCCTTGAGTATATCGGCTCAGACGAACTACTCGAAGTCACGCCTACGTCGATTCGCCTGCGTAAGATTGCCAAAGCGAAGAAGCTGGCGAAAAAATAGTCGCTGGTTAACTAACTCGCGGAATTCCCCATCCGCCATGCGGTGAGGATGGATAGCGACGGCGACTCGATCGAGTCGCCAATCTCTCTTAGAACAAATGAGTCAATCTGGTAATCTTGTTCTAGAGCAGACCCTTGAC
>JAAUOZ010000036.1 GCA_012034655.1 Leptolyngbyaceae cyanobacterium CSU_1_3 | reverse complement strand
GTGCAGGAATTGGCGTAGGTGTAGGAGTTGGCGCAGGTGTAGGAGTTGGCGTGGGGATTGGCGTAGGTGTAGGAGTCGGCGTAGGGGATGGGACTTCGCTGGCAACGAAATCGATCGCCCCCTGCACCTTGGTAGGGTTTAACTGGTTGCCCACAGAAACCAGCGTAATTTGCGGATTGGTTGCATTTTGAAGATCCAGTTCGCCGTTGTCACGCAGAATATTACTTCCTGGGTCTTGGCTCGTTCCTAGATCGGGTACAGACCGTTCGAGGGCGACCAATCCCGTTTCTCGGTTTCGCTCTAACAGATTGCCCCGCATTACCGGGCGGGCTGCCTTAGAAAGAACGATGCCAGCCCGATTCTCGAAAATGCGATTGTCTGAAAGTAGGGGTGCAGCGTTGTCTCCGATCGCAATGCCAAACCCAGTATCCTGGCAGACGTTACGGCGAAATTCGCCCTTGGTTTCACGAACGATCGAGATGCCATTGGCGGCGTTTTGGTTAAACACACAGTCTAAAACGGCTGGGTTTGATGTGCCCGTCGCAAAGATGCCTTCTCGTTTACAGTTGACAAAGGTGCAGTTGGCCACAGTGGGAGCCGTGGACTCCATCCAAACGCCTGTGCCACGATCGCCCTGATTTGTCACCGTGACTCCGCGCAGTTGAGCATTGCTTTGCATCAAAAATGTTACGTTTTGCCGAGCAAATGTTGGGCTGGCAAATACACCGCTACCTGTGATCTGAATGCCGCTTCCTTTGGTCGATTCGTTGCCAACCACTGTCACCCCGGAGGGAATCAGCAACGGAAATGCTTCTCCACTGCTAGCGGTGTAGGTTCCGGGGGCGAGTTGAATGGTAGTGCCTGACTTAGCTTGTTGTAGGGCGCGAGCGATCGTCTTGAGGGGCGCAGCTTGGTTCCCTGCCGCGCTATCATTACCACTGACTGGGTTAACAAAAAGCATCGAAGAAGTTGACTGCACCATAATCATAGGTTTGTAAATTGAGTAGTGTAGCGATGATTCTTTGGAGGCAACAGCCCAGAGCCAAACAATTCCCGGAAGTGTTGCAAAGCATCTCATGATAACCAGTGTCGATCGTCGCAGCGCAGTTTGTTTTTGCAGATGAAGAATAAAGACGTACCTCAATCTCCAAACTGCACTGACTGACTCCTAGGTTGATTCCTAACTCCATACTCACCGCTATTATGATCTTGAGCAGTGGTTGGGAAATCCTTCGCGAAGGGGCAAGAGATGCTGATTGTTGTGGTGGGGCTGAATGTGATTTTGGCGTTGTTTTGCTTTTATGTGGCGTGGCGAACCTGGCAACTTCGGCAGGCACTTTCTCAAGCAGCAGATGCTCTGATTGCCGCAGAAGAAAGCACTCACAACGTTCTACACAATGCACCCGAAGCAATTCTCAACGGGCAAATTGGCACTCGCCAACTGCGCCAGAGCTATCGCCAACTCGAACCAAAATTTCAGCAAGTCAGACAAGCTCTGCTGCTGATCAGCGTAGGCAACACCGTTCTCAGAAAACGATCGCGCCTCCTCCCTTTAACCAAGCTGTCTAGGAAACGAAAGTTGCGATGAGCACAGAAACTGCCCACAAGCTTTACAGGTAATTTGTTCTACCATCCCCAGCTATTGGCTGCTCACAAGTTTTCCTTCTGACAAATTTCTCTCCAACTAAAGGTGCTGAGTTGCCATCTTGAGATACTTTAAGTAGGGACACACCGTGAGATAGATTGCTACTTTGATTCGATCGCTCTAATTACAGATCTGTCTAATGCTTGAGGAAAATGAAACTTTGGCACAATATGTTTGGGACGGTTCATTTGCAACGATGAAGCGATCGTCTAGGAGTGTAGCTTGAGTCAAAGTCCAATCCCCAGTTGCGTTTGCCGAATTAGCAGAGGATAACAGCCAGAAGTTATGTCAAACAATCGTTCTGGAGCCTTCTTAGGCGGAATGATCATTGGAGCCGCATTCGGAACGATCGCCGGCCTACTCATCGCCCCTCGTACCGGGCGAGAAACTCGACAGTTACTCAAAAATCCGCCGATGCTCTGCCAGAATTAGCAGAAGATCTCTCATCCACCGTGCAACTTCAGGCCGATCGTCTCTCAGAAACTGCCCTGCGCCAATGGGATGGCACTCTGGGGCGACTACGAGAAGCCATTTCGGCAGGCATCGAAGCTACACAACGAGAACAACTCGTCACCCGCAACGAAGCAGAACCCCCCTCGGAAACTCCCGTGCGCGATCGTTTGTTATAGGCAACTCAGGTGATTGACCCTATTTTCTGGCTAGGACTCTCGATTTTGCTGGTCGCGGTAAGTATCACGGCGGTGCTTGTGGCGGCGGTTCCTGCCTTTCTTGAACTGGGCAGAGCCGCTCGTAGCGCTGAAAAACTGTTCGACACGCTCAACCGCGAACTGCCCCCCACCCTAGAAGCCATTCGGCTGACGGGTCTAGAAATCACAGAATTGACCGACGATGTGAGCCAGGGAGTCCAGAGTGCAGGGCAAGTTGCCAAACAAGTTGACCAGAGCATCGCTGGGGTCAAGCAGCAGGTTCAGAAAGCGCAGACAACGACGCGCGGAGTGTTTGCAGGCGTGAAGGCAGCGTGGCGCAGTTTCAACCAACCTGTGTCTACCAAAAATCGTGGCTCAAATCGCCTACCTCCGTCTGTTCGCGCACCGATCGACCTAGAGCTAAGACGCAACAACCTGCAAAGCCCGCCTTCCAATGGAGTCGATCGTGGTGGAGATTCACCCGACTTTGACGATCAAGAGCCTGAGCCAAAAAATTCTCAGAATCATGCAGTCAAAAAAAACTCTGGCGATCGCCCTCGACTTCCCAGAGAAAGCAAACCATCTG
The DNA here is from genome assembly GCA_012034655.1 of Leptolyngbyaceae cyanobacterium CSU_1_3. GTDB lineage: Bacteria > Cyanobacteriota > Cyanobacteriia > Leptolyngbyales > Leptolyngbyaceae > JAAUOZ01. The sequence goes on along the minus strand of JAAUOZ010000036.1, from coordinate 34,730 downwards.
ACTCTGGCAATCTTCAGCCTCGCGGCGAAGAAGAATCTGTGACTCGTCAAGAAACAAAAGATTTGTAGCTTGAGGCTGAATAAGCGGCTGATGTTAACCTTCTTGATCAACATCAGCCCAGGTTTTGCAGATTTAACCTCGCCATCACAGATCTTAATTTTCGTTGAAAAATACTAGGGCATCCAGGAGGATGCTTTTTGTTGGCAAATTTTGCTAGTGAATTGACTGAGTTTTGCAGAGGCTTCTAATATTAGATTAGAGTTAACAAATGTAAAGAAAAGTAAGCTTAATCACGTTGGTTGTTTAGTCGCCCTTTAATCCGTCCATGTCTCTTCACCCCTTATCACTCCAGCCGTCAATGCAATATTTCTTAAGTCGTCGCTTTGTGAAAGCGGTTACAGCCTTTGTGCTCATGGTGTCAATTTGGGCGATCGCCCCCGATGCCCACGCTTACAACAATCCTGATTTGTTGCCCGACAAACCCACCAATGTCATCGATCTAGCCAAGTCGCTGACTGCCATTCAGGAGGAGGCACTCTCTAAGGATTTGGCTGACTTTGAAGCAGAAACAGGCTGGAAAATGCGTGTCTTGACCCAGTTCGATCGTACCCCTGGCACGGCCGTCAAAAACTTCTGGGGACTGGACGAAAAGAGCATGATGATGGTGGTCGATCAGCGCGGGGGCAACATTCTCAACTTTAGTGTGGGCGATGCTTACTATCCGCTGCTATCCCGAACGTTTTGGATCGAGCTGCAAACCCGATTTGGCAATCAGTTTTTTGTGCGCGAAAATGGAGAAGATCAAGCAATTATTCAAGCGTTGGATGCAGTCAAGTTTTGTCTGCGGCAGGGAGGGTGTGGAGTCGTGCCCGGTTTGCCCAGAGAACAATGGATTTTGACCCTAGTTACCTCGATCGCAGGTGGAGTAATCTTTGGCTTTGCCGCGCATCCTCGTAAAGCAGATCAGCCCTTCTCTTGGCAGTGGGCACTGATTTTCTCACCTTTGTGGGGCATTTTGTTTTTGGCGTTTGGGGTGGGGCCCGTGGTAACGCGCACTTCAGAGTGGCTGCCACTGTTTCGCAATGTGGCAGGGTTTGCGATCGGGGCACTCGTCGCCTATTTGACCTTGGGGGCAAATCGATCGCCTACGTCTGAGTCTGAAACCTAGAAATCTAAAAACTAGGGGCTAAAATTTTAGCGCTTTCATCGGTGGTGCAAAGTCTAGACCTGTGGCAATGTCACGCCTAGACTCTGCACCACTGCTGTTTGTGGGTCAGTTTTTTAAGATAAGGAACAGGCGCAAAAATAAAATACTCGCCCCTAATGAATTCTAGTAGAGGCATCGCCCTGCCTACCCCTCACTGAGTACATTATTCGCCTGCAAGTGTTCTTAAATTCAATGTAAATGCGGAGCTTGCCTGAAATTTTGAATAAAAAAGCAGCCCGTGAAGGCTGCCGAAAAACGCTCCGAAGCAAGTCTGTCTTTATCTAACCTAATTTTGAGCAAGTTGACCATCACACATTCTGGTGATATTTCGATTTATGGGATAGCTTATATAAGATTGTATGAGATGGGGTTATCTTATTTTTCAGTTTCAACTAGAAATCAAAGATCACCCTCCTAGTTAAGTTCTATAAACTGAAATTATAGATCAGGTAAACTAAATGGTGAAACCACTTCCCAGCAAGAATTTCACACTCCAAAATCCACTACCCAAAATCCACTACCCAAAATCTAAAATGAGACTAAGTTAGGAGTGTCGCCTTGCGAAGCGTGGCAACGGCAAGTCAGAAAGCCTACTTAGATTCGGCAGTTGACCTCCTAGCACATATCAGAGGCTCTCTGACCAAATCTGTAAGAGTAGCTGCACTCAGACGCTATCGTGGCTCTATTCAGCCAGTCGATCGCAACTCAACGATCGCCCCTACTGCGACCCTGCTATCAAACTTGCCTCCAGCTTTAGGCAGTTTCGCCCATCCACCTGCAAGCGGTACTCGACCCGATCCATCAGACGATTCAAAATTAGCCAGCCATAGCCGTGTTCTTGGCAGTCTTCAGGGGAAGGAGCCAGATAGGTCGAAAGATCGTACCCCTGCCCATAGTCCCAAATTTCCAGGGACAGATCGCGATCTTTGACCTCCAGCCGAATCAACACCGGAAGATTAGGTTGATCACGGTGAGCATGGCGCACCACATTCGAGTAAGCTTCGACCAATGCCAATCGCAGACGCGCCGACTGACGAGTCCAATCGACTTCATCCCCAATTTCAATCTCTAAACTACCCAACAACCAGCTCTCAGCAATGTTCAAAAATCTTAAGTCACTTGGAATATGAAGCTCAGTTCTCATCGCTAAAGAACCTCCAGAGATAAAATTGTCTGGTCATCTTCCTGAACTGCATTGTGTGACTGAATTTGGGCTAACAGATGGTTTAGGTCTAAGTATTCGCCTTCTTGTTGTAGCAACTGCCAAAGCCCTGCTTGCTTGAGCATGACTCCTCCTTCGTCGGGATGGGAGCAAGACGAGTTTTCAGGATGAATGGTCGCCTCTGTAATGCCATCGCTAGTCAGTAGGAAAATCGTCCCCGTCCCAAGCGTCAGACTGCCAGAGAGGGCATTCCAATTTGGCAAAATTCCCAACGGAACGCCCCGCGCTTTGAGATAGGTTGGCTCGATCGGGCAAACCTCACCCTGTTTCGACCAAACTAGGGGATAAATGTGCCCTGCATTGGCATAGACTAGGCGCTTTGTGGTCGGTGTGTAACGCGCTAAAACCATTGTGATAAAACAGTTTGTACTGATTAAATCTTGAGACAAAATACTATTGAGACTTTGCATGATTACATTCGGCTCAGGCGAAGCTTCTTGAGAAAGCTCTCGCCGTAAAACTGAAATTGCACTAGACATGAATAGTGCGCCGGAACCCCCTTTCCTGACACATCACCCACCGCTAGCCAAATATCGCCCTGGGGGTGGTGATAGACCTCAAAAAAGTCGCCCCCCACCTCCCGCGCTGGGTGACAGCACGCCTGCACCTTCACGCTTTCCAACACTGGTAACGTTTGCCGCAGAAGATTGCTCTGAATTTGCCTTGCCACCGCTAGTTCGGCTCGAATTTGCTCTGCTTGCTGTTGGGTGCGCTGGTAAAGCTTTGCTTGGGAGATGGCTAAAGCCGACTGTTCTGCGACTCCTTCAATTAGCTCGATGTCTTCTTGTGACCAAGGGCGATCGCTTTCTCTCTGGCACAGAAACAGGATCGCCAGCAAATCCTGTTGATAAAGCAGAGGCACTGCCAGGTGAGTTTCCCTAGTTTGTGACTTATGAGGTTGCTTGACTTGCGTCCTGTGTGTTTCTAAAACACCCTGTACTAGCGGAGTTGCGAGATCGGGCAGACTTTCTTGCCCCTCCCATTTTTCAGAGCAATACATAGCAGAGTGAGGCTGTAAAATCGATCCTTCGATCGGGTAGAGCGTGCAGCAATTTGCCTCCAGCGATTGCCCTAAGGTCTCCACAATGGTTTGTAGCATACTGTGGTAGTCGAGGGAATTGCGGATTGCCCTCGTAATCGCGTTAAAGAGTGACTCTCGGCGCAAGGCTCGACGCAAGTCTTCGGTTCTTTGTTTGAGAACACGGTAAGTCTCTGCTGCCTGTTCAACCACAACTTGTAGTTGTTGAGGCTTCCACGGCTTTGTGATGTATTTGAAGACTTTGCCAGAATTGATGGCTTCGACCAAATCTTGGACATCTGTGTATCCTGTCAGCACAATCCGAATGGTGTCGGGAAAGCGATCGACCGTTTTACTGAGAAACTCGGTTCCCAGCATTTCGGGCATGCGCTGGTCGGAGATGATCACCGCCATCTCGCCTCTTTGATCGAGTAGCTTAAGTGCTGTGATCGCGCTGCTGGCTCTCACCACATCAAAGTCTCGTCGAAAGGTGCGATAGAGCAAATCTAGGTTGTCTGGCTCATCATCTACAATCATCAATTTGAGTTTGGGTTTAGCGTCCCCCATGCAATCCTCCAGTCTTGTTGAGAAGCTCGTGGAACTCTTTCCAGTGAAGATACCCTGGTCTTCTATATAACTAACATTGAAAAGCACAGAGATGAGTGGTTATCAAGAAATTTTCTGCAAAAAAGAGTGCAGTGTTGCACTCTTAGTTGAGGTCTATTTTTCTGACATTGAGATGCGTTTTGAGAGTCTATCGCAGGGTTGGTGAGCCGTCGATCGCTTGTGGAGCCTGCATAGTGTCATAGTAATAAGCCATCTGCAAATTGCTGGATTGCTGCCTAGAATCATTAGCAACCGTTCCTAAAATCACCGTTGGAGAAATTCTTAGCTCCTCTAGGGCTTGCTTGAGCGCATCTCGATTGGTTTTGCTAACACGGCTCACAAACAGCAGTCCATCAGTTTTTGCGGCCACTAGGTTCGCATCTGCAAACCCCACCAGGGGCGGCGTATCGTAAATTACCAGATCGAAGGCAGACTTGAACTGCTCCATTAGCTGCTGCATTCTGGGAGACGAGAGCAAACTCACCGGATCGCGTGACAGTTGCCCTGCGGTGAGGATATGCAGATTGTCGTCCTGGGGCGATTGCTGAATGACCTGTTTGTAGTCGAGATTGGAGCCGATCAAATCACTCAGTCCTTTGGCATTTACCAGTCCCAAGCGGTTGTGCATTTGAGGCCGGCGCAATTCTGCATCCACCAACAAGACGCGCTGACCCATAGCCGCCGCGACTTGTGCCAGGTATAGAGCGATCGTGGATTTGCCATCCTGCGGCGTGGGAGAGCTAACCACCAAAGAACGCACTGGCGCATCGGAATGCAGGAGGCGAATGTTGGTGTAGAGCGATCTAAATGCTTCCAGAAAAGGCACTGCACCAAATTTGCGCGGCTTGAAGCCCATAAATTGGCTAGCGCGTTGAAACACTCCCCCAGCATTGGGTAAGGCGTTGAGCCGATCCATTTCGTCCAACTCCTGATTGGTTGGAATCACACCCAACATTGGCAGTCTGGTTGCCGCTTTGATTTCGTCGGGGTTGTAGAAGACATTACTCATTTTATCGACGAGTAGAGCGATGGCCGCTCCTAGCAGCAGTCCTAGAACGGCTCCCAGTGCCAGCGTGGTTCTAAAGCGAGACAGCCCTGGGTTGCTAGGGCCCGCAATTAGCTGCCATGGGGTTTGTCGTTGACCTGCATCAATTTTCAGGGCTTCACGCTTGGCTAAAAATTGATTGAGGTTTTCGGTGGCGATCTGCAATTCTCGTTGAATTCGGGTGTACTCCCGCGCGATGACCGATAGGTCTTTCATGCGCTGGTTTAACTGTTCTTCGGTTCCCACGAGAGCTTGATTGCGGGCAGACAGATCGCGAATCTGGCTAGCAACTTCGTCTTGCACCCGTTGGGCTTCGTTGTTGATCAGCGGCACGAGGTTCGATCGCTGATCTTGCAAGACCTGCACGTTGGGGCTGCCGTCCACAAATAGGGACGATTCAGCCGCGATCTGGGTGTCTACGCTTTGCAGTTGCTCCAATAGCTTTTGGTAGCGAGCATTTTGGCTCAGGGCAGTGGTTGAGGCTAACCCATCTGGCTTTTGGGATAACTGAGTTTGCAAGTCAGAAAAACTGGAGCGCACCTGGTTGAGCGCCACCTCAGTTTCTAAACGCTGCCGTCTAAAGGCGGTCATTTGCTCAGACAGTTCTTTGCTTTGAGATTCTGGGTCAAAAATATTGTACTGCTGACGAAACTGCTGAAGTCGCTGTTGACCCAATTCCACCTGTTTTTGGAGTTGAGGCAGTTGAGACTCGATAAAGTTGGTTCCCTGGCGCACATCCGACAGCCGCTCTTCGAGGCTGTATCGCAGGTAGCTATCGCTTAATTCTTGCAGAATGTCTTTGACGCGCTCTGGTTTGGCATCTTCGTATCGAATCTCGACCACCTCAGTGTTGGGCAATGGTTTGATTTCAATCCCATTGATGAGTTTCTCGTAGGTTATGTCAGGGTACTTGTCTTTAAGCCTGTCTACGATCGGCTGAATAATTTTTGGACTCTTCAGCAGCTTCATCCGAGTTTCGTCAAAACCAGGAGCCACCATATTTGGATCGCGGTTGGCACTTGAATTTAGAGCCTGGGGCAGGGAGGTTGCCACCTGACTTTCCGCCGTCACGGGCTTGGTCAAGATTTGAAACGTACTTCTGTAGCTGGGGCTAGTGACCGCCTTGACGAGGGCCGCAGACGTGATCACCGTTGCTACTCCCGCAATGATCAAAACCCGACGACGCAGTACCGAAAACACTTGACCCAGATCGAGTACATCATCTGCTTCGGGCTGCCCGCCCGTCATCAGCCAATGGGGTCGCTTCCCATTTCTAGACGATAGGGGTGGCAACGATTGGGGATATTGTCCGTCCATCTTGACCTCTTCAAACTTGCTTGATGAATAACCAACGATTGTGAAATTGTTCTAGAAACGTCTTTGGGTCACACAGTTGGCTGGGGAAGCCAATGTGCCGTGAGGTCTGTAGCCCCAAATCCAGGAGAATCTATGGTTTGAGTTCTGCTGAATTATAGTTATCACTGATGCACCCAAAGTTAACTCAGTCTACGTATCTCAGTCCACTCAGACGAACTACCGAAAGATGTTAAAGAAGTTGAGAACTGAGAAGACGTTGCTAAAGGGATTCAGAATGGTTCCTAAAACGTCAGTCGCTTTAGTGATGCCAGAGCGGTTGACCACTACTACGTCGTCATTTCTCAGGGCAGGGTTTTTGTCTTCGTCGATGCCTTTGGCAAAATCAACGGCAATTCTGCGTTGAGAGACCGTGCTGTCGGGGTTGAGTCGAATAAGATCCACGCTGCTGGTTTTAGCCCGTCGGTTATCGAATCCGCCTGCTGCTAAGATCACTTTGTTCAAAGGAGTGTTGGGAGGAACTTCAACCACGCCAGGCCGCGTGACTTCACCAACCACGTTCACTTTGATGGTGTCTGGCGAGAAACTGGCAGAGGCAACTTGGGCCGCTTCGGCGGGGGTGATGGAAGTGGCTGTGGGAATGACGATCGTATCTCGGTCTTGTAAAATCAAATCCTGACGCAGGTCGCCTTCTTTGAGGAGCTTCCAAAGGTCGATCGTTAGCGTTTGTTCCACCCCGGTTTTAGTGGTGCGCCGAACTTGAATCTGACGAACATCGGCCATCGGCTTAATGCCACCCGCAACTTGAATGGCTCTGGTAATGGTCGGCACGTTGTCTGGGGTGTTGTTGTTGTTAGAGGTATTACCCCCAGGGACTCCGGCGGCTCCCGTGCGGGCGGTTCCGGTGACGGTATAGGGCCCGGGTCGATACACTTCACCTACGACAGCAATGTTGAGCGGCTGATTGCGATCGGAGGAAAAACTGGTCGTCGCAAGCTGAGAAGACTCGCCTAGGTTCACTTCACTGGTGGTAGGGATATAGATTGAATCACCATCTCTGAGCACCCTATCCCTTCGTAGGTCGCCCGTCTGCACAAAGTCCCATAGATCGACGTTCACCACTTGTTCTCCCCCATTTGGTAGGGGACGGCGTAGCTGCGCCCGTCGCAGGTCTGCTGCCTGGGTGATGCCGCCCGCCATCTGAATGGCTCGTGTCATAGTCGGCAACTGAGATCCCCCTTCTGTGGTTGAGAGTAGATAGGAACCCCGACGATTGACTTCGCCTGAGATCCCAACCTTCACAGGGCGAGGGGCGACTAGCGTTACGCTGACGACTGGATATCTCAGCAGCTTTGAGTATTGCTCAGAAGCAACGGAAGTTGCTTGAGTTAGGGTCAATCCTCGTACAGGAATTTTGCCAACTTGCAGCAGACTGAGAGACCCATCGACTAAGACCTGAGTTTCTAGGGTAAATTGCGGCAGTTTAAAGACCTCAATTCGGACGCGATCGCCAGGTCCTAGGGTGTAGGATTCATCAATGACGGCTCCTGGCAGGGTGGCGCTGATCGGTTGGCTAGGGGGGCGCTGTGTCGCTCCTAGAGGATCAGCCACGGCAACCAGAGTAGATAGAGTGAGTCCTAAAATAGGAAGAACGGGATTGAGTAGGAGGTGTCGCATGTCTGACTAGGTTCTTTGGATACTGGAAGGATGGGTGGTAAGGAATGAGCCTTAACGAAGGCAATGGCTGTCAGTCAAGCAAAGCATAGAAAAAACTGAGATCGATTTTGAAGTAAACAAAGATACAATGGCTTCATCGGCTTCATCTACTATTAAACAAAGCATTTCTAAAATCCGGACAATTTTGAATTCTTCCAATCAACCCACAATTTTTTAAGGACTAAACGCAACTTGGCACGGTTGAACCACAGACGCTTGCTCTGCGATCGCTCGCCCAATCTCGATCGAGGCAGTCGCGGCTGGGGAGGGGGCATTGCAGAGATGTAAGGCACTGGCTTCCTGCACAATCAAGAAGTCATCGACCAGTTTGCCATTGGGCATGAGTGCTTGTGCTCGCACACCTGCTGGCGCTGGTAGCAAGTCCTCGGCTTGCACTTCAGGAATCAGCCGCTGCAAACTTCGCACAAACAGCGCTTTGCTGAACGATCTCGCCATTTCTCGTAGGCCTTCGTCGGCGTGTCTGACCGCCAGTTTCCAAAGCCCTGGATAGGTGATAATTTCAGAAAAATCGCGCAGGTCAAAGTCAGTTTTACGGTATCCTTCTCGCTTGAAGCTGAGTATGGCATTGGGCCCCGCCTGCACACTACCCTCGATCGTGCGGGTCAAATGAACCCCTAAAAAGGGAAGGCTGGGATTGGGAACAGGGTAAATGAGGGCCTTTACTAGAAAGCGCTTCTCTGGCTTTAACTCGTAGTATTCACCTCGGAAAGGAATGATTTTGGCGGGGGGCCTAGTTTTTGTGAACCGGGCGATACGATCGCTGTGTAACCCCGCACAGTTAATTAAAAATCGAGTGTTAAACATGCCATTGTTGGTGGCAATGCCGTACCCTTCGCTAGTTTTGACCAGCATCTCTACACGGGTATTGAGGCGCAGGTCGGCTCCTTGAGCGATCGCAATGTCTGCATATTTTTGACACACCTGCTTGTAGTTGACAATCCCCGTAGATCTGACCCGAATTCCTGCCAGACAATGAGCGTGAGGCTCGATCTCTCTCACTTCTTCTGCACAAATTTGAGAGACAGGAATACCATTTTGGATGCCTCGATCGTAGAGGTTTTGGAGCAGAGGCAGTTCCTTGGGATGGGTCGCAACAATCAGCTTGTCGCAAATCTCATGATCTAACTCATGCTCTTGACAGAATTGCACCAGCGATCTATTACCCGCTCGGCAAAACTTAGCTTTGTAGCTGCCTGGCCGGTAATATATCCCTGAATGAATTACACCGCTATGACTTCCAGTTTGGTGATAAGCCCACTGATTCTCTTTTTCGAGCAGCAAAATCCTGGCTCTGGAGTAACGATTTGCTAGCGCCATCGCCGTAGATAGACCAATGATGCCGCCGCCAATAATTGCAAAGTCGTACATGGTAGTCCCCGACAGTCAGTGAATTCTCTGGGTTGAAAAAATCCTTATTTTCTGCGCGATCGGCTTCTGTAGCTCTACGCTTTTGAAGACGGTCTTGAGAGCAGAATCACCAGACGTTGTGCCCACTAAGTTACCCTTCTAATCAGTTCAACATGGATGGATCTTTCTAACGAGCTAGGTATAATCACGCCTCAACCTGGAAGGTGCACTTCATTAATCTTCCAAGAACCGAGAAGAACCACTGGCTCAAGGGTGAGCAACTTCGCAAGATCTTGGGATTTCACTACCCAAAAACCTTATCTCTTCCGTAAATCTTCGAGCAAGCCCTTTTATGCACTCTTCATGGTTAGCCCCAAGTTCCTTCAAAATTCTCGTTGCTGCTTCGGCTATTAATCGAGGCTGACGAAATCTCTTTTTCAAAGGTTTTATGAAGTCGATCGACGGTTCAAGGGTTTTGAAATACTACAGAAAACGAAAATAAAAGGAGACCTGTAAAAGATCTCCTAGACTTGAGAGCAGATTAAATTCATAAAACGTTGATGTTGATTAAAAATTCTCCTGCTCAAGCAGATTAGAGTACAATTTTGCGACAGTGAAAAGCTTCTGCATATTTACTTGGCGAGTTAGATTCTACTCCTCGAAGTCGCAGTAGAGCTTGGAATGTGTCCTCCGTAAACCACTGTCGCTTTTTCTGAGTCTCAAAAACCTCCATAATGGTTTGAATTTTGCGCTGACAAATTGCTTCATCTAAATGGACAAAGAAATTAGGATTGCCAACGTCACCGTCATATTTGGGAATCTCGTATTCCAGAATCAGGTGATCTCGAAAACTATTCCAGGCAAGGTCAGAAATTAAGCGATGATCTTGGTGGGCATCCTGCCGATAATGGGTGAACACAAGATCAGGAGAAAATGCTTGTTTAATCTCCTCAAAGTATTCTTTGATTTCGGCTCCTACGAACGGGAAAAAGCTATTCCTGAAGTTTTTGACCACGATATTTTGGACGGTTGCTCCTCTCAGGAAGAGATTGGCGCTGGCAAAAGCTTCCTTGGCCCTGATCTCGCTAGAGCTAAAAACAACCCAGTAAAAGATCGCATTTGGGTAGGTTTTAATTAACTTGAGAATTGTTCCACCACAGCCAATTTCGATGTCGTCACAATGGGCTCCCAAGCAGAGAATTCGATAGGCGGAATCCTCTTTTTGCTCAAACGTTAACTTCAGCACTTTTGCTCTCCGATGGCGATCGCGACAAATATAGTATGTGGGTGACTATGGGGATGGGTGTAATTAATTTGTAGATAGCGGTAGTGCAAACAAATCGATCGTAGTCAAGCTTCCCGCACTACGTCTGACATTGAACTAGACCAATCTATCTAATAGGTTTCTGGAGTTTTCCATACTTCCCAAACTGCTCTGCCTTGAGAATACATATCATCAAGATTTTGCTTATCTTTGAAAGTGTCCATACAAGTCCAAAATCCGTCGTATTTGTAGGAGACTAATTCTTCTTTTTCAATGAGTCTTTGGAAAGGTTCAAGCACGAGTTCTTCGCCCTGGCCCAGATATCTGAAAATATCTTTTTTGAAGGCGAAAAAACCACCGTTGATTCGAGTATCTGAGCTAGTAACGTGTTGAATGCTAGTCACTAGCCCATCCTCTTTTGTAGAGATAACGTGAAATGTTTGAGTTGGTTTTACAGAGACAAAGCTAGCAACTTTGTCTTGGCGAATAAAGTTATCAATGTAGTGGTCTAGTGGCAAGTTTGTTAGCCCATCGCTGTAATTTGCCAAAAACATTTCATCGTCGCCAATGTGTTTTTCAACGGCTTTGAGGCGCTGACCAATATTGGAGTGCAGCCCCGTATCAACAAACGTAATTTTCCAATCTTGAATGTCACTGTTGAGCATTTGAATCTCTTTACCACCGCTCGACAGCACGAAATCATTGGAAAGACATTCGTTGTAGTTTAAGAAGTAATTTTTGACAAAATCAGCTTTATAGCCAAGGCACAGAATGAACTCTTTATGTCCATAGTGGGCGTAGTATTTCATCAAATGCCAGATAATGGGACGATAACCAATGTTAACCATTGGCTTGGGAATACTCTCTGAATAATCCCTGAGTCTGTGCCTAGACCGCCGCAAAACAGAACAACTTTCATCCGAATGACCTCCAAACTATGTGAATCAAGATATGCGTTTTAAAGTGTCCTGAGCGTTTGTGCTCAAAGCTGTTGTACCACTCAAGATGAATTAATTCAAAATTAATCAGCCAATTCTCGCAACAAATTGCTGGCAACTAAGGCATCAGCCGCTTTTTGATAGCACTAAATTCGGAACCGGAGCGATCGGCAATCTCCAGTAAACTGTGCTTTCCATCTGACAGGTTGAGCGTCCACAGCATTGCCATTTCGTCAATACCCGAACCCGCCGCGCCTCCGACCGATCGATAGAGTCCTCGCTTGCCCAGTTGCGGCTCACACTTGGGATTTTGATTGACGTAGGTTTTGTTGTGCTCTAACACAGATAGGATATCTAAACACTTGGCGAAGGAATCTTGAAGATAAACAGGTTGCACGAACTCCAGATTGTCTGCGGACGTGTGGTATTCAGGATATTTGCTATTGGGAGTCCGCATCAGGCAGCCAACTGGTAAGTTAAACCCAGGCGAACAATATTGTCGCTCATCGTATCCGTAGGGAAAAAAGTCGATCGCCTCATAATCTTGCCCAGAATGCTGGAGCACATGTAGCACTGCCCGATCGATTTCAGCATCGCCGCGCCGACTTTTCTTATAAGTTGACTTGCCCGGATCACCCAAACAACTCAACACCAACCCGTGCTTGATGCGATCGACGTGCTCTTCGTTGCGACTGAGCCAGGTAATAGAGCCAATCGTCGCGGGGATAAAGATGAAACGGTAGGAATAACGACGCGCCACTTGTCCGAGGTGCTTGGCAAGGTGAGTCGCGATCGCGATTCCTGCCAGGTTGTCATTGGCTAGAGAAGGGTGGCAAGCATGGCAGGAGATGAGCACCTCATCGGACTCTTCTCCTGGCAAATAACATTCACCGTAGGTCAGACTTCCAGGTTCCAGGGTTGTATCGATGCAGACTTCATACTCATCGTCCGGAAGTTCGAGCAACTGCCGATGGGTCAGACAAAACCCCCAACTGTCTTTGTAGTAAGACGTGCGATAGGGAACCCAATCTGGGCGATCGGGTAGCGTGAACAGGTTTGGCTTAAGTTCTTCCAGTGAGAGCTTCTTGTGTACGGGGACGCTGTAGTTGACTACATGTAGGTTCGATTTTTGGAAGTCGATGACGCGATCGCCTTGAGAATTTCGGACGTAGGCATCTCGAATGTTCCACTCTCGCGGCACTGTCCAGTCGAAAACCTGTGTCCCTGTGGGAACTTCATGAAGCGTCAGTGGGATCAGTGGTTGAATCTGACCCAGCGTTTCTCGAAACCCATTCCCCGTGATGCTGCGGCAGATTGGGTAGAGGTCAGAAATTAACTGATGCAGCCCCTGACCTACCTGCTCAATATCCAGGATCTCTTTGAGATCAGTAATGTTCATAATCCCTGTTTAGGAAGCGATGAGGGCGGCTGGCGGTTGAAAGATCACATCTCCTTCGAGGGGGGGCATATCTTCGTAGAGCGCCACTACTTCTTCGGGTAGGCGCGAGAAGTCTGTGGCCCGCATAAAGTCTCTGAGCGCAGTTCCAGTTGGGGCGGCATCGAGATTGGGCGCTCCCCGTTGGGCGAGTACATCATCCAAATGGATGGTTCTAAAGTCGATGCTAAAGCGGGTACGTCCAGAAGTGTTGGGTACGGTGGAGTGCATCTGTGCGCCGGAGAAAAGGATGGCTCCTCCAACCTCACAGACGAGCCGCAGATGGGGATCGATTTCTATGATGTCTTGGGGACGAGGTTGGTTGCGCGTATCGGACTTGATGTACTGTGCAGCATTTTTGCGCCCAGTGCTATTGTATTCGTAATAGTTGAAGTTGCTTGAGCTATTGTGGACAGGCTCATTCCAGTAGCGAGGGTGAAAAGCCATTGCGCTCTCTGACTCAAACTCGTAAACGGGGAGCCACCAGTTCACCTGGCTTTGAGGAGCGCAGTACCAAGTGTCGCGGTGGGGATGGAAGGGATAGCCAACTCCTGCGGTCAGATAAGCATTGTGAGTGATGATTTTTAATCTTGGCACGTCGAAGTAGGTTTTCTCTAAGTCGTAGCCATATTCTTCCAAGACTTTTTGAATGAGTTGCTTGGATTTGGGGTGATGAATGAATTTGGGTTTGAGGGGAGCGCGATCGCGACAAATTCTTCAACACTTAGATCAAATTGTGCCTGGGTGGGATGGAGCGGTGCGAAAGCTTCCTCCAACATCTCACGGGCAAATTCACACAGCGCCAACATACTAGGACGGGGTGAGAAAATAAAAAGCTGCCCGTTATACAGGCGTTCTCGTCTCATTTCGTCACTAACAACTGAATCAAAAAAAACGGTGTTCATTCGATTTACTCAAGCATTACCAAAATATAAAAATGATGGAGTGCCTAGAAGCCCATGTCATAGGATTGACTGAGACGAGGCGCTAAAGTGAAAATTGATGCTTCATAGCAAAAAGACACTGGTGGGTAGGAGGTTTGATGCGATCGTCGCCCTGATTCGAGAGCATCAAACCTCCCAGAGAGCTACATGCCAATCCCTTCGTAGCGGGTAAGGGCATGCTTATCGAGTAGCCGACGACCATCGATGAAGACAGGCTGCTGATCTAGCTGAGCCAAAAGTTCTGGAACTTGGCGAAACTCATCCCAACGAGTCACCAGCACCACTGCCTGTACGTCACTCAGCACTTGCGAGAGACTGGTGCAGAACTCGATCGTGCCAGAACCTAAGATGTGTTCCGCTTCAGAGTTGGCGACCGGATCGTAAGCCTTCAGCACTGCTTTTTGAGCCAACAACTCCTGGATGATAGGAATTGCTGGAGATTCGCGCATATCGTTCGTGTTGGGTCGAAAAGCTAGCCCCAGAACTGCAACGCGCACTCCTGCGAGGGAAGAAAAGTGCTTGTGCAGTCGAGCCATCACCTGCTGAGGTTGGGCTTGATTGGTGCGAATCACCGCATCTAACAAGGGCATCTGGCTCCCATGCTTTTCGCCGTGGGCAATCAAGGCTTTCACATCTTTGGGTAGGCAGCTACCCCCAAAACCACAACCCGCCGCTAAAAAACTGGTAATCGGCGGAATAATGCGATCGCCATTGGGCAGGATTGTCGTCAAATAGCGGCTGTTGTGTACGCCTTTCATCACGTCCACTACATCGGTATTGCCGATCGCGGCACAGAGATTGCCAACTTCATTAGAAAACGAGATCAGCAGTGCCAGCAGAGAGTTTGAGGTATATTTGATCATCTCGGCGGTGGAGTTGTTCGTTCTCAGACGATCGACCCCATCAAAGCCGCTGTAGAGTTGATCTAGCAGGTCGATGCTCTGATCATCAATACCACCCAAGACGATGCGATCGGGATACATAAAGTCATCCACCGCTTCGCCTTCAGTCAGGAATTCTGGATTCATACCGACCCCAAAGTCAACCCCTGCTTTTTTGCCAGAAGCCGCTTCCAAAATTGGCAACACGACCTGATCGGTGGTTCCGGGCACAACGGTACTTTTAACGATCACCAGGTGATAGGTCGATTTATCTTTGAGGGCCTCACCAATTTGCTTGGCAGCCTGCTTGACGTAGGTTAGATCAACCTCTCGTCCATCAAAGGGTGTGCCCACGGCAATGAGCGAGATGTCGGTTTCTAAAATTGCTTGCCGAAAATCAGTCGTTGCTTTTAGACGCGAGTGAATGTTGCGCTGGAGCAATTCATTCAACCCAGGCTCATAGAATGGAGAAATGCCCTGGTTAATTTTTTCGACCTTGGTGGGGTCAATATCAACACAGAGAACTTGATGCCCTTTTTCTGCAAAGCAAACCCCTGAGACCAAGCCCACGTATCCAGTGCCAATGATCGAAACTTGCATTATGCGTCCTCCGCTTCTTGGTTGTCGTAATACCAGATCAGCGATCGCCGTAGCCCTTCTTCCACAAAAATCTTCGGGTCGTAGCCCAGGTGAGTTCGTGCTTTCTCAATCACGGGGCAGCGACGGTTGGGGTTGTCTACAAGATAGTCTTGGTCGTCGCTGACTTGCCGCACAACTTTGCCCTGGTAGCCAAATAGCTCTTGGGAGAGAGCAACGACGCGCTCTGCTAGTTCTGCGACCGAAATTTCAGGGGATTCAATGCCAATGTTGTAAGCTTCGCCAGCATGACCTTTGACCAGAACCTTGTAGTAGCCTGTGATCGAATCTGCTGAGTAGCAAAACGTCCGCTTGGGCGACCCATCGGAGAGCATTGTGATGTCTCGACCAGAGAGGACATCGCGGGCAAAATCGGGGAGGAGGCGACGATCGCTGATCTTCAAGCCGGGGCCATAGTTGTTGAATGGGCGGGCAGATTTGATGGGCAAGCCATACTGTTGGGCGAAGTTGACACAGAGGGTTTCACCATAGCGCTTGGCTTCGTCGTAGCAAGCACGGGGCCCGGTGCAAGAAACCAATCCTCGATAATCTTCGGGGGTGGGAATATTTTCGGAGGTGGGGTCGCCGTAGATTTCGCTGCTAGAAAAGAAGAGAAATCCGCCGACTTCTTTGCCTTGTGCCTGCTGATTTTTGAAGTATTCCAGCAAGTTTCGCAACCCGTTAACGTTGGCATCCATGGTGCCGATCGGGTCTTTGCGGTAGTAGGTGGGAGAGGCGATCGACGCAGCGTGAATGATGTACTGGAAGTCTCCCATATCGGGCGGCAGAGGCTGGGTCATGTCGTGCTTGAGCAGGGTTAGAGTCGGATCTCCTTTGAGATCCATCAACCAGGCGGGAACCCCTCGCGAATAGTTGTCGTAGACGGTGAGGCGGATTTGTTTGCCTGACTCTACTTTCTGGTTCCAGTGCAGCACCGATTGCACAAAGTAGTAGCCTAAAAAGCCTGCGCCTCCTGTGATCAGGAGATTTTTGCCAGCCATTGCGCCAAACTCTTCGGTCAGGTTGGTGCAAATATAATTCAGGTCTTGGTCGATGATGTCTTTTGCATTCAGCATTGGTTTGGTATCTTGCCGATCGACGGTCAAGCTAACGTTAGTTGTTTCACCCGTAGGGCGTGTCTGGGAGATGGGTTGCATCAATGACAGATTAGTCAACAGTTTGTGGCGCGTAAACTCTTGATTTTTCTCAGAAATGGCCTGAGAAATTGTCTGATAAAACAGCTTGATCAGGAATAGATTTTGACTTCTGGAATAGGGATCACAAACTGTCCGCCCCATTCCCGAATGTATGAAGTCTGCTCCATAATTTCGTCTTTCACGTTCCAGGGCAAAATCAATAGATAATCTGGTTTTGTCTCTTTGATGCGATCGGGGGAAAGAATCGGAATATGGGTTCCGGGGGTGAATTTACCCTGCTTGTAGGGATTGCGATCGACGGTGTAGTCTAAAAAGTCGGTACGAATTCCGCAATAGTTCAGCAAGGTATTGCCCTTACCCGGAGCACCATAGCCTGCGATCGTTTTGCCTTTTTGCTTGGCGGTGATCAGAAACTCTAACAGTTTGCGCTTGGTTTCTTTAACTTGCTCGGTGAAGTGGGCGTAGGTTTCTAGCTTGTCGAACCCGGCGGCGGCTTCGCGGGCAATCAGTTCGGTGACGCGATCGCCCACGGGCTTAGAAGAGTCTTCTGTATGGCGAGCGTAGATTCTCAGCGAACCGCCGTGAATGGGAATCTCTTGCACATCAAAGAGCGTGAGACCATGATGGGCAAAAATCTTTTGCACCACCATGAAGGATAGGTAGGAGAAGTGTTCGTGGTAAATCGTGTCGAACTGGTTCTCCGCCATCAGGCGCATCAGGTGGGGAAATTCCATCGTGATCACGCCATCGGCTTTGAGGAGAACTTTCATGCCGGAGACAAAATCGTTGATGTCGGGCACATGGGCGAGAACGTTGTTGCCAAGCAGCAAATCTGCTTTGCCATTAGCTGCCAGTTCGATCGCTGTCTGTTGACCAAAAAACTTGTTGACGACGGGAATGCCTTTGTCGATCGCCACCTGCGAAACGTTGACAGCAGGCTCGACTCCCAGAACGGGAATGCCTTTTTTGAGGAAGTATTGCAGCAGATAGCCATCGTTACTGGCAATTTCAATGACTTGGCTGTGAGCACCGAGCTTGAACCGTTCGACCATGAGATCTGAGTACTCACTGGCGTTCTTCAGCAATGCATCAACATAGGACGAAAAATAAGCATACTCGGTAAAAATGTCTTGAGGGCTGACGAACTCTTGCAACTGTACCAAAAAGCAGTTTTCACACACATAGGTATGAAGGGGATAGAAAGGCTCCATGTGGTTGAGCGCTTCTGGGGTGATGTGAGTTTGGCACAGGGGCGACATCCCCAAATCAACGAAGGTATGGTGCAGGGAAGATCCGCAAAATCGACAACTCGAACTGTTCATAAACAATGCACCTCGCAGGTTGGCAATATCGATATCACAATGCAAATCTAGCAGGCAAATCTCGAATTTTCCTCTTTGAAGCTAAGTTTCATGGATAGCGTCAGGTTACTTGCTGATGATGCGCCCATGACTCAAAAACGGCTCGAAAACTTTCTGATTGCTCTACTTTTTAGAGTCTCTAGTACTCTCACGCAATTTTCTAGTATTTTTTATTACTTCCATGTAATCTTTACCCAATTCCGTATGGGCTTTACTCAAAATACATACGTAGAGAAGGTGAGGAAATTGAGGGAATCAATACGGCACTTCAGAAGCCAAAACCCTTCATTAGCAAGGAATTAGTGTTTTGGTATTTGTATGTGACCTATCGAATTAAGTCGATGTAAGCAATCTTTGGAGCACGATCGCGCCTCTCTTTCAGGATTGACGATTCTATGAATAAACCTGCATAAATCATGTAGTTAGATCAGGTAAGAAACTACAAATATCTCAGAGTTTCTTGATGTTCTATCTGCAAAAAAGGCACGTCAAAGACTTAAATTTAGCTCTCAAGCGTGCTTAAGTCTAAGGTTTAGATAGTCAGATATTCATAACATCAAGATGAAGGGTGTTTCCTGTTCATACAGAAACTATTCAATCTAAGAATTAATAAAGACTTGTACCATCTTGCCTGTAACGGTTTAAGCTACTGGCAAGATGGTACAAGTCCTGTAAGAATCGGAGTATTTCTGTCAGATGAATCTTGCTCAACTGAGGATTACGATCGTCAACTATCGGTCTGAGAAATAGGCTGTTGAGAGCGCTGCTTCAACGAATAGAAGTAGTAATTGGTTGCTCCAAAAATATCTCTAACCATATGAGTCCAATAGGTTCTCAACCAAACTCTCAGGGTGCTCAAACAAGCAAGCTTTTCAGTAAAGCTGACTTGAGAACGAAAGATGGCACTGCAATATTCGCTAAAAATAGTCCAGTGAGGCAAAATAAATTTTCCTGCTTTAGATGGGTCACACCACGCCGTGTACTCAAAGTAGTCATAATCTGTGTTTTCGGCTGCGTAAACCTTACAAGACTGCTGAGAATGCTGTCGCGAGAGAAATAACTGCTCTGGGATCTCGTGAAACTGGCCTGCCAGCGCCAGTCTGGCTAAGTAAACACCATCTGCATGGCTGTAGTTACCATAGGGCCCAACCGAGGGTTGTTTCAGTACGCTCGTCCGAATTAGCCCAAATAGTTGAAAGCATTCTTGGAAGGTGCAGGCGATGTCATGAAAGCGTTCGTGAGGCTGGTCAGAATTGAGTCTGAGTTTACCGTCGAACTCATAATTGCGAGGGTAAGCATCGCCTTTCTCGTCAATAAATTGCGTCCATGGGTAGCACAGTATGACCTTGGGGTTGCGATCGAGCACGGCAACGCATTTTTCTAGGTAAGTGGGTGCATGAACATCATCATGGGCTGCCCACTTAAAGTATTCGCCTCTGGCATATTTGAGCAAACAATCAAAGTTTGGGGTTGCTCCGATGTTGGTAGGGTGGCGATAGTAGCGAATTCGGTTATCTTTTGCAGCGTAAAACTGGCAAATTTCCTCAGTGCGATCGGTAGAGGCGTTGTCCGCAATAATGATTTCAAAGTCTTGAAAAGTCTGAGCCAAAAGCGAATCCAACGCAGCTTCTAGATAGTTTTCGCCGTTGTAGACAGGAACGCCGATGCTTACACGAATTTTTCGATCTGTCATCTGAGATTATTTCCTATTTTTCTAGCATGTGATTTCTACAACTCGTCTTGTAAAGATTAAGTACAATCATGCTTGAGCAAGTGTCAAGCAGTCGAGGAGCATCACCTTTACCCAGTATCTCTTCTGTGTTTTCTACAACTATCAAACGAGATATCTGAAAAGCCAGTACTTACCCTTAGTCTTTATCGAAAAAATATACTCTGTATGAATAAAACATCGTTTCTACTTAAAGAAATACGCTGATCAATTCATCGTGGGTTGGCTAAATTAAAGCAATCGAGCTTCCCATAAACTCCTTAATGTGATGAAGATTGAGTAAAGTCACTCTCTAAAAATGCCTTCCTCCGAAGCTCGTCTAGCATAAAGGAAGTCAGGGAAAAATCTAGGGTTTTCAACTAGGTAACGGCTGGGATGAGAAGGCTAGCAACTGTAAGTTTTACTGAGAAATCTTTAAAATTTATCAGTAGGTTTGCGGATTTACTGCCACACTTGTTTGTAAAATTGTCGGGTTAATTTGCTTAAGCTTGTGAAAAGCAGAGGCTTTTCCCCTGTACAATGCTGCTGAATCAAGGCTAGAAAGAGTTTGTTTTCGTGAGTAAAGAGGCATCGATCGGATGATGAGTTATTTGTCCAAGTTTTTCTATCTTTTAGGAGAACGGAAAAAGCGATTATTTCTTCTTGCATTCCTATTTTTATTTTCTTCTTTACTCGAAACGTTAGGAATTGGATTAATTGGCCCCTTTATTTCGATCGCTACAAATCTCGGTTTTATCAAACAAGACTCCCGAATTAGTTGGCTCTATAACCAATTAAATTTTGGGTCAGAAATTAATTTTTTGATTTTTGTAGGATTGATCGTTGTTGGTATATTTTATGTTAAGTCTTTTCTCAGCTTCTTCATTCAGAGATATATTTTCGAGTTTGGGTTCAAGCAGCGAGGAGTTCTTTGCTCAAGATTGCTGCACTCTTACTCCCTTGCTCCTTACACCTATCATCTGACTCACAACTCTTCTACCTTGATGCAAAACATGCTAAACGAGACCGAAACGTTTAGCTATAAAGTGATCATGCCACTGTTGTTTGCCGTTTCAAATAGCATTGTAACCTTGGCGATCGTTTTTCTTTTGATCAAGACCAATATTATGGCGATGTTTATCATTATTGGGATTGTTCTTCTCGCTTCATCTATCTTTTATCACTTCAGACACAAGATTGCTCTTTGGGGGAAGGATCGATCGGATTCCTATGAAGAAATGATTCGGATTATCAATCACAGCCTAGGCGGATTGAAGGAAGTTCGCGTCATTGGGTGTGAAGGATACTTTGAAGATCAAGCAAGTTTTCAGATGGACAAATTTGCAGTTTCTAGCGCTGCCTATATGTCTTTTACAAACTTGCCTCGATATGTGATTGAAGCCTTTTTGATTACTTTTTTAGTAGTCTTTACCTTCATCTTTCTCACGTTCAATCCTCGAAGTAGTCAAGACCTAAGCTCGGTATTAGGAATCTTTGCAATGGCATCTATTCGCCTGCTACCAGCCGTCGGAAACGTGATCAACTCATTGAATGATGTGCGATATGCCAGTTACTCAATGGATAAGCTTTATTTCGATTTGCAATCTTTAGAAAAGCATCAACCGAAGTTATCATTGAGCCAGACGGATGCCCTGCGCTCAAATCAACCGATGGATTTTTCTAAACAAATTGTTTTAGATCAAATTACCTATCGCTATCCGGAGGGGGCAAATGATGCGCTCAATCAAGTTTCTTTGATGCTCAACAAAGGTGAATCAATTGGTTTGATTGGGCGATCGGGTGCAGGAAAAACAACATTGGTTGATGTCATCTTAGGATTGCTCACCCCTCAAAATGGCGACATCAAAGTTGACGGTGTTTCTGTTTATCAAAACTTGAGAGCCTGGCAAAATTTGATTGGCTATGTTCCTCAATCAATCTTTCTGATTGATGACACCCTAGAGCGAAATATCGCCTTTGGAGTTCCTGATCATCTCATCGATCAAGACAAACTGAGTCAGGCAATTCAAATAGCCCAATTGACAGAATTGGTTGAGCAACTTCCTGAGGGCATCAACACGGTGATTGGTGAGCGGGGCGTTCGATTGTCAGGAGGGCAACGACAAAGAATTGGTATTGCCAGAGTGTTATATCATGACCGACAAATTCTAATTTTAGATGAAGCAACCGCCGCCTTAGACAACGAAACTGAGAGCCTGGTGAGTGAAGCTGTCAAAGCTTTGGGTGGCAGCAAAACTATTATTTTGATTGCTCATCGACTGACAACTTTAGAGCATTGCGAACGCATTTACGTGGTTGAAAAAGGTCAGATTGTGAAATCAGGGAGTTATCAGGATGTGGTTCTCAAGGGGCAGCTTTCCTCTCCATCCTAGGTGGTTAGTCACCTGGTAATTTGTTAAACAGTCAAATTGCAATTCCTGCGTATGACTTCCAATTCCCCGCTAATTTCCATTGTTATTCCCACCCTCGATCGTGCTCATCTTCTGCGGCAAGCTCTAGCGTCTCTGCAACACCAAACCCTTCAGGATTGGGAGGCGCTTGTCGTCGATGATGGTTCCCAAGATTCAACGGAACAAGAGATCATGCAGATGAGTCACTTAGATCCCAGGATTCACTATCTGAAGCGATCGGGAGAAAAAGCTGGCGCAAACATCTGCCGAAACCTGGGCACTCGGCACGCTCAAGGTAAGTATGTGATCTATTTAGATTCTGATGACTGTCTATCGCCAGAATCGCTAGCGCAACGATTTCAGTGCATGGAAAAGGCTCCAGATCTCGATTTTGGCTTGTTTCCCTGCATTATTTTTCGAGAACACTGGACTGACTTACAACTCCTGGTTAATGATGAAAAAGATGTCAATGATATCGATCGATTCCTGGGGTTTGATATGCCCTGGCAAACCATGTGCCCGATTTGGCGGCGAGAAGCTCTAAATCTGCTGGGTGATTGGGACGAAGAATTGTCGAGCTGGCAGGACTTTGAATTTCACTTTCGCGCCCTGACGAAAGGATTCAAATATCAGCGCTTTCCTTACCCAGACTGCTTTTGGCGAGTATTTCAGGACGGATCAATTAGCGATCGATCTCGATCGTCGGCTCAACTCAACACCTACCGCAAACTACTGGTGAAACTACAGAAAATGCTCACCAGTGCAGAATTGCTCACCCCTCAGCGCCTCTATCTTTTGGGGGGGTTCTATTTTTGGCTCATGGATCTGTGGGCAAAGGAGGGGGATCAGTCCGAAGCTTTGGAGATTTGGTTGCTTGGGTATGAATGCGGAGTCATTAATGCCCGTTTCTATCGACAGGGGGTGCTTTACATTCATGCTTCTACCAGTCGTTGGCTTCCCTACACCATGCTCCGAAGGGTAGCGCGCCGTCTGCTGCGAGAATACTTCAAGCTGACCTGGCCCGAAAAAATGCTCCCTAAACCTTCTACCACATTTCGCAACACGCCGCTTTCTCAGTATGCAACTTCGCTTATTTTTGAGTGACTACCTGATAGACTGACAAAACTCAAACCGCCCTCACCCCAATCCCAATCCCAATCCCAATCCCGATCCCAGGGCGGGCGAGGGACTTTTAAATCTAGTCTTGTTCCGGCTCCCCTTCTAGCCCTTGTGGGCAGGAGTTGGGGGATGAGGGAAAAGATTTGTCAGTCAGCCAACCCTTTTGTCTAGGGCGATCGCATTTGAGTTGTGAGAAAAGATGCCTACGAAACCTTTTCTCACCCTGCTTTTCACGCTCACAAACCGCGTAGGACTGCTATATTTTCCTTCAAGCAGAAGAGGTTGTAAGTTGAAAAAACACAACATTGTTTTTGATAGATTCTCGATCGCGCCAGCCTTACCTTCTGGCAATTCATTAATTTCGATGACCGAGCATTTTGTCTCGTAAATGCTTGATCTTATCTCGATACTTTGCAGCTTCCTCAAACTCTAGATTCTTGGCAGCGTCCTTCATTTGCGCTTCGAGTTGAACAATCAGATTGGGAATATTTTCTAAGGGGATGTCATCGGCTTGTTCATAAGCTTGATCCAATTCTTGAGCGTTTAGGCGACGAGACACTTCGAGAAAAGACAGAATCGAATTCGTCGCCCTGCGGGTAATGGGCTGGGGCACAATGCCGTGCTTCTCGTTATGCTCCATCTGAATTTCGCGCCGCCGTTCGGTTTCACTGATAGCTTGAGCCATGCTGCCAGTCATGTTGTCAGCGTAGAGAATGGCCTGCCCTTGGATGTGACGTGCTGCCCGCCCGATCGTTTGGATCAGCGATCGGGCGGCTCGCAAAAAGCCCTCTTTATCAGCATCAAGAATTGCCACCAAAGAGACTTCGGGCAGGTCTAATCCCTCCCGCAACAGGTTCACCCCAATCAAGACATCAAACACGCCGTCTCGCAGATCTTGAAGAATTTCGATGCGTTCGATCGAGTTAATTTCAGAGTGCAAATAGCGAACTCTCACGCCGCGTTCTTGGAAATATTCGGTCAGATCTTCGGCCATGCGTTTGGTGAGCGTTGTCACCAAAACTCGCTCATGTTTCTCGACGCGAGTATAAATTTCGCCCAGCAGATCATCGACTTGCCCCTGGGTTGGGCGCACAAAAACTTCAGGATCGAGTACTCCAGTGGGTCGAATTATTTGCTCGACAATGCGATCTTCAGAAATTCCCTGTTCCCAGTCTCCAGGCGTGGCAGATACGAAGATGCACTGATGCACTTTTGTCCAAAACTCTTCGTTTTTGAGGGGGCGATTATCCGCAGCGCTGGGCAACCGGAATCCGTGATCAATCAATACTTTTTTGCGCGCCTGATCGCCGTTGTACATCGCTCGGATTTGCGGCAGCGTTACATGAGATTCATCAATTACTAGTAGCCAGTCTTTGGGAAAGTAGTCAATCAAGCATTCTGGCGGGTCTCCGGCTCCCCTGCCTGCCAGGTGTCTAGAATAGTTCTCAACACCGTTACAAAAACCTACTTCTCGCAAAACCTCTAGGTCATAGCGAGTGCGTTGCTCTATTCGTTGTGCTTCGAGTAATTTTCCTTCTTTTTCGAGTTCTTCTAAGCGTTGTTTGAGTTCGGCTTCGATCGCATCACAGGCCGCTTCTAGTCGATCTTCTGGGGTGACAAAGTGGCGAGCGGGGTAGATGTTTACCGCATCCATACTTTGCAAAGTTGTGCCGGTTACAGGGTCGATGTAGCGGATTGCGTCAATCTCGTCGCCAAAAAATTCCACTCGAATGATCCGATCTTCGTAGGCGGGGCCGATTTCTAAGACATCTCCCTTGACGCGGAATTTGCCTCGACCCAAATCTAAATCATTTCGAGTGTATTGCACGGATGCCAAATCTCGTAAGATCTGACGCTGGTTCATTTCTTCGCCCACTCGAAGGGGAATCGACGCATTCAAATATTCCGCCGGGATGCCCAAACCATAGATGCAACTAATCGATGCGACGACAATCACATCTTTGCGCTCAAATAACGATCGCGTGGCCGAGTGCCGCAGCATATCAATTTCATCGTTGATTGAAGCGGTCTTCTCAATGAACGTGTCGCTGACGGGAATGTAGGCTTCAGGCTGATAGTAGTCGTAGTAGCTGACAAAATACTCTACCGCGTTGTCAGGAAAAAACTGGCGCAACTCGTTGCAAAGCTGGGCTGCCAGGGTTTTGTTGTGAGCCAAAACAAGGGTTGGTTTGCCGTGATTTTGAATCACACGGGCGATCGTGTGGGTTTTTCCAGTTCCGGTTGCACCTTTGAGGGTTTGGTAACGGTGGTCTGCATTGAGATTTTGGGTCAGTTGCACGATCGCCTTTGGCTGATCGCCCGTCGGCTCAAAGGGAGCTTGGATGTGAAAATCTGGCATATTTGAGAAAAATGGATTGGAAGGTTTGGCTCAAACTTGACGGACAATCTGTACCCGTCAGATTCTCAACTTCTGGCTTAATGCCGTCTAAAGACTCAGAAACTCAATCCTAGAAGCTTAATTTTGGAGACTCAATTTTAGAGGCTCAACCCTAGAAGCCGGAAATCTGATTTCACACCTCTTTGTTCTATTGTAGGGCGATCGTTTTACCCTTAAAGTATAGTGTCTGCCCAGAAGTGGGACAGACGCAAAGACCATCCCACTTCTAGACCATCCCACTTCTAGACCATCCCACTTCTAGACCATCCCACTTCTAGACCATTTCTAAAAATTGTGGATCACAGAACTTGTGCTACTCGATGTTGATTGAGGTTGGGCCCCAGAGGGAGCCGTCGCAAAGGGGGAGGACTTGCGGAAATCGGCATAGAGCTTATCGCGCCACACAAAAAACGGCTCAAACGTGCCAATGTCAGCAATTCCAGAAACACCTTGACCCTTCAAAGCCTCCGGAATGCTCAGATAGGGACCCGTCGGAAACTTGAGATACATTGATAACCCAGCCACAGAGAAGTCTGCCAGCGTTGGCGTGTCGCCTAGCAGGTAGGGCTGCTCCATCAAAATAAAACATAGCGCCGTCAGATCTCGTTTGAGCGCTTCTTGGGCTGATTTCACGGCATCGGGGCCCATGCCAACGCCCAAACCCAAGACACTGAGAAACTCACCCGGAATCGCTCCGATCGCATCCTTCAACATATCCGGCACAGAGTTTGGCAATAGAGCCGTGCGGAATGATTGATTTGTGCTGACGGAACCCACAAAGGCTTTGCGAGCATTGAGACCGATCGATTCATCTGCCCATTGCTCCATCAGCAGACACAGCCCTTTTTGGGTCGGATCTGCGGGAATGATCGGCTTTTCTGGATACTTTTTGTCGAGGTAGTCGGCGATCTTGGTTGAGTCAGAGATAACCTCGCCGCCATCTCTCAGCACTGGCACTTGGCGCTGCCCCGACAGTTGAAAAAGCTCAATTTGCCCAACCCCAGGAGTGACTTCAATTTTGCGGTACTCCAAGCCCTTGTAGTCTAGAATTAGTCTCACCTTTTCGGCAAAGTGAGACATCTCAAATTGATACAGCTCCAGCATAGTCAGCCTCCACTTGTTTGAGTTGAGAGTAGCGCACGTTAACCTTAGATTGACAAACGCGGACTGGACGATCGCGCAATGCTTCTGCAAAGAATATACATTAACTTCAAAGATTCCTAAGCTACATCAAGCCTGAGAGCGAGTTTGAGCTTGAATAATTTCGAGTCGGGCAACCTATTAACCCGATATCCTTGATTCGTGCCTAAAACCGGGTCTCGACTTCGCTCAGCCCTCGTGCCGTTTGTGAGTTGAGCGGAGTCGAAACTCACCTCAGTGGTGTCTTTTTTGGACAGGTTAATCACTGGCTGACTGCACAGATTTTTGATCTCGATCGCTGAACCTGCGAGAAGCTCACCCTCAGTCATATAGTAGTCATACCGTTTTCCCGAAAGGACGCGCCCATGTCTTGGATAGAGTTGAGCCTCGACACAACCCACGAAGCAGTAGATTGGGTCTATACGTTGTTGGCTACGATCCAGTTTGCAGGTGAGGTGCAAGTTGCAAATTATAGTTCACTCGATCGATCGCAGAATTGGACGTTCACCATTCGGTTGTATTTGCCCAATGAGTCGCAGGTGAGAGCACAGGTGGAGACGATCGCAAACTTGCTATCACCCCTTCACAGAACTGGGCTAACCACTGAATTAGAAGCCGCCGTTTTAGAGGAACGTCCTCCCTGTCGGTTGAATGCATTGGCTTACCCGGTGGGACGGCGATTTCTGATTCTTGGTGCGGAGGCAGAAGCCCGATCTCAGCCCGACAAAATTCCGCTCAAAATTAGCACGGCTCTCAGCTTTGGTAGTGGTTTGCACCCGGCAACTGTGTTGAGCCTGAAGCTCATTGAACGATATACGGTTTCTGAGATGGCTGCTTTAGATCTAGGGTCTGGATCTGGCATTCTCAGTGTGGCGATGGCGAAACTTGGGGCGAAGGTGCTGGCGTTAGACAATGATGCGATCGCCGTTCGATCGACTCAGGCAACGGCATGTTTGAACGGGGTCGCATCTCAAGTCACGGTTCGAGCAGGCAGTTTGGGAGCCGGAAACGGGTTGGGGCATTGGATGGGCGGCAAAGCAAGTGAAGCAGATTTAGCCGTGGATGAGACTACAAGTTTTGCAGCAAATTTTGATTTAATTGCTGCCAACATTTTTGCCCATATTCACATTGCCCTCGCGTCAGATTATCAACGGGTGCTCTGTCAAGGGGGGCTGTTGATCGCGGCGGGTTTTACGAGCGATCGCGAGGCCGACGTGGCGGCAGCAATGGCGAAAATGGGGTTGACTGCGATCGCCGATGAGCGATCCGGGGAATGGGTTGCGCTGGCTTTGCGCCTGAGATAAGAGCGATCGTCAACTTGCAGCACAATCAGCTACTTGCAATTTGACTATGAAACACTGAGCTTTGATAACTTGAGATTTGAAGAACCTTTGTAGAGTAAGAGGTTTAGCGTTTTATTTCTCAAATTGAGTTTTTGGATGAGCATGAAAACCTTGTATATTTTTAATAGACCTGTGATATAGATCACATGAGGATGTGATCGGGATCGCTAGAAGGGCTTCTTCTTGCAGACATACTGTAGGAGACTCAACTTTAGCCGAGTCATCAACAGGGAACACACGACTGGCCGACAGGTTTCTCACGAAGACTGTCGGTTTTTATTATTTACTGGGTCAACTTAGGGTTTAGCAGCAATTTTTCATCAGTTAAGGTCGAGAAGACAAAATGCGCCGATCGAATTCTGTGATAGAAATCCGCGATAGGATCAACTTCTAATAGACTCAACTTCATAATTGTTGTGCCCAACGACCCAATAGATCGATGACGGAGACAGAACCCACGATCGTGGCTGCTTTCTATAAGTTTGTGCCCCTTGCTGATTTTGCTGACCAGCGAGAACCCCTACTAGCGCATTGTTTACAGCAAAACCTGAAGGGGACAATTCTTTTAGCCCCAGAAGGAATCAATGGCACGATCGCCGGATCTCGTGCAGCGATCGCGGCCGTGCTCTCGTTTCTCAGATCCGACCCTCGACTGGCTGATCTAGACGTGAAAGAATCTTGCACAAGATTGCAACCCTTCGATCGCCTGAAGGTGAAGCTCAAAAAAGAAATCGTCACCCTGGGGATGCCAGAGATCGACCCCAATCGGCAAGTTGGAACCTATGTGCATCCGCAGGATTGGAACCAACTGATCTCTGACCCAGAGGTTACGGTGATCGATGTTCGCAATCAGCCAGAGGTGCACATTGGCAGCTTCGATCGGGCAACCAATCCCCAAACCTCGTCCTTCCGAGAATTTCCAGAGTACGTGCGTCAGCAGCTTGACCCCACAAAACACAAAAAAGTCGCCCTGTTTTGTACGGGGGGAATTCGCTGTGAGAAAGCATCGTCGTTTATGCTGTCGCAGGGTTTTGAAGCGGTATATCACTTGCAAGGTGGTATTCTCAAATATTTAGAAGCCATCCCGTCAGAGCAGAGTATGTGGCGGGGCGAATGCTTTGTGTTTGACCAGCGAGTTGCTGTGGTAGGAGGGATAGGGGTGAGGGATGGGTCCCATGAAATGTGCCGTGCCTGTGGTCATCCCCTTTCTCAAGCAGATCAAAATTCTACTCAATACGAGGCGGGTCTCTCCTGCCCTCACTGCTACGATCGCCTTCTACCCCAACCCTGATCTCAAGCTCTCAATTATCAGGAATTGTTAGGATCGTAAGCGCCATCGAAGTTACAAACACAGGCGCTCGATCGATCTATGATTTTGCGTGGGCTTGAAAGTCAATCACCAGACCCCATCACCAGAATCGAGCAAAATGTCTTCAGTTTCTAAGTCTTTGATTTACCAGGCGGCGGCTGTCATGGTTGCGTTCGTCTTCATTGCGATCGTCGTTCTTTTGGCAGGGGCTTCCCCTCTGCAAGTCGTGAGCGAGATGTGGGCAGGAGCCTTCGGAACGGTGGGGCAGTTTGCCAGAGTTGTGGCAACCCTGTCGCCACTTTTGTTGTGCGCCAGTGGGTTGCTGTTTACCTTTACCGCTGGGCTATATAACCTGGGCATCGAAGGGCAGATTGCCTTTGGGGCGATCGCGGCTACGTTTGTGATGCGGCTGACCCAGGATGCCCTTCCCCCGTCGCTGGTGATGCTTTTGGCAATTCTCACAGGTGGGCTGGGCGGCATAATTTGGGGACTACTGGCCGGAGTGCTCAATGTCTACGGTCGCATCAGCGAAATCTTTGCGGGTCTGGGGTTAAACTTTGTGTCTGACGGACTGGCATTGTATCTAATTTTTGGCCCCTGGAAGCGAGAAGGAGTCGCTTCGATGAGTGGAACAGAGCAATTTCGCGAGTCGCTCTGGTTGCCGACGTTTGGTAATACGGATGCGAGTCCGATCTCGTTGGTGATTGCGATCGCGTCTGTAATCATCACCTTAATCATCCTACAGGGAACTTACTTTGGGTTACGGCTTCGGGCAGTGGGTCAAAATCTTCGCGCTTCCTATATTCTTGGCATTCCTTCGATTCGTCAATTGCTAAGTGCGTTTGCAATTTGTGGAAGTCTGGCAGGTATCGCTGGAGCATTACAGGTATTGGCAGTTTTCCATCGTTTGATTCCTAGTATTTCTAGCGGGCTGGGTTATTTAGCGTTGTTAGTAGCAATGTTGGTTGGGTTTAATGCGTGGTTAATTTTACCCGTCGCTCTGTTTTTTAGTGCGCTCAACATTGGTAGCCTACAACTCCCGCTCCAACTAGATTTAGAATCGTCGCTGTCGGGGGTCATTCAAGGAACATTGGTGCTGTTTATTCTGTTGGGAAGAGGACTCAGTGAAGTCAAAAAAGGGCGAACGATCGCCGATCGTCCGCCTATTCAACCAGCCAAAAATTAGACGGATGCTGATTGATTAGCTTGCAGGATTTTAGCTTGCAGGATTTTTGCAAGACTTACAAGACTTAATTGTGCAGGTTATTGTAGGGCTTGTTCGGCGCAAGACTGAACGATCTGGGTCAGTTTGGGTGGCAGACTATTGCTTTTTTTTGTTTCATCACTAATTTTGACAAATTCCGCCAGCGTATATTGATTTTGAATGCCGTTGATCGAACAACTACAGATATTTTTCATCAATACTGGGTCGATTCCTTTGCCACCAGAAACGCAGGAATTAACAAAAATCTGAACCGCTTCTTGAGGATAGGGGTTAGCAGGGGCGGCTTCTTTGGCACTCGCAGATCGGGGGCAAGCGGTGACAGCGATCGTTAGCAAAGTGGTAAACGTTAGGATTAAGCGCGATGTTGTTTGATGTTGTAACTGCGATCGCATTGTTCTGCTCCTTGTCAAAGCTTTAGCGTTGATGTTCGTATGTTAA
The DNA here is from genome assembly GCA_012034655.1 of Leptolyngbyaceae cyanobacterium CSU_1_3. Lineage (GTDB taxonomy): Bacteria > Cyanobacteriota > Cyanobacteriia > Leptolyngbyales > Leptolyngbyaceae > JAAUOZ01. The sequence goes on along the minus strand of JAAUOZ010000036.1, from coordinate 3,527 downwards.
TCTTTGCCGTCAGGTGAATCAGAAATCCTTGTGTCGCCTTCATAAAACTACGTCACAGATTCGCGAAATCCTTAACCTTGCAACGATCGCAACGATTCCATTGATAGAATTCCCCTAAAATTAAGCCCAATTATCCTATTCTTAAACTTTCCATGAGTCTTGTCCCCTTTATCCCCATTTTGGCTACGGCGATCGCCACCTCCACGCCGCTCGTATTCGCCTGTTTAGGAGAAACGATCTCCGAGCGCGCTGGTGTGATCAACCTATCTGCGGAAGGGACAATTTTGCTCGGTGCGATGACCGGATTTGCGATCGCCAAAACCCTTGAAGGCACGGGCACGGCTCCGAGCTTGATTTTAGGATTTGCAGGGGCGGCACTCGTGGGTGGGCTGATTGCGCTCATTGTGGCGATCGGTACGTTGACGCTAAAGCAATCTCAGGTAGCGATCGGATTTGTCTTGGCGTTACTTGGGGCGAACTTGTCTTCGTTTTTGGGCAATTCTTTTGTGCGAATTCCTGGGCCAACTGTGCCAAGTTTTCGAGTTCCAGGATTGCAGGATATTCCACTCTTAGGGGAGCTATTTTTTCGCAGCGATCTGCTGGTTTATTTTAGCTATGCTGCGGTGGTGTTGGTCTGGGTTTACTTCTACCGCACCCGCGCCGGGTTGATGCTCAGAGCGATCGGCGAGCAGCCTAATGCCGCTTTTGCGAGAGGAACCAATGTAGTGCTAATGCGTTATGTCTATACGGTGATTGGCGGCGCATTGACGGGCATGGCGGGGGCGGCATTTTCGCTAGATTTTAAGGCGGGATGGAGCCACTTACACACAGCAGGCTATGGGTGGATTGCATTAGCGATCGTGATCTTTGGTGCTTGGAATCCGTTGCGAGTCACGTTAAGTTGTTATTTATTTGGTATTCTACAATCGTTAGCCAGCGTTGCTCAAAGTACTATTCCTAACATTCCTACGCAGGTGTTCACAGTTGCTCCGTTTATGTTGATGATCCTCTTCCTCGTGCTGACTTCGAGTGAATGGTTAGAACGATTGTTGAAACTGCTACCCTCCCCTATCGATCGTGCAGCATCTGAACTGATTTGTAGTACACCCCCTGCTGCGTTGGGCAAAGTGTTTGAACAAGATTAAGGCAAAAGATGAGCATTTAGGTGAATTCAGTCGTGTTTTTAGGAGTAATTCTTTCAGTTTTGTCAATATTTTCGACAAGAATTCATCTAAATTTCATACAAAACTGATTCAAATTAAAGGATTCATGAAGAGAAGCCTTGATTGAGATCTGCCTGAGAATTGAAAGCGGACAAGTCAGTGACACCTAACAAAACTTAGGAGAATGACTTATGAAACTGCTCAAATTTGCTATCACCGTTACGGCTCTGACGTTCGCGATGGTTCTAGAATTCACCAGTCAGGCACGATCGACTCCCTTGCCCAACGTTCAAATCGTCGGTTTAGCCGCCGACAACCTCTTGGTTTCCTTTAATCCTACCAACCCAACTAAAGCCCAAACGCTTCAGATCAAAGGCATCGCTGGAACGCTGATCGGCATTGATGTCCGTCCGGCAGACGGTCTACTTTATGGACTCACCAACCGCAACCAGATTTACACCATCAACCCGACCACTGGCGAACCCAAGCTGATCAGCACTCTGTCAGTTCCTTTCAATGGCGGATTCAGAGCCGGGGTAGACTTTAACCCAGTGCCCGATCGCCTCCGTCTCGTCAATGCCGATGGACAAAATTTTCGCGTCAACGTAGATACAGGCATGGTAACGGTAGACAAGCCTTTGAACTACGTGGCCGGGGATGTCAACGTCAGTACCAATCCTCGTGTTGGGGCAGCAGCCTACACCAACGCCTTCCCCGGAGCGCCTTCGCCCATGAATGTCACCCCGCCCACCCGCACCACCCAACTCTTTGATATCGATTCTCGTCGCGATGTGCTGGTGCTGCAAAACCCTCCCAATGACGGCGGACTGCAAACGATCGGAAACCTCGGCGTTGACTTCAACACCGTCGCCGGATTCGACATTTTCTCCCCCCGCGCTGGCGAAAACACCGCCTTCGCCGTCTCCAATTCCACGCTGTATACGATCGATCTGGCTTCTGGCTCAGCCAAAAGTATGGGTCAAATCGGCAATGGTAGCTTCAGACTGATCGGCATCACAGTGCTTGCCCAATAGACCCTAAATAGACCCTAAATAGACCCTAAATAGACCCTAAATAGACCCTAAATCAAGCTAATTCTCAAACGTTTTGCTTGAGTTTAAGCAACGATCGAGCTTAACGGGGGGATGTGATCCAAACTAAACTCGCTCCCATCTCTCCCGCGAAGCTTAGCCATTGCCCCTATCTTGCAGGGTTTTGCTGAAAAAGATATGGTTTTGATGACCCAGTTTTCTCTCCCAAACCCCCATGCCAGAACGCTACCCTAGGGATCTGATCGGCTACGGACGCAACCTTCCCGATCCTCAATGGCCACATCAAGCTCGTGTCGCCGTCCAATTTGTGATCAACTATGAAGAAGGCGGCGAAACCTGCGTTCTACACGGCGATCAAGCTTCAGAAACTTTCCTTTCAGAGATTGTTGGAGCCGTGCCCCTCAACGGATTGCGCCACATGAACATGGAATCTTGCTACGAATATGGGAGTCGATCGGGCTTTTGGCGGCTGCATCGACTGTTCACATCGCGAGAAATTCCGGTCACTGTGTATGGAGTGGCTATGGCCCTAGAACGTAACCCAGACGCAGTAGTAGCCATGAAGGAATCAGATTGGGAAATCGCCAGTCACGGCTACCGTTGGATTGACTACAAATATTTTGGAGAAGCAGCAGAACGAGACCACTTATATAGAGCGATCGAGATTCATCAAAAAGTGACGGGCGATCGTCCCTTGGGTTGGTATACGGGACGCACCAGTACTTTTTCTCGCCAACTGGTTGTTGAAGAAGGCGGGTTTCTCTACGATTCCGACAGCTACGCCGATGACTTACCCTACTGGGATCACACCTACGGAACACCCCACCTCGTGGTTCCTTATACCCTCGACAACAACGATATGCGGTTCGCGACCAATCAGGGATTTAACTCTGGTGATCAGTTCTTTGCATACCTGCGTGATGCCTTCGATCTGCTCTACGCAGAAGGCGAAACTGCACCCAAGATGATGAGCGTCGGACTACACTGCCGATTGGTGGGCCGACCCGGAAGGGCAATGGCTTTAGCAAGATTTTTAGATTACGTCCAGAAGCACGATCGGGTATGGCTCTGCCGCAGAATTGATATCGCAAGACACTGGCATAAACACCACAAACCCGCATAGGAGATGAATGCTAGCTAAAAAACAGCAGTTGAGTACTACTGGGTGAGTTCAAGCTAAAGATTACGTGAATTCTATACCTCTAAAAGTGCCCTCATCCTCCCTGCCTCCTGCTCTCTAGAGAGCAGGAGGAGCCACGCCAGGGTCAGGGTTTGAAGTCCCTCTCCTCCGGACGAGGGATTTGGGTGAGGC
>JAAUOZ010000262.1 GCA_012034655.1 Leptolyngbyaceae cyanobacterium CSU_1_3 | reverse complement strand
CGTCTGACCAAAGTGGACGGTTCTAGCTAACCTTCTAGCAACCCACAGACATCCTTGGTCAAGCACACCCGCCCTTGGGGCGGTCACACTCATCAAGCCCCCGGCTTCGCCGGGGGTGTCTGACTTGAGCAGTAAACACAACTGCACTGTTAGGAGAACACAATCATGCAACTCATCTACCGCAGTCAAACAATTGAATTCACTCCTGGCTCCGCCCTATTACAAAATAAGTCTCACGCCATCAACTGGCGATTTCAAATTCCAGGTAAACCATACAGTATTGTTCCAGTTCTTAAGCGAAGCGATCGTCAACTTCATGCAGTTAACTGGCGATTTCGCATTACTACAGCAGATTAGTTGATTGATCTGATATTTCCCAATCCACAATTCAAAATCTAAAATCTTCAGAGGTTCTATGTTGCAAGTCAGAGATGTCATCGCCAAAGGTGACACAGGATTAGTCAGAGGTTTGAGTCTGCAAATCATTGGTGTCATGAATTCAATTGTGCCGAATACACTGGTGAGTTTTGATGATCTAGATGTAGACATTGCAGGCAATCAAATCAATCCATTCCTGCAACCAGCCGCACGAGAATCATTGCGAATTGCAATTAAAGAACGTGGCAGCAAATTACTCGTCAACTCCGCCTATCGCACGATCGCTCAACAGTATTTACTTCGTCAACAGTTTGAACAAGGGCTATTTGGCATCACCGCCATCGCAATTCCCGGTTCCAGTAACCATGAAGGAGGACTGGCACTCGACGTGGAAGATCCCGATGGCTGGGAACCGTACTTCGAGCCACGCAACTGGATTCGGTTAGGGCGCGATTTCGACTATCCCCACTACGACTATCGATTTCCAGCCGCCACCCAGCAAGATCTGGGAAGAATTGGGATTCGCGCCTTCCAACGACTGTGGAATCAGCACCATCCTGGCGATCGCATTGCTGAAGATGGCAGCTTTGGACCGCAAACCGAAGCCCGCTTGGCTGAATCTCCAATTGATGGCTTTGGGCTAGTGTTTGCACGGGCATTGCGATTTCAGGAACCCCGATTGCAGGGTGATGATGTTGCCAAGCTCCAGGAAGCACTGATGAAAAACAAGCTTGCTCCTGCTGCGATTAAAGTAACTGGCCTCTTTGATATGACAACAGAATTGGCAGTCAAGCAGTTTCAGCAAGCCACCAAGCAGCTATCAGTGGATGGCATTGTTGGCCCCGCGACATTGTTGGCACTTGGCTTGTCGTAATGGTTTTCGTGTCTTTGAGTGCTTCAAATTCTTCCTATGACCAAATTCTTACATGATCATGGACAAGACTCAGACTGAACCATTAAATAATAGTGCCATACAACAAAAACATGATTCTCAAGCAAGTGGAATTAAACCAGTGCCTTCACTCGATCGCTTTGATTGGGCCTGGAATACGTTGACGGTTGCTTGCAGAAGCAGAAACAATTTTGCGGTTGGGCATCCGTTGGACTCAGGACAATCCTGAATTGCAGTTCTCCCTCAATCGCAATCTCGGACGCGACCTATTAGAGCAGAAAAAGTATGCCGAAGCTCAACCGTTTCTGAATGCCGCGATCGCCCAACAGCAACAACTACCAACGGCGATCGCAGGTCGTGGGATGGCAAATTGCTTTCTGTCACAAGTTTTTCAATCGCAGGGAAATCAAACTAGTGCCTTGCAACAACTCAACCTCTGTCAAGAACAAGTACGCCCCGAAACCCTGGATGAATATCAATGGTTGATTGATGCTGGGCTGCAAGATGTTGCTGTAAAAGCTGATACAACTGCGATCGCACATCAGCGCTGATTCATAAATGCAGTGCGTTACGCCTGCGGCTAACACACCCTACAACTAATCCAAAGTCCAGAATCACAAATTCAAAATCAAGGAAGCCCCATGCTAGACACTCTAATCAAAACCTATCCGCATCTAACTGGAACTTATAAGTATCCGACAATGATTCGTCATGAAGGCACTGTGATTGCCTTTGCGATGGATGATCAGCGACGTATCCATTACACCATTCTGGACTTGGACAATCAAGAAGGGCGCACCATCTCTAGCCCCCTGGGAATTATTGGCTAGATCAACCAAAACAGTTAGAATTTCCGAATGAAATTGCAGAAGTTGGAGTTGGCATTGCTGATCAAGAATTGTTACCCACAGTACAAAGCACTCCGAACGAAATCGATCGCTTCCGTTCCAGCACGGCTCGACTGACTGCTGATGCTCCGTTTCAGGTGATGTCCGATGGGCAGTATGTGTACCTGTTTCGGCAGGCGATCGCGGCGAATCATCCTGATATCCTACACAAGCGAGATCGAGAGGGGCGTGAAGTGGGAGATGCCACAGGGAATTTAATCCCGATCGTCAATTCCACGTTGCTGGTCGATCGCTTTGTCTTAGCGGGAACGGATCTGGTGCAAAAGCGAGAAGTGCGGTTCCGTCGCAGTCGTAGCAGAACTCGTCCGCAGAGCAATAAAGATACATTAGGCGCAACCGATCTGGAAGATAAACCCTTCTATGAGCCGACTCAAGAATTAGCGTTTGTGCAAGGGTTGAGTAATGGACGATTCTCCGTGTTATTGTTGCCAACGCAAGTTGTCCGAGTCGAACGCTGGCAAATTTTTGCCTATAACGATCGCACCCAAATGATCGACTCTTACAATGTGGAACGCTCTGCTGATGGCTTGTTCAATACGCGCGGTAGCCAGCAAACGACTAGAGAGGGTGAGGCTGAATTTGCGCTGCGGTTTAGGGAGGCGGGCGATCGCATTCAATTGGCATCGGGGATTACGATCCCGCCATCCTTTACGCAAGAAGCCTGGATCTATCCGGCTGCAAGGCTATCACAGTCTGAGCTCGGTCAAGCGTTGCTGAGTTCGACGGGCAATACGCTCAATTCGGCTCCTTCGATTTGGATTGTGCAAAATACACGGGTGCGGGTTGGCTTTGGCGATGGACAAACCTTTCATAGTTGGTTGAGCGATTCTATCCTCACACCTAATGCCTGGAATCATCTGGCAGTGACGTTTAATCGAACTCTAGTAAATGAGACGGAGCAATGGTTTTATCAAGCCTATGTGAATGGTGAATTGGCTTACCAAACTGGTGTACCAGTGCAGCCATTGGCGAGTGCAGTGATGACTGCTATTGGTGCGGCAACTGATGCATTTGAAGGCAGAATTGATGAAGTGCGAATCTGGAACCGGGCGCGATCGCAACCCGAAATTCAAGCAGACTTCCATCAACGCCTGACAGGACAGGAGTTTGGCTTACAGCACTATTGGCGGATAGATGAAGGGTCGGGGACGGCGATCGCCGATCAGACGGGCAATACCCCCAGAGCCACATTGATTGGTGGTGAATGGGTGAACTCCACTGCTCCGATCGGCAGTAATGCCAGCATCAATCGTGAGAGCTTCCGAATTGAAGAAGTCATCCCTAGTGCAACGGCGAGTGCTGCGCCCACGTTTGCCAGTCGCCAAATTACTTCTGGGTTAACGTCGTTGCTGTACTATCAGCAGGAGAATGCCACCAGTGGCTATACCCAGTCCGAAAAACCCCTAAAGCAGAGTGCGCGGGTAATGCTAGCAATGGCAACCCATCGAACGGGCGAACCTTCGGGACTTGGCGGGGGCGATCGCAACGAAATTGCAGTGCTAGATTTTGGTGTATCCGGCAATGGCAGACTGGGGCAAATTCCTGATAATCTGCGTTTGCCACTGGTAAATACCCCCCCAGTTACCACACCGCTAATTTTAGAGTATGACCAAGTGGTGGATCTGGTAGCACGGGTCTTAGGGGGTGATCCGAGGGTGACGCTCGCCAATATCACCATTCCTCCCGGTGAACTGAGCAATCTGCGCGTCCAGGATCTGCTCAGCAATCCTCCTGCCAGCCTCAGCAATTCCAGCATTCGCGTGATCTTGACAGGTTACCTGAGCAGCAACCGCACAAATGCAATCTTCCGCGACTTACTCACCCAGATGCATACTGCACTACTGGCGCGCCTGCAAAACTTACAAAATCTGCCCAATTTAGAAAGTTCAACTCTGAATCAGCAGCTAGAAAAATTGCGTCAACTAGAGGCCCAAATCAACGATTTGCAACAGCAACGCACCGCATTGGAACAATCTTTCCCAGAATTGAGGGAGGTGATTCAATCTCTGCAAACGCTTTTGAATAACAATTTTGGTAGGATTCCAGTGAGCCGCATCAGCGATCGTAGGCTGGCATCATTCAACGTCCCGCCAGATCTAAATTTCCCGCTGACGAACCTGAGTTTGCGGCAGGCGGCGGAGCAATTTGATGCCATGCGGCAGAGCCTGCAACGTGGCGACACCATTATCGTATACGCGGATGCCAACTATGCTGGCAGATCCGTTTCCTATTCTCAGGCACTGGGATTTATCAATCAGCCTCAATTAGAGCGAGACAATTTGAACGATCGCATTCGTTCGGTTCGGGTGCCGCCTGCCTTGCAAGTCACTCTTTACGAACATCAGAATCGAGGCGGAGAGCGGTTAACTTTCGTTGGCAATATTCCTGATCTGGCAAGAACTCAATTGGGTCGATCGGGTTCTAACTTAACCTGGCTGAATGTCGTTTCCAGTCTAGAGATTCTCATTCATCCCGATCTCAATCGACTCAATAGGGCACTGTCTGCGGCACAAACCTCACTGCAAGCGACCCTAGACGCTGGACTTGTCCGCAGCGAAGCCTTACGCCGGGACATCGCCAGCTTGCAACAACAGGCGCGACAACTGCGTGATCAAATTGATACAGGAACTTCACTGCCCATGACGCTGCTGCACAGCGATCGCACTGGGCTGACGCTCTCTGGTGCAATTCTTGGCTTCGCCTGGACATCGGACACGCCTCGGCTTTACGACAGTGCCACGGGCAACCTTGCTCTCTACTTCCGGGGCACGAATGACCAATTCTTCGTTACCTACTACAGCACCCTCACCCAGCGGGCACGCTATACCCTCCCAGGGGAATTGGGCTTAGCCAGTGTCGTGTGCGTGGTGCAATCGGTAGAACCTGAGTTCGATCGCCTCGCGATTCAAATCGATGCCGACCCCAATCCTGACTTCTGCACCGTTAAAATCGGTTTCCGAACTGCCGATACTGCTACAACCTTTGAACCCACTGAAATCTGGACAAAAGTTCCCCGCAATCCCTATCGATTCACGCAAATCATCAATGGGGTAACTGAACCCACCTACATTGGCTCTGGTACGATCCAAACCACCACTGACGGTGCTCGTTTAACCCTGATCGAAGGCATCCGGCGATCGCTCCCCGCAGGCGCAGTGTTATCCATCAACAACCAAACCGTTACCCTGCGTGAGACTGTCCCCCTTGGAGCCACCACCCTCCTCCTCACCTCCCCACTCCCCATCTCCCCCACCACTCCCACTCCCCCTTCCGTCTACCTCCTGGATTACGACTACGCCAACGCCAGCAGCACCCAAGCCGGGGTGAATCTCGCCAACGGTTCCGTCCTGATTTTGGCAACGACAACAGACAATAACAGTCCAATTCGAGTGGATCGAACTTTCACCAGCGCAGAAACCCAGTCATCCCGCTGGACAGCAATGGCTCCGGGTTACACCCTGACTTTTTCTGACACCAGCTACGCCCATCTGCCCACCAACACCACCCAAATTCGTGCCCTGGCAGCTACCGATGATCTGACGCTGGAAGCCTGGGTGCGCCCGCAAATCACCATTCGCGATCGCGCCCGCCTGCTACACTTTCAACTGGATTCCAGCTATACGCTTGCACTTCAGCGTCAACCCAATAGCCCTGCCAATGCTCCTACCTACACGGTAATTGCTGGAGTCAATCAACAGGTGGTGCAATCCGTTGAAACCATCCCCGCGAACAGTTGGTCTCACTTAGCTGTCACATTTAATCGATCGTTTGCGGTGCAGTTAGGCGGCCCCGATGGTTATTTGGACTGTGGTAATAACATTACTCTCGATCTGCGAAACGACCTGACGATCGAGGTATTTCTCCGGGTGGATCAGTTTAATGGCAATCAAAGTGTTTTGCGGAAAGGACGTGGAACGGAATCCGGCTTACCTTACGTCTTGCAGATTCAACCCTCCGGTGTTTTGGCGTTGAGCTTTGAGGATAGTGCCGGTCGTCCTTATCTGTTTGAATCAACGCGATCGCTCACAGTCGGTCAATTCCACAGAGTTGCAGTGACGCGCCGCAAACGCAGTGAAATCACCTCAGATGGGAGAGCCTATGCCCGCTATGAAATCAACTTCTGGATTAATGGGCAACCGGCTGGAAACCGGAGTTTAGGCAATGCGGACAGTTCTGCCCCCGATATCAGTGGTAACCAGGAGCCTTTGTATATCGGTGCGAGTCTCCTGGTTCTCAATAACAACGCCAGTTTGATTAATACCTTTCAGGGTGTGATTGGTGAAGTGCGCCTTTGGAGTGTTGCTCGTGACACCGTGGGCGGAGCAATTCATGGCGATGAAACGGGACTCGTTTCCTGGTGGCAATTTGAAGAAAACGAAGGCAGGATTGCGATCGACTCCAAGAGTAGCAACCACGCCCGCTTCAATGGCAACGTCACCTGGGTGCCAAACCCCGACCCCAGCGCTTCCCGCCTCCTGGTTTACCGCGATGGCACTGCCCTCAACCTTCAGCCCATCTCCCTCGATTCTTTCAGCGCAGTCCAGTTCACTCTAGGCGGGATTCGACGCGCCGATAACAGCATCGCTGAATCTCTGCATGGGGAATTGGAAGAAGTCCGCATCTGGTCGCAAGTTCGCACCGAGGAACAACTGCAAGATAATCGCTTCCGTCGCTTACTGGATGAACGAGCCGATTTGATTGCCTACTACACCTTTGATGCCGAAAATAACACCTTGAGTGTTGTGATGTCATGAGAGGAAAATAGAACACGTTGCTAGAGAACTAGGCAGGAAAGACTGACT
>JAAUOZ010000035.1 GCA_012034655.1 Leptolyngbyaceae cyanobacterium CSU_1_3 | reverse complement strand
AACCCCTCTCCCAGAGCGGGCGAGGGGCTTTTAAATCTGGGTTTGTTCCGGCTTCCCTTCTCCCCTGGTGGGAGAAGGGATTGAGGGATGAGGGGAAAGATTTGTCAGTCAACCAGCTTCTAATAGACACTTAGGCACTTTTTCCAGTAATTTGCATCATTTGAACTAGAGATTCATGCCCTCACTTGAGGTAATCCTAGAGAATTTCCGGGAATGCAAACCCTGCCGTGTAGAAACCTATCAGTTAGCTAAACGGTGCATTTTTCTCTAAAGCTAAAGTGTCAGGTTGTTATGTCAGAACGGGCACTAGTGAGAGATTTGGGCGACTCAGCCAATCTAGCAGCCCATTATTCTCTAGAAACTTTGCAGTAAAAATATGCAATTCTCCTTTTCTAAAAGCAGGATCAACAAAATTCTGCAAGGATCTGTCTACTTGATGAGTTGGGCGATCGCTCAAGCTCCCTGTGGGGTTCAAGCTGCCACGGTCAATTCAGCAAAGATTACACAAATTCTAGACGGCCCTCACGTTTTTATTCAGAATCGGCAAGCCAAGGTGAATGCGATCGCAAGTCGGGGGCAACGCATCCGCACAGGGCGATCGCGGGTACAACTCAAGTTTAATACAGGCGCAGTTGGGCGACTTGCCTATAACTCAAGCTTAGTAGTTGGACAATGCGCCCGCCTGCAATATGGCTCAATATTGGTTAATGGGCCAATCAATGGATGTTCATATTCAGCCGTGGCAGGGGTGCGAGGCACAACCTATTTGCTAGAGGTTGACGGTAGAGGAGCCTCGACTATCAAAGTGCTAGAAGGTGAAGTGACGGTGACACGATCGTCGCGCCCCATCTCTGATGAAACGGATATGCCAGCAGCAACACCTTTGCAAATTCAGCCAGCCGACAGTCGTATTGCTCCGGTTAGCCTGAAAGCAGGCGACCAAGTACAGATCAGCGCGGCTGGCTATCCTGCACAGGTCAAACGATTTGACCAACCGGAGTTTTCAAAAATTGTAACTGGAATGATGGTCAGAGGCTACGAAGAATTGCTGCCTGGGACTCAGAAGATTCGACAGAGCTACGAAATGCAATTTCCAGAGCAATCGTTTCCAAAAGTGCAGTCTTGCGGATCTGGAATTCCTGACTCCATTCGAGTTAGCTTTCCCAGAACCTATGAATTTTTGAAGTCAAATATGTGCTCACAATAATTGCCTACGGTAATGTATGGTAGCTGAAAAAATCAGACGATCGTGGCGGTTGACCCCCACCACAATTGCACCTTTATTGGTTTGCACTTGGGCGATTTGCAGCGCGGTGGCCACTGCCCTAAACCTAGAGTCTGTGCGAGTGCTAGAGCTTCAAACTCAGTCTCTATTCTTTCACCTGCGGGGGCCAGTTCGTCAGCCAGACAACATTGTGATTTTGGCCATCGATGATGCCTCTATTGATAACGATGATGATGCCTCTAGTGACAAGTCTCTGTCAAAAGATTTCAGCAAAACAAAAGAGTTAGCAGCAATCGAATCTTGGCCCTGGCGACGAACTGCCTATGCCCAGGCGATCGAGCGAGTGATGGCAGCCGGGGCGCGAGCAGTGGCAGTCGATATCGTTCTGGATGTGCCCAGCCTTTTCCCAGAGGACGATCGACAGTTGCAAGCTACGTTAAACCGTCATGCAGGTCGAGTGACATTAGCCGCGTCTCATGCCCCTTCTTCTTCGACTGGCGGTGGATTAGAGCAACTGATCTATCCTGACTCAATGTTTCAGACGGCTCCTAAATCCATTGGTTTTATTAACTACCAATCCGAAGCGGATGGAAGTCTGCGACGCTTTACGGATAGCTACCTCAACAGCCGAATCGATCCCGATCTGCGTGATTCACAGGAAGGGATCATTGCCTTTAGCCAAGCTAGTTTGCAATCTGCCAGTTTGCCCTTTTCGCCCGGCGGAAACCGATATATCTTCTTCTATGGTGAGGAAAAAACCTTTCCGACGATTTCGTTCTGGGAAGTTCTCCACTCTGAAAACTGGGAAGTCTTGAGACAACAGCGGGTCTTCAAGAATAAGTTGGTGCTGATTGGCCCAACGGCAACCCTTCTGCATGACAAACATCTCACACCCGTTGGAGTGATGTCAGGTGTTGAAATTCATGCCAATGCGATCGCAACAATGCTAGAGGGTCGGGCAATCTCAGAAGCGGTTCCTAACTCTCCCTGGCGGGGCGTTTTAATATTGTTGGGTGTCGGTGGCGTTAACCTGGTTTTAGGCAAACTGTTTAAACGTTCAACATCAGTTTTTCTGGCTGCCTTAGCAGTCGGAGGCGGGTGGGTGGGCGTTAGCTATTTCTGCTTTGTCTATGGCGGGCTGATTTTACCTGTGACGGCTCCTGCGATCGCTATTTGTCTCAGTGGGCTTTCTTATCTCAGCACGGGCGCTTTGAGTGACCAATTTGAGAAACGGCGATTGCGCCGCACCCTAGAGCGATATGTAGCTTCTCCGATCGTGAAAGAGATCTTGAGCCAGCCGGAAGATTTTCAGGCGCTCTTACAAGGGCGCAAGCTCAAAGCAGCCGTCTTATTTTGCGACGTTCGCGGTTTTACATCCCTATCCTATCAACTCTCCGCCGAACAGTTAGTGGCTCAACTAAATGCTTACCTAAACGCGATGGTAGAGGCAATTGTGTCTGCTAGAGGCACGATCGATAAGTTCATCGGCGATTCAGTGATGGCAGAGTTTGGCTCCCCTGTTTCTCAAGGTGAAAAAAACGATGCGATGAATTCGATTCGAGCGGCTCTAGCAATGCGGAAGGCACTGCTGCAATTACAACTTCGCTGGCGCAAACAGGGCAAAGTCTTGTTTCACCACGGCATTGGCATTAGCTATGGGGAGGTGATTGCTGGCAACATTGGCTCCCTACAGCGAATGGAATACACCGTGATCGGTGATGCAGTCAATGTTGCCAGCCGCGTTCAAGGACTAACCAAAGAGATTGGGACTGATATTTTAATTACAGAGGCACTTCGCAAGCTAGTACAGGACAAGATTGAAACTGTTTTTGTGGGCGAACGTCTTTTGCGAGGTCGTGAAGCGAATCCAGTTCGCATCTATTCTCTGATTGGTCTAAAGGGCGGAGATCGGCAACTCTATGAGCAAGTTCAAGCGGGGCTGCCAAAGTTAGAAGCAGAAAAACATATTTCAGAAGATCTCGATCGTGAGTGCTAAGTTCATGAATATTGCACCCGTCTCAACGATGCCCATTGGGAGAGGGAGACATCAGTTGAGACGGGTGCAAGATCTCAGTTAACGAATTCTGACAAAACCTTCTTTAGCAATTAGCTCCTGTCCCTCGTTGGTCAGCAGCAGGTGAGCATAGGCTTCTCCAGCTTGCTGATCGATTTGACCATCTTGTTTGATAATCACAAACAGTTGCCGAGTAATAGGATACTCACCCGCTCTAAAAGCCTCAACGTTGATCTGATTTTTCCGTCTAGAACAGACCTCTGGCGAAACCCAAGATTCTTTGTAGGGCAAGACAAACTGATTTGACTCACGCGCCATGGGTAAAGCCTTAACCCGACACTCAGAGACAATCTCGACTGCTGACGCATAGTAAATGCCACCGGGATCGTCTGCCAACTTCTGTAAGCCCTCTGGCGTGCTATTAACATAATGCGTATTACTTCCCAGCGAATTGCCCCCTAGCTCACTCTTAATGAAAAACTCAACCGTACCACTATCGGCAGGCGAGCGTGAATAAGCTGTAATTTTTCGGTTGGGGCCGCCAACCTGCTGCCAATTTGTAACCTTGCCTGTGTAAATGTCTCGAAGTTGACCAAGGTTCAATCCTGGAACTGGCAGACTGGGATGAACGACGATCGCAAGACCTTCCAAAGCCACTGCAATGTGCCTGAGGCTAAACCCTCGAAGTTTGGCTTGCTGATATTCCTGGTCTTCGATCGGTCTAGAGGATTGAGAAAATGCTAGTTCTCCATCTAGTAGCATCCGAATTCCTGTACCAGAACCGGCACTAGCGTTGATGGGGGGCGTGTCGCGCAGCCGAAATTCTGGATGGGAAGCTTGAAGAATCGGGTCTACCTCGCGTCGAATGATTGCCCAAGTTGTGCTGCCGCCATAATTAAACAATCCAGACGGCACTTTTTGGACTCCTCCAAAGCTATGAGGATTAGAAAGAGGAGCAGCGGTTGGTTCGACATTGGGGCTTGGCTCTGGGCTAGGAGTCGGTTCAGTGATATCCTGCTCCTGCATTGAACCTGGCGATGAGTTAAGTGTTTGAGACGAGGGAGAAACGGTTGTTTGAGAAGGCAACAAAGACAGCAGAGCATTGGCAATCAAAATTGTGAAGCCAGCCGCTACTAACACCCTCACAGACAGTAAACGCTTCAGGAGCATTTTTGAAGAGGTTGGAAGCTTAGGGGATGTCACCTCCGAAGTAGAATTGATCGGCGATCGCTCAACAGTGCGACTCGCTTGAGGAAAAACCCCATAACTAGATTGCTTCTGAGCCGATAGTTCTGAGCTTTCTAAACTAGTAAGTCTCCTGCGGGAACGTGATTCTTCTGAGCTTTCCCTCGCTGGCATCAACAGCAATGGCTTAGAGGATAGGCTACCTATCTCAGGTTTTGTGGGTGCTTCAGGTGAGTAATCGGGCAAGTAGGGAGATAGGGCGTACAACTCTTCCAGAGCTTCGTTAGCGTCAGCATAGCGCTCTCGAAAGTCGTAACGAGCCATACAATTTAACAGATCAGCCAGCGCTTGGCAAACGGGTGTTCCCTCGTTGCGCCACTGAAATTCATGACTATAGGGATCTTTCTTGAGATGTTTAGGACGAATGCCCGTCAATGCTTGAATGGCAACCATGCCGATCGCATAGACATCGCTACTAAAATGAGGTTCACCCGCAAGTTGCTCGTTAGCCGTGTAGCCCTGAGTTCCGATCGAAATGGTTAGATCGGTTTTCTCGAATTTTGAATTAGCAGCTCCCAAACTGACTTGTTTAACCGCTCCAAAATCAATGAGTACAATCTTGCCATCTAATTCACGGCGAATCAAATTGGAAGGCTTAATGTCTCGGTGAATCACCCCTTGCCGATGCACAAATGCCAACACATTCAGAATATCTTTTAGCAGGGCAATTACCTCCGATTCAGCCCAAACTTGATGATCGACCAGCAATTGATTGAGTGTCTCACCCTCAACTAATTCTTGAGCAAGATAAAACTTTTGATCTTCCTCAAAGTGGGCGAGTAAACGGGGAATTTGATCATGGCTACCCAGCAGATAGAGCACCTTGGCTTCGGTATCAAATAAGCGTCGGGCTGTCTGCAAGTCTTGATCGGTCTCGAAGCTAGGCCTAAGCTGTTTGATCACACAGCGAGGGCAATTTGGTAGATGAAGATCTTCAGCAATAAAGGTCTGGCTAAATCCACCCATTCCTAACTGCTGAACAATCTTGTAGCGCCCACCCAACGGTTTCTCCACCACAGAGACTAGTTCAGGTAACTGTGGCAACTCTAGATCAGACTGTATGTCCTCCATATCCACCCCACGGATTATGTACAAAGTCACATCGATCGATTCAGCAACAAATCAAGGCTTCAGGCACGAGCTAACAGTAGTCCCTCAAAATCGTAAAGTTTATTATGATTTGTAAGGCACGACCTGACATGCTGCTTGCAAGTTGAGCGTAACTGTTGAATTCCAGTAGTAGTTTTTTGTTTTGTTTTCCTTTTTACGTTGACACACAAAGGAGGGCAAACTTGGGACAAAGATGCAAGCTTTTTGATCACACAATCTGGCCACATAATCTGATTGCACACTGTCTTTATCCTTCAAATAAATTTATCAGGATAAACACTTGAAGCTGTGACAAAAACTAGGTAAACTCACGCCAGATACTAGGAGTGTTTTGAAACTCTGGGTTTCTGCTGCTGCCCCATCCTGAGCTCAATTTCGCGCGAATTGCTCAAGTCCGTCTCAACGAACTGAAATCTTTGCCAAGAGAGAGTTCTAACCCATTTCAATGGGTTGTAGCTTCCGCCCGAAATTGATCTCAGGTGCGGCCGAATCGAAGCGGAAGAGCTTTAGAACTCGCCCTAGTAACAAAGTTAAGCGCTAAGGCTACCTCGCTGAAAAGTCAAATGGCGAGTAGTTTGTCGCGATCCTTCTTTTTATCAGGTTGCTGGAGGAAATAGCATGATCAATCCAGAATTGCCAGGGCGTGTTGGCTCCCTCAACATCTCCATCCCAATTACCGTTGGGTTTCTGGCAGCAGTTGTCACGGGTGGGCTAACCTTTGCCTTTCATATCTCCAACATAGAAACTAGAAAAACTCTAGAATATCTATCTGCTTGTCTCGGAACCAGCATTGGAGTGACAAGCGCCTTCTATGTGGGGCAAAACATTCAACTCAATGCCCGTGAGAAAAAAATAGATAGGACGATCGTTTATATTGCGCGTTGGAGCGATCCCGGTTTTGACTCGACGAGAAAAGCTGTCTACTTAATCAATGAAGCAATCACACGTGCAAAAATAGACACTCCAAATGCTAGAGATTCAGAAGTCATCAACCAAAAGTTAGAGACTGACCTTTCTCTAAGAATTAGTGTTCATGATGCGTTAAATTTTCTAGAAGATCTCGCAACTTGTATCGAACAGGGAATTGTTGATGAAAAGTTGCTGCACTGCTTTTATAGAAGCATTGTCATGACCTACTGTAGAACCTTTGAAGTGTGGATTCAGCAGCTACGCTCAGAAAAGAAAAATCCTCAACTCTTCAGATCCCTGACTGACCTGTGCGCCCGTTGGGACGATTCTCAGGTGAGACACAAGAGATAGAAATGGGAAGATACTCTAAATCTTCTAAAGTTCCTCCGGGTTTTCTGGAATTGCTATGAAAAAGTGGGAAGCCTAGACTAGGGGCAAAAAGGAACACTCAATCTAGCTGTTTCCTCAACTTCTTTATGATGTCTAGCGTCAAGGGTGTGTCCTCCAAAACTGTTAGTTCTTGGAAGACAATGCTAATGAATAACTTAATTTTCGCAGTTCCCAGATCATTCAAAATAGTTCCCTCAGAAACCCTCCTGAACGAAGGCTATGGAGGTTTTTAAGTAGTTGAAACTGTCAAGATCGCCTTGTTTACCTGTCGCCATCTCTACCGAAAAGAAGATGAGAGTGGCCTATTGAGGCATTTCCAGCTACTAGCTAGTTTAGCCTAGTTGGTACAAAGTCAATAGCTTGTTTGCCTGGCTTCTTACGCCTAATGTAGGAGATCAACATTACAAATGCATTTAGGGTAGCGGAAAACGCTCACAAGCTTTGTAAGCTACTTGACCTACGAGACTAAGCTGCCAACGCCTACAGCCAATTTCCGAGCAACACAAAAGCAGACCAAAACCGGGGATGGTTATACTTGCCTTGCAAGAGGGTAAGTTGGGCACGACGGAGGGCTTCTGCTTTTGTTAACCCGGTCTTTAGCCCTTGATAAAATTGCCCCATTAACGAAGCCGTTGATTCATCATCTACTAGCCACAATGATGCCAGTGTACTGCGCGCCCCCGCTCGTACTGCGACTCCAGCTAGCCCCAAAGTAGCCCGATCGTCACCATCTGCGGTTTCGCAAGCACTGAGCACCAATAACTCAAGCGTGCTAAACGGATTTTGATCTCGTGCCTGAAGTAAACTATCTAACTGATTGACGGTAATAGGTCGATCCCAGGCCAAAATAAAAGTCTCAGAAGACTGCGAACTGAACTGACCATGAGTGGCAATGTGAACCAGTGGAAACAACGATGACTTCAACTTGCTGGCCAGCGTTGTGCTAGTAAATTCCTCATTCAGCAGCACTTCTGTAGAAATTTTTGACTTAATTTCTTCTAGTTCGAGCTTCACGAATTCTAACGGCTCAAAGTTTGGGCGTGATTCGGTGAGTCCAGCAGTTAGAGCCTTCAGTTGTATAGAGGCCAGAGGCTTAGGCTCAAATAGGCTCAAACCAGGGGTGAGTGCTACGTTATATTTTGCGACTAAATATTGATTGCCATCGTAGAGCGCTGACATTGGAATATTGCGTAACGCGCCATCAAGAACAAACACTAATGTATTCACGCTACCTGCCCGCCAAAACTTCTCTGCGGGTTGAACCACCCAGTTGTAGACCTGTTGAGAGAGCGGCTGAATATCTTTTGGGGAGGTATAGGGGAGAACTAATTTTTGGCGGAGGCTCTTGACCAATGCTTCGACTTGGGGCAGAGGCACGATCGTTGAGTAGTGGCGCAGCGCTTGCCCTGGCATTGAGAGGATCACTTCGACTCGATCGTTCAGCAAAATGGGATAGATAACGGCTGCCCGATCGTCAATAGAATCAATTTGCTGTACCGGATCTAGACAAGCTGAACGAAAATAATTCTCCAATTCTGCAAGCTGAAGGTCTTCAATCACTCGACGAGCTTGTTGCAGATTCTCAGCACTAGCATCAGGTTGAACCAATAGCTCGACGAGTTCTCGATAAATTGGCTCTACGCCCTCTCGAAAAGAAAACTGCACTTCGGGATTAGTTGCTAACAAATCTCGACGAATGGATTGTAGCGTTTTCACAGCCTCACTATAGGCGGCGATCGCGCCTACTTTTTGGTTGTCCATCACTCCTTGTTGTTTCAGAATTCGTCCTAGCTGCCACTGCCAGCGATAGGCGATATCTGAAGCATTGGTTGCCTGAGCTAAGGTTAGGGCTTTCTGAGTCAGATCTTTGGCTTCTGCCAACTGCTGAGTCTGTTCATATAAACTAGCAAGTTGCCCTAATCCATAGGCTTCGGCCCTAGAATCTTGAAGCGTCTTTGCCTGTTGTATTGTGGTTGCCAAAAGTTGGGCGATCGCCCCGGGTGTAAAAAGCGGTGCATTAGTGATGCCAGTCTTATTATTGCTTCGCTGCTCCTCTAGGACGGTCATCAAACTGATTGCAAAATTGACCTGAGCATAGACTGCACCCCGACTGGGAGACAGGTTGGCCACCTGCGGCTGAATTTGCACCGCTAATGCTTGAGCTTCTGACCATTGTTTGGTTTCAATGAGCAGGCTGAGTTGATTGAGTTGAACTCTGAGCTTCGCGATCGGGGTAGGTGCAGATGCCACTGCTTGTTGATAAAAACTCAACGCCGCTGGAGTATTCTGCAATGCCCTCACGGTGTTCCCTAAATTAAGCAGCGTCTCGCTAGGGTTGATAGGGGGCGTTAGCTGTTCGGCGATCGCTAGGCTTTGCTTTAAAACGGTCTGAGATTCCCCTAAGTTGCCTGTCACTTGCAACACCGTGCCCAAGCTCTTTAAGCTCAAAGCTTTGAGCTTAGAGTTGGGCTGAGTTTGCAGGCGGTCATTGACTGCTTGAAGCAACACCTGAGCGCGACGATATAACCCCAGTGTTTGCAGAGCTTGTGCTTGATTAATTTGACTCCCGATAGTGCCCGCTTCATCCTTTCCCTGAGCGTAGGTTTTTTCTGCCTGCTGCCAGGTGATCAGGGCGGCTTCTGCTTGCCCCATTGCCAGTTGAATACTACCCTGGGTGTTTAGCACTTGAGCCAAAACCGCAAGCTCTGGCTCCTTTGAGCGAGTCTGCGAGTTGAGAAGCTCTAGGCTTTTGGCGATCGCTTGCTTGGCTTGATCCCATGCGCCTAATTTCTGATGAGCCAAAGATAGGTAGCTGAGGCTCAAGGCTTGATTAGAGCGATCCTCTCGCGTCTGGGCCTCTTGGGCAGCCTGTTGCCAAAGTGTTATTGCTTCAGAAAAACGTCCCGCCTGGTAGAGTGCTTGCCCCTGTTCTAAAAAGCTTGGTGTCGCTATAGACTGAGCCTCTGACCTGGCTAAATGAGTCTCTAGGGGCAATGGGGCGCGATCGAGGGCGACCACCGGAACCCCACCTGTCACCAGAACAAGCGTCAACACTGCCAGCCATACACTAGCGCGAACTGACCGGAGAAACGATCGCACTTGCCGAGAACAATTACGCCACTGAAGTTTTGCCATCACTGTGTAGAACTTGCACACTGGGCTGATGAGTCGTGAGATAGACCAGGGGTTGATTGAGGAAACTGAGAGACAAGGGTCACTTCACCCTTCGCATTCATTATCCATCCTCTGGCCTCTACGATCGGCGATTGGGGCGCAGGTGGTGAATCTTGGAATGGTGAAAATTTTGGGTTTCTGGCTCCCAAATTTTGGCTGCCACTCTGGGTTAGGCGCAGATCTTCCCAAATGGTTCCATCTCTAAGAATTTGGGCAGGAACTTCTGGAAGCCCGCCTCGCCCAGTGATCACAAATTCATTGCCCCCCGATCCCCGACAAACGGCGGCAACTTGTGTGCTGCGATCGACGACATCGCTGGGCAGCTCAACGAGGCCTTGGCTAGGGTCAACATCTGGGGTATTGAGTTCGACGACCCCATTAAATTCAGCCCCTAATGCCGAAGAAGCTGTAATATCACTTTCGGCGGTGGGTTGCGATCGAAACTGTGTACCCAAAATGCTTCTAGCCTTGATAATGACTCGTCCTCCAAAGCTTTGTTGGGCATTTGCGGTGATGTCACTATTTTCAAAAGCGGCGAGAATATCGGTGTTGAGGGTGATATTTCCCCCGGTGGCTGTCCCTTGAGCATTGGTCGTAATGGCACTGCCCTGACGCATCAGAATAGTTCCCGATTCAAGAGTGATGTTTCCTCGCTCTCCTGCTGCTGCTTCTGCCGTGAGGATTCCTTGTTGGTCAAGCAAAACGAAGTTAGCGTTGACATTCAAGTTTCCTGCGCCTCCTTGCCCTGCTGGGGTGCTAGGGTTGCGGCTAGAGAAGTTGCTGACGCTAATAGTTGCCCCATCTTTGACCACTAATCGATCGGTCGAGACCTTCAGATCGCCCCCATCTCCTGTTCCGACGATCGCACTCGAAAATAAGCCGCTACGCCCCAATGCAGTCGAGCCAATGAGTTCGACTGATTCAGAAGCTGTGATGGTTAAATCGCCTGCATTTCCAGATCCCCCGGTTGCAGTTGCAATCTGCCCGCCATCAATCAGTCGTAAGCGATCCGTTGTGATCGTCAACTTTCCGCCATTGCCAATGGCTCTAGAGGCAGCGACTAAGCCACTCGAACCAATCGACGAGATGCCAATCGCTTCCACATCCTTCGCTCGAACGGTTAAGGCTCCGGCATTTCCATTGCCAAATGTACTCACTGCCACCTGTGCACCATCGGTGATTTGCAAGCGATCGAGGTTGAGCGTCAAATTTCCGCCATTACCCGTGGCTCCTTCCTCAACGTTGGCAAACAATCCGCTTGTAAAGCCTTCTGGGGAAGTACCAATCAGTTGTGCTGCATTGGCCTGAACCGTCAAATCTCCGGCATCTCCCAAGCCAAATGTACTTGCGGCCACCTGTGCTCCATTGGCGATTCGCAAGCGATCGGCGACGATCGCCAAGTCCCCTCCCTTACCCGTAGCGAGCGTTTCTACTGGGGCAAACAAGCCGCTAGGCCCAATGGGCGAACTTCCACTAATTTCTACATCTTGAACCGCAACCCTCAACGAACCTGCATCTCCCGCACCAAAGGTTCCACTCGATATTTGACCGCCATTGGCAATCAACAAGCGAGCCGCTTCAATGGTTAACTGCCCCCCCCGACCGATCGCACCCGGAGCCACATCCGTAGATAAGCGGCTCACAAACGGCGCACCCGTAGGCGGGAAAGAAAAAGCCACTGACTTGCACTGAGTCTGTGGCTTTGAGGGCTAATCTCCCACCTGTGCCATTGCCCAAAGTGTCTACCAGCATGGCTGAAGCATCCGTGAGGCTGATGTTCCGTCCCTGCACCTGAATACTGCCTCCACGGTTGCCACTGGCTTCAAGGGAAGCTGCCTGGGAGAGACGGATATCTTGAAAGCGCCCAACGTTGCTGTAGCCCAAGAACCAACCAGGGTGAGTCGGTGTTAGTGTCACCGTTGCCGCTTCACCTACACTGCCTAGCTCAATGCGTCCGCCTGCGGCCGTCAGGTTGCCACCTTCAAGGGTGACATTACCCCCCACGAGTGCCAGAGTTTGTCCACTGCTGACTTGCAGACCGGGTGGTCGATCGGAGCGATTCACCGAGGGGTTGCTTGGAGAATTAAGAAACAGATTGTTCCCCTGCCCCTGCACTCGAACCTCCCCCGGCGTTGCCCCATACTGCAAGCCAATAGGAGCGCTGACAGACAGCAAGGGTGAAGCTTGAAGATTAACGGTACTAAACTCTCTACCATCGGCAAATTTGATGCTGTTGCCTGTACTCCCGACAAACGAACCACCCATATTGAGGGCAGCATTGCTCCCAAAAATAATCCCATTCGGGTTGAGCAGAAACAAATTGGCGGTTCCGTTGGCGCGAATCAAACCGTCGATGCTAGAAGCAGAGGTTCCTGTGACTCGACTGATAATGTTCTCGATCGCGCCCTCATGGTTGAAAAATGCCGTGCCGCCCGTGGGAACCGAAAATTGCTCAAAGCTATGAAACAAGTTGCTCCCTGCGGTAGTTCCCCCCGTAATCTCAAAGGTACTGCCCTTGGGAGTGACCACAGAATTGTTAGGCAGAGTCGCATCGCGCACAACCTCAGCAGAAGCATTCACCCCTGCCCCTACCTCTAGGAATAGATAAAAGACAAAGGGCAAAAGCCAAAATGTGTGGCTGAGCAAATTCTGCGATCGAGCAAAGCACTCTCTGGGGGCAATCATTGCTTATTGATCCGTCTCTGACCGCGGCGCTTGAACAAAGAGCGCATCCCCAACAAGCCACCTCCCAAGAGCAAACCACCAACCGTAGTAGGCTCTGGTACACGAGTTGCTTTAGGTTGATAGGTCACTGGTTCAGAGATTTCTTCCCACAAGAAATGCTGCCACAGCCCATCTTGCCAAAAACCACTGCTACTAGAGGCACGCCAGTCGTAGACTCTGCTTGTCTCAATCATTTTTTGCACGTCTTGAGTGCGGTCTTGGGTCAAAAGTGAGGCTGCCGCGGCCGGGTTTGCGTCTACCCACTCGACTGTTTTGCCAATTCGCCGTGCCAGGCGTTGTTTTGCTTGGCGCAGAAGGGCTTCTAGATTTGTTTCTCCCGATCGCAAATCCCAGCCGATCGCATCTAACAACTGGCGATCGAGGGCGGTGATACTTCTACGCTGCCCCGATCGCAGAACCGGATCTAAAATGCCCAAAGGATTGTTCTGTTGCTTCCAATGGCTGGCCTGGTTGCCATCTCCCCCCAGACTGGTCTCATCTCCGGTGGAGAAATAGCCCAGCACAGTCTTACCGCCATCCGTCGAAAAGTAAGGCTTGCCACCCACCGACATATCAATCCAAGAGTCACCCGAACCGGCCTGCTTGACGCTTTCTGCCGAAAAGCGAAACAGATCGAGTGGGGTAGCATTGTTTAACTTGCCAACCAACGTGGCATAAAAATCACTTTGATGGCTTGCATCATACTGGGTTTTCTGCGTTAACCATCCCGCTTTATCAACTCCACTCACAACGCCCAGGTGGTGAGTCAACTCATGAATTCCGACACTGAGGAAATCCATAGTGCCTTTGGGAACATTGTTGCTGGCATAGTTATAGTTCCAGACAACAGACTGATTCGTCAGTTTGTTCATGAGTGTGTAGCCATCTAGCGCTTTGTCGTTGCCTGCAATCATGCCCACCGCCTTCGCATTGGCGCGAGTCATTTTCAGGGCATAATTGTTATCGATTTTGTAACCATCGATCAGCGCCGTAAACTTGTCTGCGTCGTCTTGTTGATTGTTGAAAATGAACTGATCATCGGCTGACTTGCGATCGCCTGCGAGTTGATTTCTCCAAGTCTCATAGCGCTGATCTGCGTGCATCCCTGGAAGCGCTCCGCCGACTACACCTGGCGGTAATTGATCGCTCATCTCGACATGAATATTGATGGTTGCCTTATCAGACAAGTGGCTCGCCCACACACTGCCCGCCATTTCAAAGCCGAGCATTTGCTCTAACGAAGTCCCTGGCGCATAGCTAAAGTTGAAGTTGACAGCTTCAGCCGGAGTGATAGTGCCGACGATCGCGGCAGCAGCCAAAGCCGCCGACATCAAAAACCCACGGGACACCGAGTGAGACTCAGCCCGCCTTGAGGAAAAATTGTTGGGGTACATAGGCCCTATAACTATTGCACAAGATGATGAAATCATACTTCCAAATGAGTGAACAGCACTGATTGGAGCACACCTGATCTCTATGACCTTCGTGGGGAAATATGAGCACTGTCAGGCGAACCAACAGGGCAACTATACCTAGCTTTCGAATCTATACGGTGCAGCCTGAAATTCTTAGTCTGAATTACAAATTTGTCTGAACTAGAAACCTATATTAGGCGATCTCTAGTAATAAAATCACTAAGTAGGTGGGGATCGATCGTAGAGGCTTAGGATCTTGCTCCTCTACAGCGAACGGCAAATTATTTTCAGGAAATCGCTTTAAGCTGGACTCTGGGCCATGATCGTCGTGCGAACGTCTTACCCCTGCTGCATTTATGAATAAGACCAGTATAAATTAAAACCAGTGCAAGTTCAAGAACCGACCGCGTTAGTAGAAAAGACACTCGTAGATATCACCCTGCCCCACACAGCCCTATCTAACATAACTCTAGATGAGGATGGCAGTGATGATAGAAATCTAATGATGCGTATTGAATTTGCCCTGACTGTTGTAAACACTGGCAGAATAGCTCTACATAAAACACTCTATTTGAGACAGTTATTTAAGTGGCACATCTTCTCTTGGCATTGTCTCTAAGCCAAGGGTAAGCGCACTTGAAAACGACTACCAACCCCTACCTGGCTACTAACCGTGATTTCTCCATGGTGCTGTTTGGCGATCGTTTGGGCGATCGCCAACCCCAACCCAAACCCGTCTTGCTCCTGCGATCGGGCTTGGTCGGCCCGCCAGAAACGCTGGAAAATAAATGGCGCATACTCAGAGGGAATGCCAATACCCGTGTCTTCAACAGAAACCACCACACTCTGTCTAGATTTCTGCATGGAGACAACTATCTTGCCTCCTGGGTTGGTATATTTCAATGCATTCTCTAGCAGATTAGAGAACAAACGATCCAATGGTGTAGAGCTTCCCTTAACAAACAGGTCAGGCAGAAACTGCTCTCGAAAATCGATCCCCTTAACGTGAGCTTGAGGTTTAAAGCGCTCCACTAATGTTTCGAGCAATTGATCTAAATTGATAGAACTCTCTTCTTGCTTACTCGGAGGATAAGTTGCATCAGTCCGAGCTAAAAAAAGTACGTCATCAATCAAGCACCTCATTTGCTCAGTGGCAAGGGTGATGGTTTCCAGTTTCTTTACGTCTGCGGGCTTCAGTTGCTCTGGGTGGCTCAGCATAATTTCAGTGGCGATACCAATTCGGGTGAGCGGATTGCGTAACTCGTGGGAAGCATCCGCAGCAAATCGGGTTAGTCGCTGAAAGCTCAGCCTCATTGGCTTCACGGCTTGCTGGGTGAGATAAAGGCTGCTAATGCTAGCGAGCATTAAAGCAATAATTCCTCCTAGAATCAGTCCTAGTCGCAACTGACCTAAGGAGGCTTCAAAGCGCTGGTTCGATTGGCTCACCCGCAAATAGCCTTGTAGTTGCAGGGTTGTTTTATCTGGAGTGTTGGTGTAGACCGCGATCGTCATGATTCGCAGATGCCCCTGAGATTCGACCACCGGAGTACTGACGTGAGACGAAGACGTTAAGTGCTTGGCCAAGGGAATCGTGGGAAAATAGGTTCCCTCTTTTGCCAACAGTTTACCATTGGCAGTAAACCATTCTAAGCTCTGCTCTTTGTTAGAAAAGAGGTCGTGCCAAGGAAGGTCTTTGTCCAAGCTTTTGCTTCCGCGAGTTTTAACAGTTTCTATGCTGGGTGCGGCCGCCTGAACTAAAGTCAGCAACTGGCTATTCAACTGTTGGCTACGGTTCTCGTAAAAAAAGAAGTAAACAGTGATCGCTGAAACTCCAAAGATCGCGGTCATTGCTGTCACGTAAGCCAACAGTAAAACGCCAGTGAATGTCTCTAAAGCTCTGGCTGGGAACTCGACTTGAGGCGGTAACCCAAGCCATACACTGTTTCAATGAAGTCATCAACGGCTCCAACCCCCTTCAATTTTTGTCTCAGACGTTTGATCAGAGCTTTAACGGCATCCTCTTCTGGAGGTTCCTCAAAAGACCAAAGGTTTTCCATAATCTCGCTACGGTTGAGCACACGGCAGCCATGACGCAAGAAAAGCTCCAGCAATCGATACTCTTTTGGAGTCAGTTTCAAGGGCTGCTCCTTATAATTTGCTTCCGTTGTATTGGGATCAAGACACAAATTTTCCCACTTCAACACAGGGGGTAAGGACGGGCTTCCTCGACGTACTAAGGCGCGAATACGAGCGAGCAGTTCTTGTAATTTGTAAGGTTTTGCAACGTAATCATCTGCTCCTGCATCCAGCCCAGCCACCTGATCTGTGGTAGTATCACGGGCGGTCAACATGAGAATTGGCATGTGATATTTTTGAGAACGCAATTGATGGCAAAGATTAATGCCATCTAGCTTTGGAAGTGTCACGTCTAGCATGAGCAAATCGTAATCAAATGTCTTCACATAGTCCCATGCTTCATGACCATCACCTGCAATATCAACCACATAGTGCTGGTCTGTGAGAACCTCTTCAAGAAGTTCAGTAATGTGCTGATCATCATCAACTAGTAAAAGTCTCATAGGCAGCTAATTAACCTGAACTCAACAGTTTTAATTGACGAAATGTTGCTCGAAAAGTTTCAGAAATTACTCTCTTTATCTTGTCTTCATGATGTTAGCTTTAAGCCGCAACTTCCTTACTTTAATCATGCCAAACAAGAGAAAATTCTCACCACCACAAGTCTTAATGTATCGCTCACTTTTTGCAGTTGATAGACTCACAGCTATTAGCAAATAGAAACTATTCTAGGAAGCCAAAAAACAAATTACACAAACCTAGATAAGATGGCTTTTTGATTATTTCTATTTGCCTCTAGAAACTTTGCCAAAAGCTTATTAGAAACTTTTAAGCTTGTTTTTTAGATGCTTAACTGCGTACAAAAATCAAATTCTTCAACAAGAAAGTCGATGCGCTGCTGTCACAAATTACTCTATAAGTAGTGCTTTCAGTTGTCGCCTCTCTCAGGACAGTTCTTAAATTGACCTACAGATTTATATGTCATTAATCTGCAAAGACTTTTCTTGCTTTTCATCACGACTTTTGATCATATTTTTACTACGGTTTTTGATCAACCCACTGTATGGATGAAAGCGTCTCAACTATATAAGTCAAATCAGAGAACATTATGTCCAGAAAGATTTCAGCTTCTCAGTCAAATTCATGTTAATTGATTCATAAATCTTCGGCCAAGGGTATCTTTAAGCATCCTTCATTGAGTACTTTAAAATCCCCTAAATACTCTAAAGATCTATCTGCCAACTAGTCTTGCAAACTGAGGATTTTGATGAAGTTGCTCTGTGCTAGGTCGATCGAGCTTATGTAAGTTGAGCAAAGGATAATTATTTGCTCACGATTTGCTCACATAGCAGCCATCAATTGAACTTCCTACCTACCCTTTAGAACTCGAAGCTCAGGAATTATGCAACTCTTTACAAAAGTACATACCTTCTTCTAAAAAATTTAAAGTTTCAGCAGGCAGAGCGTTGGGCAAGTTGAGGGGAGGGTCACTTGGTTGGCTGATAAATTTACTCCCTTTATTTTCCTACCCTTCTCAACAAGGGTAGAATCTCCCAGCCCTTCTTACAAGAGTAAAAGCTTACAAGAGTAAAAGCGGAGTAGAGCGAGTCAGAGTTCAAGAACTCCTTTGTCCGCCCTAGGGAAGGCGTGAGAGGGGTTTGAGTTTTGTCCATCAAACAGGGAGTGCTCTCAATTGTTAAGTTATGTTACAAAATGCCTAACATCTTGCTGATGGGTCGGAATAGTAAGCAGAAGCTCAGATGATAAACTCTCAGCCCCCAGGATTCTCAGATCCAAAATTGACTTGCCAGATACATGAACACACTTGTAATTTTTCAGATATCTGCTTTGCAGATTATGCTCCTCC
The DNA here is from genome assembly GCA_012034655.1 of Leptolyngbyaceae cyanobacterium CSU_1_3. Classification (GTDB taxonomy): domain Bacteria; phylum Cyanobacteriota; class Cyanobacteriia; order Leptolyngbyales; family Leptolyngbyaceae; genus JAAUOZ01. The sequence continues at coordinate 19,504 of JAAUOZ010000035.1, read as the reverse complement.
TGCTAGGAGGCTTCATGCCAAACCCCAATCCCTTTCCAGAGAGGACGGGTGGCACAGGAACGAGATACGCTCAACAATTTTCGTCAACTCCTCCGGGTTTAGTTGACCATGCTAATTGAAAGTCAAGATTGCTGCCGAAAAACGCTCATCGCTCACGATCGCTGGAATTTCTTAATGATGTCTTTAGAATGGGTGCAACTACCTTTTATCCTTTTATCCTTGTATATTGTGCAGTCTCAATGATTGAGTTCTAAGCCCAAAACTGGCGAATTAGGAGTTGTTTGTATAGAACTGGTAACTTGCTAGTCTTCGATTGGTGGTTAGTGTCAGGAGTGGAAACTACTAGAGATAAAATATTCTGGAGTGCAAGATCTACTAGTTTTACTCAAATCAGTTCCACCGATTCCACATCACCAGACTAAAATTATCTACGATTGCAGTTTTTTACCTGCGATCGCAGTTTTAATGGTGAAGTGTTATCTACCGTTCTAGAAAAGCAAGGAGACTTAGATGGTGAACCAGCGCTTTCAAGGTGCTTCACCGAATGATGATCTCGATCAGCGACTTCAACAGCAAGCGAAAGAAGCTCAGCAACACCCTGCACAAAGCCCTCAAAGGCAAGTTGCTCTCAATCAACTGATCTCTGAAATTATGAAATCGGGCAGGTTAGCTCATCCCCAAAAACATCTATGGTCTACGAGTCTTTACGAAGATCTTTACAATGAGGCTCTCCAGAAAACCCTGCTTGAAACTTGTCAAAAAATTGATAGTTACAACTCAGAATACCCTGTGTTGGCGTGGGTCAACTTTCGTTTGAACTTTCAATTTATTGATGTTGTTAATGACTATAGAAAACAAGGAATTACCCAGGTTCCAAAGTCTGATAAGACAGGACAAATTACTCATCTTCCCTCATTAGACGACTTAGACAGCCTCATCTTGCCAGAGGAAACTCTCTGTGCCGCTCAACTGCTGCAACAGTTTCTCGAAGATGATCCGGAGAATCTGCTTCAGAAAAAAAGGCTTAGAGAGCATCCAGAGGTGACTTTTCACTTGCTGGCGTGGTCTAGATTCGTTGAGGATCAAACCTGGTTGGAAATTGCCGAAAGCTTGGATATCTCAGTTCAGACGCTGTGCTCGTTTTTTAATCGTCAGCTAAAAGAATTGATGCCCTATTTCAGGAAATACCTTCAAGATACCTAGAGAGATAGAGAATGAGTCCAACCGTTGAGCCTTTGATTTTTACTGTGCCATTGTCGTTTGAGGCGCATAGGATCGCCCAGCGCTATCAAAAATGGCAATCCATCCCTTTCAAAGCTAAACAAGTTTATCTCAATACCCTGGCGGTCTATGCTGTTGACTTTTACCTCCGTTGTTTGGGGTTTGAAGCAGACGTAAGTCTGAGTGATAGCCGCAACCCAATGATTGCCACTATGATGGATGTTGCAGATTTGTGGGTCAAACAGCTAGGTAGGCTCGAATGTCGTCCAGTTTTGACCGATGACCAGGTGATGCAGATTCCACCTGATGTTGAGTCAGACCGGATGGGATATATTGCTGTGCACATCAGCCAGAACCTCAAAGAAGCAACTTTGCTGGGGTTTGCTCAGACCGTCGATCGAGAAGTGCCTCTCAGTCAGTTGCGATCGCTCTCAGAGTTTCCGGCATATCTCCATCGGCTTCAGCAAGCGTCCGTGACGACAACATCATCTTCTACTGACTCAATCATCAACTTAAAAAACTGGCTAGAAGGCATTTTTGATGCGGGTTGGCAGACAATAGAAGCGGTTTTAGACAGTGACAAACTAGATTTAGTCTCAGTTAGGAGCATGACTGCCTTGAAAACTGAGACTAGACGCGCTAAGTTAATTGACTTTGGGATGCAGCTTGGTGATCAGTCCGTGGCGCTGTCACTGGGACTCAATTCAAACGTAGATGGAACGATCGGGGTTTTGGTGCAGCTTTTTCCAGGGAGCGGCAGCCCCCGTTTAACGTCTAGGCTCAAGTTGATCATGCTGTCTGAGTCTGGAGAAACTTTACAGGAAGTTTGTGCAAGAAGCCACGATAACTACATTCAACTCAGATCCTTTAAAGGATTGCCAGGAGACTGCTTTAGCATCCAGGTAGCTTGCGATAATGTTAGGGTGACTGAGGATTTTGTTCTCTAACTGCTAGAGAGATGGGAATGAGTAAATTAGTTGTCATCAACCTGGGTTTCGGCGATCTGCAAAGCGGCTGTCCAAATATCACGGCTCAAGTGTCGCAGGCAGTGGGTGATTCGCCGCGCGAAGTTGCCAAAAATCGCTATGCAACCAAGTGTTCAGGTGGTTTACCTCCCGCTCCACAGATTGATCAACTGTATCGGCACTGGCAGTTGCTCTATCGTGAGTTTTATCGCGAACGAAGTGCTCCGCCGACCCGTGCCATTACGATCGAGCCAGGAGGGGTCACTCACTTTTCTGAAATTGAGTTTAGTGATCTATCTAAACGGTTAAAACTTCAGATCAATGCCTGGCTTAATTCGGAGTCATTTCTGCCCATCGATCGCAAGTTGAGCAGAGAGCTAGACCCCACCGATGAAGTGCGCGTGATCATTGAGACAAATGACAATTCTCTGAGACAGATCCCCTGGCATTTGTGGAATTTCTTTGAAGACTATCCCCGTGCGGAAGTTGCCTTAAGTGTGCAGGAGTATGGGCGAGTTACCCCCCAATCTCAAACTCCCGTTGGGTCTGTCAGAATCTTAGCCGTTTTGGGAGATCAGGATGGCATTAATCTTCAGTCAGACCGCAAGCTACTAGAAGTAGCACCAGATGCCGTCTCAATGTTTCTCGAAGAACCCTATCACTGGGAACTAGATGAACACCTATGGGATCAAAAAGGTTGGGATATCTTGTTTTTTGCAGGACATAGCCAAACCGAGGAAGATACGGGTCGAATTTATATCAACCCAACGGAGAGTCTGACGCTAAAGCAACTCAGGAATGCACTCAGAACAGCCATCAGTCGCGGTTTAAAGCTGGTCATTTTCAACTCTTGTGATGGGTTGGGCTTGGCACAGTCGCTAGCGGATTTGCATATTCCGCAGGTGATTGTCATGCGAGAACTTGTGCCGGATGTGGTTGCTCAAGAATTTTTTAAGCATTTTTTGAGTGCCTTTTCTCAGGGGAAATCTTTATATGCGGCGGTTCGCGAGGCAAGGGAAAGGCTGGAAAAGCTAGAAGATGACTTTCCATGTGCCACTTGGCTGCCAATTATTTGCCAAAATCCGAGTGAAGAGCCAACGACCTGGCGGGCATTGTGTGGCTCCTTAGCGATCGACCGTTTACCCGCAACTCGCAAACAGCGCCTCCAAATCTTACTGTTGGCCAGCGCGATCGTGACGGCCTTTGTGATCGGGGTGCGACAGCTAGGAACTTTGCAAAACTGGGAATTGCAGTCGTTTGATCAACTGATGAGGCTGAGACCTGCTGAATCGCCCGACCCTCGACTTTTAGTGGTGACGATTACAGAAAAAGATGTTCAGAGCCAAAATCCGCAGGAAAGGCGAGGTTCATCGCTCTCCGATCGGACACTGGCTCAACTGCTAGAGAAACTCCAAACTCATCAAGCACGAGTCATCGGTTTAGATGTCTATCGCGACTTCCCGATCACTCAAAACCATGCAAACCTGAAAACTAATCTTCAAAATGAGAATCTCATCGAAATTTGCGAAGTTGGAGATAGCGGTGAACGGTCTGGCACGAGGCATCCTCCTGACGTTTCTGAGGATCGCTTGAGCTTTAGTGACTTTCCGATCGATTCGGATGGGGTGGTGCGCCGTCAACTGTTGGCGATGGCTCCGAACCCAAATTCGCTTTGTGTCACCGATATCTCCTTTAGCCTGCGCGTGGCTCAATCCTATCTCCTTGAGCAAAACATTCAAGTTGAACGCGACTCCCAAGGAGAAGTCAGAATCGGGAGGGCTATTTTTAAACAACTTGAACCCCAAACGGGCGGCTACCAAAAGTTAGATGACTTGGGCTACCAAGTGTTGCTCAACTATCGCTCCTCCAAAGCGGTGTCAGCGCAAGTTACCCTGACTGATCTCTTCAATTTGTCAGAGGCGGAACTTTCTACCTTAATTAAAGATCGGATTGTCCTGATTGGCACAACTGCTCAGAGTTTTAAAGATTATTCTCCAACTCCTTACAGTTCAGCGCAGGGATCGGAGCAAATGCCAGGAGTGATGATTCATGCCCATATGGTGAGTCAGGTTATTAGTGCGGTGCTAGATCAGCGTCCCCTGCTGTGGTGGTTGCCGCCATGGGGAGTCACCCTTTGGGTTGGGGCGTGGTCTCTAGTTGGGGGTGTCCTGGTTTTATGGATTCGATCGCCGCTGCGTTTAGGGCTAGCAAGCAGCGCTGCTTTAGGAACTCTAGTCGGTGTGTGCTTTATTGTTTTGCCCAAGGGTGGGTGGATGCCGCTGATTCCAGCGGCATTGAGTTTAGTTGCAACAGGGGGCAGTGTGGTGGCTTACACCGTCTACCAGAATCGAAATTTGTAGTAACCCGTTTGCAGTTAACAGGATGTTCAGTATGACTAGAAAGACCTTGCCGTTCGGCGGAATGATCATGATGGGGGCGATCGTGCAATGTCTATTGAGCGAACTTGCTTTAGCAACGCCTGCCGCCACAACAACTTTATCTCCTACAACCCTTCTATCCACCAAGCCTGGGACTGTTAGCCAAACGCGATCGCGCTTCAATCGGGTGGATTTTTCAGATGTTGGTAGACCTCGGAAACGCCGGGGAGGTGGTAGCCGTGGAGCTTGTTCGGTTCCCAATAAGCCGCCGCTGACGGCCTTAGTGCCTGATACGAGTGCAGGGTTGACCCTCGCCAAGTCTCCTACCTTCTGGTTTTTTGTGCCCTATACCCTCACATCTGACTATTCAGTAGAGTTTGTGCTGAAGGACAATCAAGACAAGACGGTCTACACCAACAAGGCTGTCGGAAAAGGAACCCCCGCTGGAATTGTTAATCTACCTCTACCTTCAACCGTTGCTCTGGAGACGGGTAAAGATTACCATTGGTACTATCTTGTTTACTGCGATGCCCAAAACCAGGATCAGTTTGTCTATGTTAATGGGGCTGTTCGGCGAGTCGAGCACCCTGATCTAGAGAAAAAATTAGAATCAGCTTCTCATAGCGATCGCATGGCTCACTATGAAGCTAAAGGCATTTGGCATGAGACCCTGACAGAGCACGCTGAACGCCTAACCGCTTCTCCACAAGATACTAAAACCCGTCAAAACTGGGCAAGTTTGCTAGAGTCTGTTGGCTTAGCAGAAGTCGCTTCAGAACCCTTAGTTCCTTAGGAATGTGGGCTTATCAATGCCGGAGATCTTTGCCCTCATCCCCTGCCCCCTTCTCCCAAGCTGGGAGAAGGGAAACCGGACTCCTGCGCCCTCTTCCAGATTGGGAGAGGAAACCAGAATTTTAGCTCTCTTCTGCCTGGGGAGAAAGGTTGGGGATGAGGACAGCAGAGACTTATGAGTTTTATAGGTTATTGAATCCACGATCCTTAATGTAATGACAGTCCGGCTCTAGAAGGAACCGACGGCAGAGGTTTTTCAGCGTTAGCGTATCCGATCGCTTGGGCAACCTCGATCGCTGATGTCACTGCCCCTTCATGTAAACCATCTCCTAGATAGGCTCCAACGTGATAGGTATTGTTTGCACCATTTGTTGCAATGACTTCATCGCGATGCTGGAAAGATGCAACGGTATAGAACGGGGTATGGTGCTGTTGCACATGGATAATTTTTGCTGGATCGATCGTTGTGTTGAGATTAAAGGCAAGACTATAGGCTTGATTTGAGGTGATTCCACAAAGCTGGTTTAGGCAAGCGTTATAGCCCCAGCCTCCATTTGTTTGGAAAAAATCAAATTCAGAGCCTTTTTGGATGCCATAGGGTTCATAGAACTGTCGATCGCAATGTAAAATCGTCGTCGCATAATTGGGCCGCCATGCCTGAAAACGACGCACTTCTTCGGGTCGAGGATCAGACAATAGCTGCAAAACTTGATCGGGTGGGGTTGCAAATACTACTTGGTCAAACGATCGCTCGAACATAGAACTGTTCGTGATGTTTCCTTGAATTTGCACCCCATGATTCGATCGCTGAATCGCCCTAATTTCGGTGTTGAGAACCAACTCACCCGAAAACCGCGATAGGATTTTTCAATGTAAGAATATACCCCTCCTCGAATGCGAACCCAATGGCTAAATACATATTGCCGCAATGCTGGAATTGCTAGATCCGCCGGAAAGTTAGCGATCGTTTCATAGGGCATAGAATAGCTATACATCGTCAGCAGCTTTACCCACGTCGATCGGGCAAATTCAGGGATCAGATACGCCGACAAAGGCTGGCCCTGAAGGCTGGCACGAGAGGCGAGATGAGTCTTGAGCCAAAGCCCGATCGAACTGGCATAAATTCCATCGATCTGAAGCAGTTTGCGCCACTTTTTTAACCCCTGAAAATTATGCTCAATCATTGCGGGTGAAAGGAAATAGCGACCATTCTGAAAGAACAACCCAGAACCAATCTCTACAGGTTCTAAGGGAATGTCTAAATCCTGCATGAGGTGGAGAAAATTTGTAAACTCAACCGGAAATTCCAGCACTCCAGCTTCCAACAGTTCAGGACATTTTGGGTGAGCAGGAATGTTTTTATTCAAGGTGCGAATATGCCCCCCTAAGACGGGTTGCCGTTCATACACAGTTACTTCGTGCCCCTGGCGATCGAGCAAATAGGCAGAAATCATCCCACTCGCACCGCCCCCAATGATGGCAATCTTCATGGCTACTGCTCCGATTTACAGATTAGATCACAGATTAGATTGATCCTGCCGTTACCAACGGGTCGCCCGACAATCGCTGATATAACATTGCACCCGTCCAGAAGGTTGGTGCAAACCCTGGATAGCCCGATGAGGCATTACAGAAGTAAAAATGCTTCAGAGAGGTGTTGTGATTGAGTCTACCCAGTCCCATATTTTTTGGAGTGAGGCTAGAACCGTAGGAATTGCCCTGGGGACACCAACAGAAGCGTTCATTGGTGGTCGGGCTGCCCGTAATCTTGAACACAAGATGCTCACGAATATTGGGAACATAGTGTTGCTCAACCACATCTAGAATCGTTTCGAGAATTTCTGCTTTTTTGCGGTCATAGGCTTTGCGATCGCGATTTTGTAGTCGGTTGAAGTAATCGTAATTTGCAACCGTGAGAAATTCAATAATCTGACAATCTTCTGGGCAGTCGCGCTTTGCCTGAGTTAATAATGTGGGCGTTGTGATGGCAAAACTTGGATGCGAGAAATCATTCTGCTCATACATCTTTGCAAACGCCTGATTGAGATCAACAGACTCGCTATGAAATATATTCCAAGAACCAAAGCCATAATCCCGCAAATCTAAATCTTTAACAACGCAATACGCCATATAGTTAGAGGGCGAATACTCATAGTTCAAGCGTTGTTGCACCGCACGAGAAAACTTCTCAATGCCAATCATCTGGGCAGCCTTTTTGGGATCAATATTACAGATCACAGTTTCACCCAGAAATTCACGGGTTGTATGGGTTCTCCGATCGATCGCTTTCACACCCTTCACGGTTTTGCCATCGACCAAAAACTCCGTCACTTCCATATCCGTCAGCACCTTACCCCCATTCTTCTCAATGATGTTGACCAAAGAATGAATGACGTGCTCAAAATGCTGGGTCGGATAAAATGCGCCTGCTTGATAGCCCGTAAATAGAACGACCCAGGCATAGAACGAAAGCTGATCAGGCGGCAACAAAAAATCTGGCCACTGCAATGCCAGCAAAGTCTGTGCCGCTTGAGGCAATGAGAATTGATCAAAGACATCTTGGAGCGTGCTGCGATAGTGTCGAAGGGTTGCTAAAGTTGCAGGTAAGTGTTTTAGAATCAACTGCGGACGCACAGGAGGCGACACACACTTTAAGCCTTCACTCACCTTTTGGACTTCGTGAACAAACCCCCGGATTTGTTCAGCATGATCTGGAAACAGGGTTGATAAGCGCTGAATTAACTGATCCCCATCTGATGGAATATCCAGGGCATAGCCAGGGAGGCGCATATGGTCAAAACCATTGCGATCGTAGCGCTCAAACGTGATGGCTTGATCAATGCCCAACTTCTTCAAGACCCGGTTCACGGTGTGGCCTTCGCCACAATCCCAGACGTAATGTAGTTGAGCATTAAAGTGATATTGCTTCGCCATTGTAAAGGTATGCCCAAAGCCACCCGGATATTCATGGGCTTCGAGAATTTGCACCGACTGACCCGACTTTGCCATCAACGCCCCAAACACCAGTGCTGATAGACCGCTACCAGCAATTAAATAATTTGTTTGCATCACTTTATTCTCGCTTTTCGATCACCAGAGTCAGATGTGCTACTACAGCGCCGATCGCGCCCACGGCTGCCAAAACTGGGAAGAGTGCTGCACTCAAAACACCGCCCACCACACCCACAGTTAGGGGAATCTCGATCAATATATGACCTGCTTCGTTTTTCAGAATAATCCGGCGAATATTTCCTTCATGAATTAGGGTTTTGACCTTTGTGACAAGTTCATCGCCCTGAATCCGAAATTCTTCAGTGTTGACGGTCTCGGCGGCTGCCTGCGTTGGGTTATCTGTCGGCTCAGAAGTCGCTCTAACGGCATCAACTTCTATTTGGTTGCCAGAATCAACTATTTGGCTGTCAGAGTCAACAGTTGTTTCTGTGTTCATATCGGTATCTAAACTCATGTGCTATACCTCTTTAGATGGTTGACGTGCTGAAGATAAAGATTGACTTAGATTTTGCCCCCGTCGCGATCTCCACGGGGCAATCCATTGCTCTCAACAGACTAAAATCCCCAGCAGATCAGATTTTTATACCAGTTCAATGGGTTGGTGCGGTTAGTCGCGAATGGAATCGGGGATGGGTAATTGAATGGACAAGGCGCTCTCGAAGAGATATCGATTGAAGCAGATTGCTCAAAGTAAAAATCAGCCAAAGGGTGCGAACTGTTGCATTCCGGCTTTCAGCTAGCTTCTCACTCAGATCATGTTCTAACTCCTGTCCCAAAGGTTCTCTACACTCAACGGTAAGACTTAAATGTGGGGAACTTGTGAGGATGCTTCATCATTATTTAGCAGCCTGATCTGCTGGAGATTTTAGCCTGTTGAAATAGACTTCAACGATTGGCCCGCAATGGATTGCCCCGTGGGGATCGCGACGGGGGCAAGATCTTGCCAAAGCTATATTTGAAGTTTAGAAGCCGAATGGAAGCGCTACCCGCGACCCATCCATCGCAACACAACCACTTCTTCGCGCAACTGTTCTTTGGTGGCGGTGGCCAATCGAGTCCGAAATAAGTCAATGGCAACCACTTCATAGCCAAGAGATTGAGCGATATCGGCCAACAGTTGACCCGTGCGAATCATGACCCGCAAATAGGAAGCCTGATCGCCGACCACATAAGCCAGATGAGCACCCGGACGCAACACAGTACGCAGATCCGCTAAATGCTTGGACATGCCGCCAAAGTAGAGCTTAGTTGCTCTAGCGTATGCCCGCTCGAAGCCGCTTGTTTTGCCGAGTTCGATGCGTCGGGCCTCAATTTCGGCAGCAATGCGCTGAATTTCTAATGGTGAGCGACATAGCGATCGTCATCATCTGCTTTATATACATTGCGAGAATTCGATCGCATCAGTCCTTGTTTGAGCGATCGCAGTTCTGCTTTGTCGCGAATGAACCCCAAAATCACTGATTCTAATCGGGTGGCGCGAGTGTAGTCTTTCTCGTTGGGGTAAGGCGGAGAGGTGATCACTGCATCAATCGATCGCGGTTCCAAAACTTGCAGGAGGTGGCGCGAATCTGCTCGATGAACGGTTGCAGCAGTTGCAGCAGGGTGAGTGAGCGTTTGCAGATGACGCAGATCTTGAGCGATCGCTCCCATGGCGGCTTGCCACAATTCCACAACCGGAGCGTCTTCTTTAGGCTTGCCCACACACACCTCAGGGCTAAACCGCAAGTTACCTACCGAATAGACCAACACCTTAGCCAGCGCTAATAATTCGTGTTGATAATAGGGCGATCGTGGCTCGTGTTGAATATGCTCTAACAGAACCAGCGTTTTGTGTAGTGGCAGAGGACTAATGGAATTTTTGAGCAGCAGTTTGAGACTGTCATCACACAGCGATCGCAGTTCTCCTGTCTGACTGAGAATAGTTTGGGTCGTTTCGGCAATGCGATCGGCATGGCGCAGCAGCCCATCGGCATCAGGAGTCCAATCAACTTTGACCGTTCCGGCAAACCACGCCATCAGATTTGCCTCTACCCCCACACTCGAAATACCTAACTTCTTGCACTCAACGACCGTAGTTCCAGTTCCACAAAACGGATCAAGAACATTCTGATCGCCATCAACCCCAAACTTCTGCAAATAATCTTGCACCAAATGGGGCGGATACGACAGCACAAACCGATACCAATCGTGAGCAATTCTATCTTTGTCACGAAGTTGATTGAGGTCAGAATTGCGGCGATCGAACTTAAGGTTGGGAATGAGAGGCTGTAGATATTGCAACGGCTCTAAGCTACGGAACTGGCTCTGCCATTGTAGTGGCGCAACTGACAAGCGAAACTTTTTCTACTCTGGATTCTACAAAACGATGGGGCAGGGTTGCGTTGCTCAAAACTCCATGCTTCCACAAATTCCATGCTTTAGCAGCGATCGACTCCTTAACCAGAGGTAGGGTAAGGGGCGATCGACCTTACAAATAACTGGAACGCACCGGAGGCAAATTTTGGATTTAAACCACCGTCGTACTCAAACTTACTCAGCATAAGTTGCAAAGAGCGAATTGTTTTTGTATTGATCGGGTTTGCATCTGTGAGGGTTTTAGCACGGAAGACGGGAAGTAGGGCAGCGAAGGGAATCTGAACGGTGATCCATTCGCCATTGGCAGTATCGAAGGAATAGGAATAGGCGATGCTATCCCATTTGTCGTCGTCACGAATCAGAAACTTGTAGCGATTGCCATCCCCCTTGAGTCGCAGTTCGATCCCTGTGGCGTGAGAAAGATCGATCGCGGGTTCAAAATTTCGCGTCCGCACCGAAGCGAAGCCACCCGAATTTTCTGTAGAAACATTGCCCGCAAACAAAGCCGCCCCATCTACCAATTGCAACGAACTGGCACTCACGCCACCCATGACCCCATCATCCAGCGCGCCCCAGATCTGGTTGATGGGCAACGATCGAGAAAAATCAAACAAAGAACTCGGCGGGTTGACGGGTTGCCTTGTGTCACCTTGAAACATCTTCTGAAACCAGCCTAAAAAGGGAATTACCTCAAAGTATGCCAGGGTTTGAAAAAATCGACCGGCATCCCAGGATTTACGTTTTTCTGAAGTCATCTTTTTTGCCTAGGGATAAGGATTATAGATTAACTTAACGTGAATTCGATGGGGCTAAAAGCCCTGGGGAGAGGGGTTGGGGGTGAGGGCAAAAATCCAGTCGTCGAATTGACGTTAGTTTAATCTGGTCAGTTGTGGGCAAAATTCAGGATCGCAAAATTCAAGATCAATATCATTTTTTGTGGGCTGGCGCTTGTTTGATGTATCCAGTTTACCCAGGTTTTTTGGAATCTTTTCGAGCATTTATTTGTTTATAGAAATGTTTACCTTTTGTCTTGTCTATATGAAGAAACGCGCTATGTTTCTTATCAGACAACATTTGTTTGAATTTTCTTGTTAAGTAGGTTGCTATTGTTGCAGAGTCCATTCTTTTCTCGCCTAGTAATCCATAGCATGAGTTGGGAGTGTTTTGTATAGCAGTCTGCTCGACTGTTTGCAGGCAATCTATCTGACCTAGAGAGTCTAGGCTTCTGCTTTTGTACCAAAGCCTAAGGTTTCAAAATCTAGTGCTTCAAGTTCGATCGCAACTTTACTTGTCTTAGCTGTGATTCATGACTCACAATGAGAACAAGACATAAAATTTAACGTTATCTAACCGATATACCTGGGATGCCTTTTTCTCCAGCTAAAGACTTGTTGCCCGAACCGCAAGCGCTCCCTCCTGCTCCACTGCCTCTACTCGGTACTGTTCGCCTGCAACCATCCCCTGAAACCATTGTTCTGATTTTGGCCGTGCTAATTGGCGGCAGTGCAGGCATGGGCGTGGTGACGTTTCGCTACCTGATTGAGATTCTGCATCACCTGATGTTGGAGGATCTGATGGGAACGATCGCCCACCTTGGACCCTGGACATTAGCCTGCATTCCCACCCTGGGCGGTGTCATGATTGGCTTATTGCGCTGGTGCTTCAAAGATTTTGGCCCTGGGATCTCGTCTCTCATCGCCTCGGTGCAGGCGGGTCAAGAAATCTCGGTGCTCAGACCTGTCACAAAAATGGTGGCGGCGGCGGTGTCTCTGGGATCGGGGGCATCGTTGGGGCCAGAGGGGCCCAGTGTCGAAATCGGTGCAAATTTAGGAATTCTGCTTGGTCAAGCCCTGCGGGTCTCTCAAGAACGGCAGCGCCTACTCCTGGGAGCCGGGGCCGCTGCCGGGCTGGCGGCTGGCTTTAATGCGCCGATCGCAGGCGTGTTTTTTGCCCTAGAAGTCGTTCTGGGAACCACCTTCGCCACCTCTGCGGCTAGCGTCGTCCTGTTGGCGGCGGTGGTGTCTGCCTTGGTTGCTCAGATTGGTTTGGGATCTCAACCCGCCTTTAATCTTCCCGCTTACGAAACTCGTAGCCCGTTAGAACTGCCGCTCTATTTGGGATTGGGGCTGTGTGCCAGCTTGGTATCGATCGCCTACAACACGTCTCTGCAATGGGCGCAAAACTGCTTCAACGGCAAGGTTCCTGGATTTATTTGGTTGAGCAAACTTCCTAGAGAAACTCACCCCGTGGTAGGGGGGCTGTTTGTCGGGCTGGTGGCGCTCCAACTGCCCCAAATTTTGGGAGTTGGCTACGAAACCGTAGAAGCAATGCTGCGAGACGTAGAATTTTCGCTGAGATTGCTGGTGGCGCTGTTGGTGGTCAAATTGTTGGCAACGGCGGTTAGCTGGGGCAGCGGGCTGGTGGGTGGTGTCTTTGCTCCGGCTATGTTTCTCGGTGCAACGCTGGGTGCTACCTACGGGAAAATTTTGCCCTTTGCCTTGCCCTGGTTTGCCTCTAGCATCGCTGCACCCCCTGCCTATGCAATGGTTGGGATGGCGGCGGTTTTGGCGGCCAGCGTGAATGCGCCCCTGACATCGATTTTGCTGCTGTTTGAGATGACCCGCGATTATCGGATTGTTTTACCCCTGATGGCGGCGGTGGGGTTGAGTGTGTGGCTGGTTGAGCGTCTTAAGCAACTTCCCGAACGGGGGGCAAACTTGAAGAAAATTGAACTTCCTATAGAAGTCGATCGCACCCAGGAAATTCTCAAAACGATCGTCGTAGCGAAGGCGATGAAGCCTAGCGTTTTGATGGTGTCTGAGGCCTTATCACTGGTTGAGGCGGGGCGATCGCTGATCGATCATCATTGCCACAGCGCTTTTGTGGTGGATTCTGAAGAGCAAATTGTGGGGATCGTCACGCTTCAAGATATCAATCGCTCAATTACTCGTTGGGAGCAAACGCAAGCCCAACTCAAAGTTTGCCCCTTGGAGCATTCACCCCTCACCCAAAAGGTGAGCGAAATTTGCACCAAAGAATTGCTCTATATCTACCCAGACGAACTGGTGAGCGAGGCCCGCGATCGCATGGCAGGGCGAGGGCTGCACCAATTACCAGTCATCGATCGCGACAGCCCCCACAAGATCGTCGGACTCTTAGAGCGAGAAGACATTGATTTGGCGTGCAACCTAGCGCTGACGCGGGAGGCGTTACTGCCTTATCTATTAATTCCCGTGAAGTTAGAGCCAGTAAACGCCCCAACTCCCACTGGCTCCTCGCCTTTGAAGTCGTCTTCAGAGATAGCGCCCTAACGAAAATCTATTTGTTTCGAGCCGTCCAAATGCCCGTAAACATCATAAGCATACCGCCCACAAAAATCGCGATCGCGAGTCCAGCGGGTGCTACATTCGAACCAATCAATATTTTCCATAAATTGCATCAAAGGGAGGTAAGAGAACCCGAACCTGAGTTTATCTTCCTCACCTTAATACATAGTCCGATTCGGTGGGCAAAAATGCCTTGAAAAGAATCGAAGTCTTTTCCAAAAAAAGAGAAACGATTGTTCACGAGTCACACGCGATCCCAGGTTCAATGTTTAGAGAAGAGAGTGTTCCTAGACTCAAGCGATCGCCGATTTTAAGAAGCTTCTTCTCCGGGTCGCTCTACCTGACGCAGGTGAATATGTTTACGCCCCAAGGAAATTTCAAACTCGTCTCCGGGTTGCAGTTCCATTTGCTTGGTGTAGGCTGCCCCAATCAGCAGGTTGCCATTCGATTGAACGCTGATCCGATAGCTAGCACTGCGTCCACCGCGCCCGTTAGTATTTTGCTTGCCATCTAATTCGATTCCTTCCGCATCAATCAGCGCATTCAGGAATTTCATCATGTTGACGCGCTCTACACCATTTTTGGTCACGGTATAGTATCCACACTCTCGCGCCTTTTCTTCTTTGTTGAGATGTTCGAGTTCCTTCACCTTCTTGAGGAGTGGTTCGCCAACAAGAGGTTCGATCTTTTTCTTTTTGCTCATCAACTTAGGTCTGAAATAATGACAGTGCGCTTGTTTTGCGAAAGTTGCTAGCACGCTTTTGGAAACGAATTCTTACTCAACGTTAGCCTTTCAATTTATATTACACTGAGGTCGCAATTTTTTCACCTTATAATTGCTGAAACGTCTAAGACATTAAAGACATCTTATAGGGTTGAGGTGGATGAAAGAGATCGGCTTGGCTTTGCATTTCAGAGCGTCAAAAATAATAGAGAGAGGCTTGATTGGTAAAGACTTTATTGTGATAACTGAAGACAGATCGATCGACGTTAGATGCCATTTTTTTTGGCTGCCTAATTTTAGATGTGTCTAAACAGAGCCTAGAATTGCCGATAGTAACTGCTTGATTTGATAGATCCGAAGCGTCTCAGTCTAGAAAGTTTATAAAGTGCTGAAGCCCAGGCACGATCGCTCGGCAAGCTGACCCATCGAGATTGGGTCGCTCGTAAGAGTTAGTTGCCTCCCTAGAACAAACTCAAGACCGAGAAGACAAGGCAGATATTCACCTAGTAAAATAAAGAAAAAAAGAGCGAAAAGATTGCTTTTGAGATACTTGAACCTCTACCCCTGACTCAGCACTCGCTGGTTAGGCTAGGGGAGGGCAGTTCTGCAATCCGTCCACTCTTACCATTCATTCACCTGTTTTTATAAAGTATCCAGGGAGGTTGTCAATTTTATGTTTCATTTATGAACTTCAAATGACACCTCATCTACCCTGGCTCAAGCGGAATTGGGGGCAGCTTGACTGAAACAATCCTGGCTCTTGATCGGTCGCAGAAGTCAGTGGAATTTTGATGCCAGCCCTATAGGTTTTTATTAAGGAGCGTTAAATCTCATGAATCGATCGCATCCTGATTCCGAGTCTCGTCCTGTGCTGAGACGATCGGCTTGGAGGCATTCAGCCGTATATGCCCTGTTGCCCTTTATAGGGGGCGGAGTTGCCCTTTTGGGAAACCATGTTTTGATGGCTGATTTGCTGCAAAAGCCAGCGGTTGCCCAAACAGGTGACACCCAAATCGCCCAGCGCAGTTCTGCGATTTTGTCGGCTACCGATCCCAACTTTATTGCGGCAGCAGTGGAGCGAGTCGGCCCAGCGGTTGTGCGAATCAACTCTTCGCGAACGGTGAAAAATCGTGTTCCTCCTATTTTCAATGATCCGTTTTTCCGCCAATTTTTTGGTTCAGAAATTCCTGATATGCCTTCGACGCGAGTAGAGCGGGGCACAGGTTCGGGCTTCATTATTAGTAGAGATGGGGTGATTTTGACCAATTCTCACGTCGTCAATGGTGCAGACATGGTATCTGTCAAGCTCAAAGATGGACGAGAATTTCAGGGTAAGGTGCTAGGACAAGATCCCGTTACCGACGTGGCGGTGATCAAAATTCAAGCGAGCAGTCTACCGGCGGTGACGCTGGGCAATTCTGAATCGCTGCGGCCAGGGGAATGGGCGATCGCCATTGGCAATCCCCTCGGACTCGACAACACAGTGACGGCTGGGATCATCAGCGCGACGGGTCGCACCAGTGCCGAAGTTCGCGTTCCCGATAAGCGAGTCAGCTTTATTCAAACCGATGCGGCGATCAATCCAGGTAACTCTGGTGGGCCGTTGCTCAATCAGCGCGGCGAAGTGATTGGCATGAATACGGCCATTATTGGCGGAGGGGCACAGGGCTTAGGGTTTGCAATTCCGATCAATACAGCCCAACGGATTTCTCGCCAGTTGATTGCTACTGGCAAAGTCGATCATCCCTATCTAGGCATTCGGATGACCACCCTAACTCCCGAACTGAGACAGCAAATCAACCGCGATCGCGAAGCTGGTATTGTTGTGCAAGACGATCGGGGGGTGTTGATCTATAGCCTGATGAGAAGTTCTCCAGCTAGCCGAGCTGGGCTAAGAGCGGGCGATGTGATCAAGCGCATTAACGGGCAAACTGTGACGACAGCCGATCAGGTGCAGCAAGCCGTGGAAGCGAGTTCTGTGGGTGACACGTTGCAAGTTGAAGTGAGTCGAAAAGGGCAATCGCTGAGTCTTGCCGTGCAGCCAGGGGCATTTCCAACGCAGACGGCCCAGGGTGAGTGAGGGATAAGAAGGGATCGTCTTCGATCCCCTGACCGATCGTGGAGGAGCGCCAATTAATGTCTGAACTTTTATCGATTATTGAGTTGGGAAATCCAATTTTACGTCACATTGCTCAACCGATTTTAGACGTTCGCGATCAGAAGATTCAGACATTAATTGATGACCTGCTGTGGACGGTTGCACGATCGCAGGGCGTGGGAATTGCCGCCCCGCAGGTAGCCCAGTCTTATCAATTGATGATTGTGGCATCACGTCCTAATCTGCGTTACCCAACTGCGCCAGAGATGCCGCCAACCCCGATGATCAATCCTAAAATTTTGGCGCATTCTACAGAAGTGGTAAAGGGTTGGGAAGGGTGCTTGAGTGTTCCAGGAGTTCGAGGTCAAGTGCCGAGATATCAAGCGATCGAGGTGGAGTATCTCGATCGCGCTGGCAAACGGCAAGCCCTTGAAATGACCGATTTTGTAGCACGAATTTTTCAACACGAATTTGATCATTTCAATGGGCTTGTGTTTCTCGATCGAGTCGAAAATACTCAAGATCTCGTCACAGAAAAAGAGTACCAACAACGATATCAGCCATCCGAATAAGAACGATTTATCGATAAAAAAGATATCGAAATCCGATTCCTAACAGAAAAAAGGCCGTAGAGTTTTTTCATCATTTCGCTAGTAACGTAAGGTTGATTGGCAAATAAAGCACCAAACAGATTGCCAACAAGTAGCCCGCCTGCAATCAAAAGTGCATCGCGAATACTAAGATTGTTGTTGCGGTAATAAACACCTGCACCGAGAATCCCGATCGGTAGAATCTGCGCGGCCAGAGACGTACCCGTTGCAAACTTTTGATCCATTCCCAGCAACAACACCATTGCCGGAACCATAATCGCACCGCCGCCAATGCCAAACATGCCGCCTGCCACTCCTGCTACTAATCCGATTGCCAATAGTTGCCATATGACCGTGGACATGAGAATTGAGACCCCTTTTGCGCTTGTGTTTTGCACTTTACGTAAAGGCAAGCTTATCGCAAAGCCTCGATCGCTGGCAGAAAAGTTTAAGTCTCCTGACACTCTCATAGAGCGCCTTTAATTCGCTTCACAACGGGAGGGGAGACGTTAGAATTTCTTTAGTCTTGAGGTCTCGCTTCGATGTTTCAGGCAACTCGTCGGCGGCTTGCAATCTGGTATACAACTGTCACCGCAGTGTTGCTGCTCGTATTTGCAAGTGGGTTTTATTTATACGTTCGCAGCACGTTGATTGAGCGAATTGATGACACGCTAAACCATGTCGTCGAGGTGGTGCAACGATCGCTAGTCATTGAACCCATCAATCGTCATCTAGAGGGCAGTGGGGTGCGCGTCAATGTAGAATCTAGCTTTCGAGACAACCCCATTCCGGTGGAGGACGATCACATTGACCTAGAGTGGTTTGGCCCTAATGGTGACGTACTCTGGTCAACGTTGCAGACTCCGCTAGTTGTGCCGCTCAAGGTCAACAAAAACGGCGAAACGGTGAGAATGTCTGATGAACGCCTGCTGCGACAGGTGACACAGCCGATGCAGATAGGGCGGCAAACCTTGGGCTATTTGCGAGTTAGCGAACCCTGGTTTGAGTTTACAAAGCCGACTCGCCAATTGGTGTGGGATCTGATTTTGGGCACAAGTGTGATGGTGGCGATCGTAGCGACTAGTGGCTGGTTGCTCTCAGGGCTGGCCATGCAGCCGATTCGCGAGTCTTATCAAAGATTAAAACAGTTTACTGCTGATGCATCCCATGAGTTGAGGAACCCGATCGCAGTCATTCAAACGAACGTTCAGGTGGCACTTGCCGATCCAGATTTTGAACCGGAAACACAACGCTATCACCTACAAGTTATTGAACGCTTAACCCGTCGCCTAGGAAGACTGGTTGACGATCTCTTGTTTCTAGCTCGACAAGATAGTGGAATCCTTCAGCCCAAGTGGGCATCTATCGATTTCAATGATTTATTAATGGAAGTGGTAGAAGAACAGGATGCGATCGCGACTGAAAAGGGCATTTCTCTGTTAATCATTCCTCATCCTCAGAGCAAATCAATTTTACACGGCGATCGTGATCAGCTTTCTCGCTTATTTACAAACCTGGTGAGCAACGCAATTCAATACACTGCTGATGCAGGAAAAATAACAGTTGAGTTACAGAATATTAAACGCTTGAGTGTTGAGTATTTTCAGGTCAAAATCACCGATACAGGCATTGGAATTTCAGAGGAAGCGTTACCCAAGCTGTTCGATCGTTTTTACCGCGTCGATCTGGCTAGAACCAAGGCGACGGGAGGATCAGGGCTGGGGTTGGCGATCGCTCAAGTCATTGTTGAAAATCACAACGGGCAAATCCAAATCGAGAGCCAACTGAACCAAGGTACAACCGTGATTGTAACTCTGCCCCAACAACAGGAAGCGATCGGTAGCCTGTCAAACTTTAATTGACGAATCGGAGATGGGAGGTTGAGCCGGGGCAAAAGAGACAAGAAGAAGAGCATCAAACCCTGGTTGACTGACAAAACTCAAAAGCCCCTCACCCCAACCCCTCTCCCAGAGAGGGCGAGGGGCTTTTAAATCTGGGTTTGTTCCGGCTTCCCTTCTCCCCTGGTGGGAGAAGGGATTGAGG
>JAAUOZ010000261.1 GCA_012034655.1 Leptolyngbyaceae cyanobacterium CSU_1_3 | reverse complement strand
GATTGAGAAAAGACCCCATGGAATCGATCGATTACTGGCTAACAGGTCGAAAAAGATCTTCAACTCAGGTGTTTGGCGAAACCTGACCTAACACGGCTACGTTGACTGACAAATCCTTTCCCCTCATCCCTCAATCCCTTCTCCCACCAGGGGAGAAGGGAAGCCGGAACAAACCCAGATTTAAAAGCCCCCTCGCCCGCTCTGGGAGAGGGGTTGGGGTGAGGGGCTTTTGAGTTTTGTCAGTCAACCAACTTAAATAACATCAACAGTCTAATCGTTGATAAGTAGCAGGGTGGAATTTAAACAAACTAGATATCAGATTTCGACTTTGCTCCACCCTCCTCCATCGGAGATTATGAGCATTGAACGCAGTCGAAATGCATCTTGCAAGTCATTCTGCCTTCCTAACTTAAGGGCGAGAGGCGATTCGATCGAACAGAAAAATATTGAGATCATCACATTACTTATTTCTGAGCCAAACAATGTAGCGAAAAAGTAGCCACCTCTGAGGAGGTATTTATGACTACTCTTCGGGCATCTTCAGACATTTAGAGTCATTCTATAGAGAGCTTCTAGCGGGTGCTATGCTCTTTAAAAGTGATGCCTCTTTAGAAACGTGGCTTCTCTAAGGTCGAAAATGGATTGATTAACAGAATCATCGGGCTTTTCGCCCCTACAAAAAACATCGGAGTTGTTAAATGATTATTATTTTAGACAAAGTATTTTTGCTAAAGTATTTTTGCTAAATCCAGTTCACAAAATTAGATAGAGTGAATGCTGAGTTTTCAAGAATTTTTTTGCCGCCTGTACAGCGTTTGGACCACCGAACGAACCTATCATTTCGCCCAGCAAGCAGAAATTGAGCGATCGTACACCGAGTTTCGCGTCAGCACCCTGACCGCCGCCGAAAAACAACAAATTCTTACGCCTACCGCCGAATCGTTTCAAGTAGCCGCCGCCACCAAGGCTGAAGATGCCTGCCCTGGTTTTGCGATCGCTTCGAGACGATCTCTGACAAAGACGAACGAGTTGCCATGAGCTTGAAGGCACTGTTTGTGCCTGATGGCTATCTGACCCTGAGTAGCGAGATTGCCGACCTCCCCCTGCCGATCGCGGCGCAAGTTCCTATCGATCCGATGGGCGAAATCATGCACGGCTATTATCTGCGCGATCAAGGCTACTCAGAAGCAGGCGCGATCGCCGGACGGTTTACCTACCAACCAACTCGCCACACCTTAGAAATGACCACCCAATATCAGCGATCGGTGGCGGTCGATCAGATTCGATTTTTATCACCCGACACTCGCCTAAGAACGATCGTCACCTACGAGCGCCCAAAAGTCAGAGAAGCGCCTTCGGTGATTACACTGGTAGGGTTTGGGCTAGAACGAAAAAATTGAAAATGATGGATCGACGATCGTTTCTCACTGCCGCCAGCACCCTGGCCCTGGGCACAGCCCTAACCGGGTGCAATCTTCAGAATCAGACCGGGCTGAAAATTCGACTGCTCAAAAATTCAATCCCGGCACAATTGCTCAACAAGTTCCGCAGAGAGCTACCCAATCAACAGCTTAAACTCGACTTTAAGCCAGAAAATCAACTGCAAGCTCTATTCACCCTGCTGCAAACCTGGAAACGCCAGAATGGACAGCCTCAGACTCCCTCGACGATCGCGATCCCGTTTCTCCCCCAGTCTGACGATGCCACCCCTCCCGATCTAGTGACGCTGGGCGACTACTGGCTACAGACAGCCATTCGCCAGGGCTTGATTCAGCCGCTCAAGGCGGAGTCTTGGTCGCAGTGGAAACAAGTGCCGCTGCGATGGCAAGAACTGGTGACTCGCGACGATCGGGGTCTTCCTAGTCTCAAGGGTAAGGTGTGGGCCGCTCCCTATCGCTGGGGCAGCACGGTCATTGTTTACCGCAAAGATATTTTTCGTCAAAAAGATTTGCTGCCGCCCACCGACTGGGGCGACCTGTGGCGAGAAGACCTGCAAGGACGCATTTCTCTACCCGACCAGCCACGCGAAGTCATTGGGCTGACCCTCAAACACTTGGGCAAATCCTACAACACAACGGATCTCAGTACGGTTCCAGATCTAGAACCTGAACTGCGTAGCCTCCAGAAGCAGGTCAAATTCTACAGTTCCGATACTTATCTACAACCCTTACTTTTGGAAGATACCTGGGTGGCGGTGGGTTGGTCTACCGATGTTCTGCCCTTGATGCAGCGCGGTCAGCCGATCGAAGCCGTTTTTCCCGCATCTGGTACGGCCCTGTGGACGGATTTATGGGTGCGCCCGGCAACCTCCAACACCCTCTCGCCTCTACTGGCTGAATGGATTAACTTTTGCTGGCAACCCGACATCGCCGCCCAACTGTCTCTCCTCAGTTTTGCCGCCTCGCCCATTTTACCGACCCTCAACGCTACGACGCTTCCGCACTCTCTGCAAAGCAATCCGCTCTTGAGTCCTAAGGCAGAAGTGCTCGATCGCAGCGAATTTCTCGAACCTCTTCCAGAAGCTACGGTTGAGGAGTACCGCCGCCTCTGGGAAAAGCTCCGTCGATTCCAGTAGAGCGCCCTCGAAAACCCGCTTTGCCCGATGAATCGAGAGCTAAAGCGCAGGCTGTGGGTTGTGGGTTGGGAGTTAGGAGTTGGGAGTGGGTTGAGCCTTGAGAATTAGACGTTGAGCCTTGAGCGCGGGGCGTGAGTTCTTTTTGGGTGGCTGTGGCAACCAGCGCCCCCGCAAAATCACAGGTGTAGGCTGCTAACAAAACCCCCTGACGGTTAAAAATTCGGATGTTGTAGTCGTAATCACGGGCGGCCGTCCCCAGTTCGTGCACCAGTTTGTAGCGTTCTAGGTAATCGAGCAAACTCCAGACCTGCTGGTTGACGATGAAATCAGCTCTTTGAGGGGCGGCTCCCTGGGAGGGGCAAGCCAGCCAGCGATCGAGTAATTTGCTGCCAAATTTTGGCTGGGCGGCGATTTGGTCGCGTATCCACCAAAAGCTAGGTGTGGTTAGTTCTACTTGAGAAACGGAGGTGTTGGTTACGCCAGGAGTGTTGTCTGCACAAAGCCCTTCTTCTACCAGGTTAAAGTCTAGGGGAGCCAGGGAGGGCTGCAAGGAGGAGGGGTTTGTCTGGGCGACAGCACACTGACTGCCCATTGCCACCAGCATCACCCCGATCAGTTTGCAAGCCTGATGTGCTGGAGAATTCTGCGGCATGGGTTTTGTCCTCAAGTTTGATCTCAGAAGTTTTATCTCAATCGTAACGGCTGTCATCCCAGTCATAATGTTGGGTGACACCTACGGGTTGTCTGTCGTCGCTTTTGACGGCTCGTTTGGCCTTGCGAAGCGATCGTTCCACGACTCCCACCAAGGTCTCCCAGGAGAGATCGTCTTTGCCCAATACTCGTCTGAGACCTTGCAGCGCGGTATAAGGTTCCAGTTCTTCTTCGGTTAGCTGAAGCGGAGCAGCAACCCGTAAAGGATCGCGCTGCACAGCAATCAGGGCTTGACGAACGGCCGTATTAATCTGGTTTCTCAATTCGTCTTTGCCTCGAAGTCGCTGCTGTCGCCATCCTTTTTCACTGGTGGCGTAGAGCGGGGGTAGGCGATTGAGGGCATAGGCTATGACTTCAGGCGTGCTGAGATATTCGACCAGTCGAGCCGGAAGGCGTTGTAGCTGGCGATCGACTTCTTCGACCACGAGCGATTCCATAGCATTGCGATAGCTGACAGCGTGATTAGATTGCATAGCTAGACCTTGACGTAAATTTTGTGGCTATTTCTTTGGAAAAGGGATAAGAGTATCTTGGATACATGAGAACAATCAGGGAAGGAAAGGAGCGAATTTGGTATATTTCTGCCAGCAATGCCAGGAGAATCGAGTGAGGGTTGTCGGGTCTGCCAACTGGTAGAGATAATCGCAATTTAATTTATGCAATCTAAAGAAGTATTCAACTTCTAGCGTGTGAGAATTAGCGTCTAGCAAAGGCTCGATTGGCAACCAGAGAAACTTAGCAACAACTTTTGAATGCCCAAAATCGCCTGGTAACTATCGACCGTGAGGAAGCGGTAGAGTCGTGGGTAAGATAATTTTTATTTTTTGAGCTTTTATGTTTAATCCCCTCCGCCGCTTAAGATTTTTGCCCTGGGTTGAGTTGCTTCAGGTGGCTTTGGTGACGGTTGCGATCGCCAGTCTGCTCGATTTTCTACTAGCTCGCATTTTTGTGCTGCTTCCGGTTGCGCTGAGCGTAATAATGAAGCTGCTCGATTCTCCGATCGGTCTGCTGGTCTATTTTGCAGTGACGATCGGCATCGGAGCGTTAGGCGTTGCCATTTTAGAGCGCTGGTTTCGCTTCGTTTCGATTACTAATTCAACCCTGTGGGCGCTAGTTCCCTGTCTAGCTCTGTGGATCTTACTGAGATTATTTTTGCCCCTTCCTTCTATGTTTCTAGCCAGCCTGTCGATTTTTCAGATCATGGGGCTGGTTCTAGGCGTTTTTTGGAAAGGGGGATCGTACTGGCGCTAGAAAAAACCTTCAGCCTTCAGCCCGCCCAAAGCCGCCGTCCTGGTTTGCCGTTCAGGCGTTGGTGCGTATCGCGTAGCAGTTTGGGGATATCGAGGTTTTCTGGACAACGGGGCAAACAATCGCCACAGTCGTTACAGCGATCGGCTTTGTTGCCCGGAAACCAATGTCCTGCGTTCTCAAACATCCGATAGCGATATTCGCCAAACTGCGTCATGTCGTAGGCGATCGCTAGATTTCTCAGCCGCAGCACTTCGGGGATGTGAATCGCTTCTGGGCAAGGGAGACAGGCATAACACTGGCTGCACAGGTCAGATTGGAGGGTTTTAGCTTTGTGGGTCTGGAGACGATCGAGTCTCTGCCTTTCCTCGGATGTTAGGGGAGCGGTGCGATCGCTGACCTGCAAGGGTTGGTCAAGTTCTGAGGGGTTTGCCGCTCCCACGCTCAAGGTTGTGATGCGGGGGTCACTCAACAAAAATCGATAGTTTAGCTCAAGGGGCGAAAACGGCTCACACAGTTCAGAGAGCGTCTGGGGCGGCGTGTAGAGCATCCCAGCTTTGTCGGCGGGAGAAATGATAAAAACGCCCATGTCGGTTTGGTGAGCTAGGGCGATCGCGGGTGCATTATGCTGAAAAAAGAAAGAGTAGTGGAGATTGACAAACTCAAATTGTTGAGTGGCGATCGCTGCCAAAATCACCTCTAAAAATCCGTGGGTTGAAAAACCGACATGGCGCACCCGCCCATCTGCCACTGCTCGGCGCACTGCTTGCATACAGCCATTTTCTGACCTAACCCAGTTCAGATGTTCCCAGGTGTTGATGCCGTGAAGGGCTAAATTGTCGAGATAAGACGTGTTCAATCGCTGCAACGATTCGTCAATGTGGCGATCGATCGTGGCTGCGTCAGGGGTGGGCGAAATTTTTGTAGTGAGGTAGAAGTCGCTGCGGGGCAAATCCAGTCCATTATTGAGGGTTGCCCCCAAAAACTGTTCGCTCTGCCCATAGCCTCGTGCCGTCTCTATGTGGTTGATTCCTAGGGCGATCGCTTGTGCTACGGTCTGTTGGGCGACTGCCTCAGATGCCAGGCAGCGCATCGTACCCAATGAAAAAACAGAGATCGGCAGATTGGTTTTGCCAAAGCGACGAAATTTCATGGAGATTTGCCAGAGCGACGAAACTTCACGGAGAGCAGGCTTACTGTGCCTCTTCGTTACTAAATCGACCTTTTTGAATCAAGTCTTCGGGGCGCAGGTTGGAGAGAAATTCGCGGAAGGCTTGACGCTCGGCTTCATCGGCATCGCGATCAACGGGAATCGAGGCATCGGCGATCACTTCTTCCATCACCCAAATGGGACTGTTGGTACGCAGGGCAATGGCGATCGCATCGCTGGGTCGGGCATCAATCTCGCGTTTTGCTTCGCCTTGAGACATAATCAAAACGGCGTAGAACGTATTGTCTTGTAGAGAATGAATAATAATTCGTTCTAACTCCATGCCCCAAGTTTCTAGGAGATTGACAAATAAGTCATGGGTCAGCGGTCGGGGAGGCGTTTGGTTTTCTAAGGCGTTGATGATCGCTTTCGCTTGATCTTGCCCAATATAAATTGGAAGTGCGCGGCGATCAGTGCCATCTTTGAGGAGCACGATCGGGCTACGGGTTGCCGCGTCCAATGCAATTCCAGCGACCTTCATTTCAATCATCGGTATAGCCTCTAGAACACCTGAAGCAAAGGGAACTTTTCATTGAGAATGAACCAGGAGGACTCAGACAAGACCCCCTTGTACCCATCACAGGCACGCTAATATTAGGCCCGTAAATTAAGCACATAAGGTAGGCACACAAGTTAGGCACATTGCAAATCTAGGCACAATCTAAAGTGGATGACACTAGTATGCCCTGATCTCTGCCCTGATCCTAAATGATCCATCCCAGATTTTGACAAAATAAAGAAGACTTCCATATTTCCTCAAATACTCGACTCAAAGATTAATTTCAGGAAAAGCTGACGAATTTTTAAACTGCCCAACTACCTTATACTAGCCGTGTTCACTGGACTCATTCAAACTGTTGGAACCCTGCACGCGATCGGGGTCGAGCACCTACAAATCAACTGCCCTGAGCAGACTGCTGGGCTAATTTTGGAGGGGCTGGCGATCGGCGATAGTGTTGCCGTTGATGGCGTTTGTTTGACGGTGACAGAAATTCTCTCCTCTGGCTTTGTGGCAGTGGTATCGCCTGAGACACAGATACGGACAACACTCAGCCAAACCGAAGGTGGCACAAAGCAAGTGAACCTGGAAACTTCCTTAAAGGTGGGTAGCAAGCTCGGCGGGCACTTTGTCACAGGGCATGTGGATGGGGTCGGTCGCGTGATGGCGATTGAGACAGAGCCTGATGCTTGGACTTTCACCTTCCGAAGCGCCCCCTACCGTCGCTCGATTGATTGTGACAAAGG
>JAAUOZ010000260.1 GCA_012034655.1 Leptolyngbyaceae cyanobacterium CSU_1_3 | reverse complement strand
CCGATTTCCGCGATGATCTGCCCCGCATTGATGTACCAACCCTGATTATTCATGGCGATGCCGATCGCATTTTTGCCGCTTGATCCACCGCAGCAAGACTTCCAAGGCTGATTAAAAACAGTCAACTTGTTATTATTCCTGGTGGTCCACACGCCATCAACTGGACTCACGCTGATCAGGTCAATCCCGTGTTGCTGGACTTTCTTCAGCAGGAATAGTTTAGTGATTTGCCGCATTTCTAACTTGTGAAAACCCCCTGTGATTCATTCCGTTAAGTCAGGCTCAGGCGGCTGAATTTCTTCCAAAGCCCAAGAAGAACACGACATTCAAAAAGTCAGAGGACAAATCGGAAACTTCAGAAGTCGCTTGGGCACAGGCTTCTATCAAATGGATAAAGTCGAGCTAAATCATTCTGCATAAGAATCTGACAAACTTTCCTAAGAATCTGAAAGTAGTCCAGCATTGAGACCTACTAAACTTCGGATAGATGGAATATTGCACGACTCAAAATCCTGGAGTTCTCTCACATGATGGAACAAACACTTGAACAGAATAAAGCATTTATCCGCAATCACTCTGAGGAGATTGTGAACCGCAAGAATGCTGCCACTGCTTACCAAAACTTTGCAACTAACTTTACCGACCATGAAGGAACACCAACATGAAAATCTTAATGGTTTTGACATCGCATGACGAACTGGGCAACACGGGTCGCAAGACGGACTTCTGATTACCGGTCAGAACCCCCAATCGTTGGCGGCAGCCGCGTCCCTTCTTCTCAAGCGGCTTGATAGGGTAAAGCGATCGATGCCTTAACCCTCGTAAAACACTATTTTTTCTCGGAGCCGACTGTACAGCTTGTATTATTGAGGGTTCAACCGGATTATGAGGAGAAAGCAATGGGTGGAATGCCTCGATCGACACAAAGCGAAACTCCGAAGCAAGCGTTCAGCAACCTCCTAAAAAAGCTGATTCCGATCGGCATTGGGCTTTCGCTTGGATTGCTTTTGGCAATTCTGCCTGGCTACGCTCAGGATTCGACCGCATCGTTTCGGAGCGCACAACTTCCTAATTTTGATCGAATATTCCAGGAACTAGGAATCGATGGTTCCATTGTGATCTACGACAAAAATAACGATCGCTTCTATGAACACAATCCAGCCCGCAACACCACTGCCTTTTTCCCCGCTTCCACTTTTAAGATTTTGAATGCACTCATTTCCCTCGAAACAGGGGCGATTCGCGATGATGTTACTGTTCTCACCTGGGATGGGATTACCCGTTCCATCCCTGCCTGGAATCGCGATACAAATCTGCGCCAAGCCTTCAAAGATTCTACGGTTTGGTTTTACCAGGTTCTCGCGCGTAAAAACGGGCATCAGCGAATGCAGAAGTTTGTGAATCAAGTGGGATACGGCAATCGTCAGATTGGGACTCCAGACCGGATCGATCGCTTCTGGTTAGAGGGCCCGTTGCAAATTACGCCGAAGCAAGAAATCGAGTTTTTGCAACGATTAGAGCGAAACGATGTGCCCTTTTCGCCGCGCACGATCAATCTGGTCAAAGACATCATGATCGTGGAGCGAACACCAGACTATACCCTACGCGGAAAGACAGGTTGGATTGATAGCGTCAAGCCTAATATCGGATGGTTTGTCGGCTATCTGGAACAAAAGAGCAATGTCTATTTCTTTGCCACCAATCTTAATCTCTCCAGCACAAAAGATGCGGCGAAACGATTGGAAATCACTCGTCGCAGTTTCAAAACACTTGGATTGCTTTAGCTACGATCGAGACACTATCATATAATACACAGACGATTTGAGATGAGCGATCGCTGTACCAAACTCAACAGCGATCGCTGCTTTCACCGAATGCCAACAAATTGGAACAAACTATGAATTCTGACTCACGGACTAATGTTTTTGATGCGATGATCGTTGGGGGTGGTTCAGCGGGTTTGAGTGCCGCCCTGGTATTAGGACGATCGTGCAAACGAGTCTTGGTCTGCGATACTAGAAAACCCCGCAATCAAGTAGCTCATGCGTCTCATAGTTTCTTTTCTAGAGATGGAACTTCGCCCGAAGCGCTATTACAAATTGGACGAGAGCAATTACAGCCTTATGATGTCGAAATTCAGATGGATGAAGTGGTCGATGCTGAAAATTTGGGCGATCGCTTTCAAATTACCTTGAGCAATGGCAGACAATTCGTTGGTCGAAAACTGCTATTGGCAACCGGAATGAAAGATACGCTGCCGTCGATCGAGGGTTTCGCTGAACTTTGGGGCAACAGCGTGTTTCACTGTCCCTACTGTCACGGCTGGGAAGTGCGAGATCAACCGTTAGCCATCTATGGTAAGGGCGAGGTGGGATTTGAATTGACATTCATGCTCACAGGCTGGAGCCGCGATTTAGTGCTTTGCTCAGATGGTGCTGCCCAACTCAGTGATGAACAACGACAGCAATTGTTAAATTGGGGAGTTCAAATTCGCGAAGAAAAGATTGCCCGACTCGAACATCAAGATGGAAAACTAACAGGTATTGTTTTTGCGAACAATGAAATGCTGCCCCGTCACGGTATTCTTTTACGTCCTCGATCGCATCAGCACAGCAATCTAGCTGCAAAGTTAGGCTGTAACATTAGCAGCGATGGCTTCGTAGAAGTGAATGAGAGCAAGCAAACCTCCATTGCTGGAGTGTATGCCGTGGGGGATACGTCTAGCCCTTTCTCACAGATTGCTTGGGCTGCTGCGAGTGGGTCGCTTGCTGCCAATTTTATCAATCGCAGTTTAATTGAAGAGAATCTGTTTAGCCTGACACAGCAAACAATCTAGAAAATGCTGGAAAGACTCGCGATGAAAACAAATTTGGAAATTATTCGAGAATTTTACGAAACGCTGAATCCTGAACTCGTTGATCCCCATGTGGATAGGAACGTTGCTGATAGCTTTACGGATAATCGCTATCAGGGACAAAAAGCAGTGCAGGAATGGGCGGCTACATTCGCCATGAGCTTTGAAACGGTCTTTGAGTAGACATTAATTAGAACACTAGCACTAGGCAAACTTGCTGAGGTGCTTCACTTTTTGGCGTTTGCTTAACGAGCAACACGATATACTTTGGAATATGGTAGGCACTTTTGAGTCTACTAACTAAGGCTCCGATCGCTAAACAAGAAGCTTGGCTCAGTTGTGTGAGCAAAAACCAAGAGAAGATGCAAATCTGGGAGGAGCGCAATCCAATGAACTATCTCCATAAATTTCATCTAGTTGAGGCAGAGAAAGCGCGGGTCTTAGGGCAATTTCTTGAGGCTGAAGAGTTCTATGAACAAGCGATCGCGGGTGCTGCTGAGAATGAGTTTATCCAAGAAGAAGCATTAGCTTATGAATTAGCAGCTAAACATTATCTAGCACGAGGTCGGGCAAAGATTGCCCAGACCTACATGAAAGAAGCCCACTACTGCTACGATCGCTGGGGCGCAAAAGCAAAAGTTAAAGATTTAGAAACTCGCTATCCACAGTTTTTCTCCCAGTCGTCTAGAGTAGCTCCTACATTAATCCCCACTCCCTCTAGAACGATCTCTAATCCCTCTCATACCGCTTTAGATTTGGCGGCGGTGATGCAAGCTTCAGAAGCGATTTCTCGTGAAGTTGAACTAGAGCCATTACTGCGATCGCTGATGCAGATTTTAATCGAGAACGCTGGCGCACAAACCGGATATCTCATTTTGGAAAACGCAGGAGAATGGTTGATTGAAGCTGCTTGTGACTTCAAAAACGATGAAAATGCTGGCGCGGTGCAGGTAGTACAGTCCGTTCCTATTGCAAATCAACTCCCCGAATCAATCATTCAATATGTGATTCGGACTCAGGAGTCTGTCACCTTAAATGATGCGACTTGTGAAGGTAATTTTATCAGTGATTCATATATCCAACACAACCAACCTAAATCGATTTCTGCTTGCCGTTGCTGAATCAAGCCAAGCTAGTGGGTGTGTTGTATTTAGAAAATCAATTAGCGGCTGGAGCATTTACACCAGAGCGATCGCAGATCTTGAATCTACTATCCACCCAGGCAGCGATCGCGATCGAAAACGCCAAACTCTACTCAAAGCTGCGTGCTAAGGAAAGCAAGATGACTCAGTTTCTCGAAGCGGTTCCGGTGGGAATTGCGATCGTGGATGCGGCAGGTCGTCCATATTATGCCAATCGGCTGGGCAATCAGTTAATGGGTAAAGCAACCGATCCGTCCGTCGCACCAGAGCAAATTTCAGAGGTGTATCAGTTTTATGTAGCGGGAACCGATCAATTCTATCCGACAGAGCGACTGCCAATAGTCCGAGCACTAAGGGGCGAACGCACTAGGGATCAAGATATAGAAATTTGCTGCAACAATGACAGAGTTTCAGTTGAAGTGTGGGGAACGCCAGTCTATGACGAACAGGACAATATCACGTATGCGATCGTCGCTTTTCAAGATATTACTGAGCGCAAACAAGCTGAGAAACTGCTAGCCGATTACAACCGGACGTTAGAGCAACAAGTCACCCAACGAACAGTAGCGTTGCAGGCAAGTGAAACCAAGTTCCGCAATATCTTTGAAAACTCTCAGGTCGGCATCTTCCGAAGCCGCCTCTCGGATGGATTACTTCTCGATGCCAATCAACGCCATGCCAATCTGTTTGGCTTTGATTCACCAGGGGAGATCATTGGGATTGAATACACCCCAGGCTATTATGCAGATCCCAGCGATCGCCAACACGCCATTGAGTTGCTGAAGCGGAATGGAGAAGTGCGAAGCTATGAAGCACAGATGCGAAAACGAGATGGGACATTGTTCTGGGGGCTTTTCTCTTTTTATCTGAATGCAGCCGATGACTACATCGAAGGGGTGATTGCAGATATTAGCGATCGTAAACAGGCAGAAGCCGCATTACGGCAAAGTGAAGCGAATTATCGCAACCTGCTCCAAACCGCGAACTCTGTTATTCTTCGCTATGACACGCAAGGACGGATTCGGTACATCAACGATTACGGGGTAAAGCTCCTGGGCTATGAAGAACATGAGATTTTAGGGCGAACTGTATTTGAAACCATCATTCCAGAAGCCGAACTCTCTGGACGCGATATGAGACCCTTTGTCCATGATTTACTTCGCAATCCTCAATCGTATCCGCAAGGTGAGGGTGAAAACCTGTGTCGAGACGGTCGGCGAGTTTGGATGGAGTGGTCGAATCAAGCCATCCTCAATGAACAGGGAGAGTTAGTTGAGATCTTATCGGTGGGCAACGACACCACCCAGCGTAAACAAGCAGAAGAGGCATTACAACGCAGTGAAGCCAAGTTCCGCAATATCTTTGCAAACTCCCAGGTTGGCATCTACCGCACCCGCATCTGTGATGGATTCATTCTCGATGCCAATCAATGCTTTGCAGAGCTGTTTGGCTTTGATTCACCCCAAGAGATCATTGGGCTGGAACACACCATAGGCTATTGGGTCAATCCCAGCGATCGCGAACAAGGCATTGAGGTGATGAAGCGGAATGGAGAAGTGCGAAGCTATGAAGCACAAATGCGAAAACGAGATGGGACAGTGTTTTGGGGACTTTTTTCTTCTTATCTGAATGCAGCCGATGACTACATTGAAGGGGTGATTGCGGATATTAGCGATCGCAAACGGGCTGAAGCCGCGCTGCAAGCCTCTGAAGCAGAACTGCGGGCGCTCTTTTCCGCCATTCCCGATCCAATTTGTATCTTCAATGCTGAAGGGCAAGTGATCTGCGTAACCGAAGGGAATCCATCATACAGAGAGTTGTATAAAGAGGAACTTGTTGGCAAAACACTGCATCAACTCTTTTCTAAAGAACAAGCTGATAAATTACTGGGTTACATTCAGCAGGTACTGAGAACCCAACAAGTCCTCACCGTTGAATACAGCCAGTGGCTATCTGGACAAGAAATCTGGTTCTCGGCGCGCATTGCACCGATTCAGCACGAGCAGGTGATTTGGCTGGCGCGAAATATCATACCACAAAAGCAAGCAGAAGCAGCCTCGATTTTAGAAGAGCGTAACCGCATGGCACGCGAAATTCACGATACACTCGCTCAGGCGTTTACAGGTATTCTCGCTCAAGTAGGCGCGGCAAACCAAGTGCTAAAGGATGATTTAGAGGCAACTCAGGCACATCTAGACCTGATCAAAGAATTGGCACGTACTGGACTGACTGAAGCACGGCGATCGGTCGTCGCACTCCGTCCTCAGCTTTTGGAGGAGGGCGGCTTACAGAGCGCTCTCCATCGTCTCGTCGCGCAACTCAGAACTGCTGCAATGGATACCACTTTATACTATGAGATCGAGGGTGCGGTGTATTCTCTACCGACTGAAGTCGAGAGTAACCTACTGCGGATTGGGCAGGAGGCATTAACTAATGCGACCAGACACGCCAATGCTGACGAAATTCGAGTCGAGCTAGTCTACGATCGCGATCGGGTTTGCTTGCGCGTGAAAGACAACGGAAAGGGCTTTGGAGTTGGAAGTATTCCATGCCCTGAGGGTTTTGGCTTACTCGGCATGAGCGAACGTGCTGAGCGCATTGGCGCACAACTCACGATTCGGAGTCAACCTGGGCAAGGAACAGAGATTGTTGTGGTAGTTGGGTGTACAAATGACTTCTCCACACCCCACACCCCACTACCCCAATTCGAGTGCTGATTGCGGACGATCATGCCATTTTTCGGCAAGGATTAGCCACGATTATTAAACGTGACCCAGAGATGCAGGTGATTGCTCAAGCTGAAAATGGGGAACAGGCGATCGCCCTATTCGGGGAACATCAACCGGATGTCACGCTCATGGATCTGCGAAGGCGTTGTTGCATAAAGAGGAGTTACGGATGGGTTAGTCCCATGTTAGGTTTGAATCGTCAAACACCACCCAACACTCATGAAACAGCAATACCGCATCCGCAACTGGCCTGATTATAACGCCGCC
>JAAUOZ010000259.1 GCA_012034655.1 Leptolyngbyaceae cyanobacterium CSU_1_3 | reverse complement strand
TCAAACTCAACCGCCCCAAACTCAACCTCCTCAGACCCAACCGCCTCAAACCCCATCGACTCCTCCCAGCCCCATCATTCGCTAATTTAATCAACCCATACACCCTCTTGCTCTATGCTGAATCTAACCTTGTTGAATCTTTTGTTGAATCTAACGTTTCGATCCCGTCACCCTTTGGGTTCGTTGCGCCGATCGCTTTTGATCGGATTGAGTCCTTTGGCTATAAGTCTGACGGCCACGATCGCCGCAGCCGCGCCTACGTCAGAAATTTCCCCTCGTCCCCAAGCGGCTTCTGAGATCGGCTTCGAGTTTCCGGGAAGTCGAGAACTCAATCAGGCAGCGGTTACCGAAGTTGAGTATGACGGCGAATGCCCTGGCAAAGAGTCTCCGACCACAGAGGCGAAGTTTAGCTCGACCAAAACACCCCCTGCTGCGGGCAGACGAGTCACCGTCAGAAACGTGACACGCGGAGTCACGAGCGATCCTTATCCCTACACCAACCGCGAATATCATCAGGGTCGATCGTCTGAGTCAACGCGCATCGCCCTTGGTGCAAAACATGACGGCAAACAGCTACGAGTTCTCGAAGGTGAAAATCAATTCGAGTACGAAATTAAGCAGGGCGATCGGGTGATCGATTCAGGAACCTTTACCGCCATGTTTGAGAAGATTGTGGATGTCCAACGTAGAGATGCTGTTGCCAGTCGAGAATCTATCTGCATGAATTCTGCGGTCGCACTGAATGTCTGCGCTGATATCCGAGCGAGAACGGAGTATAAATGCCCGCGCGGTCGAGTGATTCGATCGCTTCTAGAACCCGCCGATCGCGGCATCACGACTCTAATCGCTAACCAAACGTTTAAGTCGATCGTCTACAAGTTGAATGGAGAAATCAGACGACTCTCGCCCGGAGACAGCGCCACCTACACGGGCAACTCTTTGAATCTCAACTTCAACCCAACCTGTACGACCTGCGAACCGACTCGTTCTCTCAGTTTGCAACCCGGAAAGCGCTACCAGTTTAGAGCATCTCAATTCAACAGCAACTTGACTGAACTCACAGACTTTCTCAGGTAAAGGAGTCTCAAGCAAACGAGGACTGTTTAGGGGGCTTCATTCTATTAGCTTGGCAACCCCAGATCTGGGAGCACTAAGCCTGGGTTTCGGCTGCGCTCAACTCACGGAGCCGTTGAGGGCTGAGCGCAGTCGAAGCACGACCTCCAAACCTGCCAGAACAAACATTTCCGGGTTAATAACTGTTCTAGTGCAGATGTAAACTTGTGTTAACTGAGATCTTGCATCCGTCTCAACGATGCCCCAAGCTCCCGCTCAAAATTTTAATTTCGGGCTAACAGCAAAAATCGTCTGAAGACGACTAAACCAGGGTTTCAACCCATTGAAATGGGTTTGAGCCATCACCCAAAAACTTCAGTTCTGGGCGGTGATTGTCAGAGTCGCAAGATCTCAGTTAACGCACTTTCATCTACAAAACCCATGAACCGTCGATCGCTCTTCGCCCTTTGCTTTTCTTGCTGTCTGGCTCTACTCGCCCTGGTTGCTCCTTTGGCGCTGGCGATGGGTGGCAAGCTTCCCCCCTTGAATGAACCTGCCCCAGAATTCTCGCTACCCACCCACACCGGAGACGGTCAAATTTCGCTCTCAGATTATCGCGGTCAGTGGGTGGTGGCTTACTTCTATCCCAAAGATTTCACGTCGGGCTGCACGATCGAAGCCAAAAAGTTCCAACAAGATTTGCCCAAATACCGCGATCGTGGCACGCAAATTCTAGGCATTAGCGCCGATGATGTCGATTCTCATGCAGAATTTTGTGACTCTGAAGGTCTCAAGTTCCCACTGCTGGCAGACACGACGGGCGCAACCAGCAAAGCCTACGGCTCTTGGATGGGAGTCGTCTCATCTCGTCACACGTTCATCGTTGACCCAAAAGGAATATTGAAGGCGATCTTTACGGGTGTGAATCCGATCGTGCACAGTCGGGAAGTGTTGTCCAAACTGGAGGAGCTTCAGAAGGAAGGATGAAAGGCTAGAATTTGAGAGTCGGACGATCTTAATGAAGCGTTATGGATTTTGAGCCGAAGACTTTATCCCAAGTATCCCAGCATTCAAAACAACGGGTAGAGTTTGCTGAACCCCCTATTCGCAAGCCGTTGGTGCTTTTGCGCGATACCGAACGATCGCTGCGGCTGAAAACAGTGGAAGCGATCGCTCCGCTTCTACCTGCTGAGACAGCGATGAACTTGGGCGAATCGTCTCAGTCCGCCGACGAATTTTTGGACGCTTTAGCCAAAATCGACATCGACGAGATCACCGATGCAGAACTCAAACCCGCTCGCATTTTAGTCGGACTCACCTTCATCGGTTTCGGCGGGTTGATGATGATGTTCTTGCGGGTCTATCTCTCCAACCTCCACCCCGAACTTTCTCCCGTGGCTCAGGTTCGAGACTACTGGTATCAATATGTTTGGTTCATGGGTCTCGGAGTCGCAGGGCTGGCCGTTCTCGCCAGAGAAGCCATGCGCCCCCCCGAAGACGAGTGAGAGGGTGAGTTTTGCATCTGCACCTCTAACTTGCTTGTAGGTACGCTTAATCTGTGAACTGCGATCGCCCTGCCTGGGTTTGCCTGAGCATTGCTTCGATCGATTCCCAATCCTCTGCCTCGATTGTGCCGATGATTCGATCCAATTGCTCTCGGTAGCCGCCGAGCGATCGCAGCAGTTCTAATTTGTTGTAGCGTGCCATCATCCCTCCCAGTTCTGGGTTGCCACCGCCCACTCGACTGGTATCTCGAAACCCAGAACTCGCCAGCGCTTGAGCAAGTTTCAACACGTTGGCATCCGATTCGTGCAGACAAGCCGAAACGAGACTAGCACTAATCATCACAGGCAGGTGAGAAATCCAAGCGACGGCCCGATCGTGATCTTCAGGAGAACAGCGATAGATGCGGACTTGCAGGGGTTTAATGATCGATTCCACCAGAGCGATCGCTTCTAGAGGAGTCGCCTCAACCGGGGTCAGAACGTAGGGATTTCGAGCAAACAACCCGTGCTGAGCCGCTTCGATGCCACTTTGTGCGGTTCCTGCCATCGGATGGCCGCCCACAAAATTGACCCATAGTGGAGAGACCTCCCGCACCACAGAGGTTTTCACCGATCCTACATCCGTCAAAACTGTCTTCGTAGAAATGTGGGAAACTAACTGAAGAACGATCGCCTGAAGTTGGGCTAGAGGCGTGCATAGAAAGATCGCATCTGTGTCTGCCAAAAATTTCAGATCAGTGCCCGCGTCATCGACCGCCCCTCGCGCCACCGCAAGTTCACACGTTCGCTCTTGACGACTAACTCCCAAAACCTCGTGACTGTGCGATCGCAACTCCAACCCCAACGATCCTCCGATCAACCCCAAACCCACAATCCCAATTTTCATGATCAAGCGACAACCTTCTATCCAGTTATACAGGCTAATTCTGATTTAGATCTGGGTACGTTAGCACCAAGCTAAACCGCAAATTTTCGGATACTTGTCAGAGTAAATAGGAATGAAAGCTGAGGAAATTCTCGCAAAATATGCCACCGGGTCGAGGGCGTTTTCTGGACTCAATCTTCGTGAAATTAACCTCAGTGGGGCAAATTTAAGTGGGGCCGATCTCAGCCG
This sequence comes from Leptolyngbyaceae cyanobacterium CSU_1_3, assembly GCA_012034655.1. Taxonomy (GTDB): domain Bacteria; phylum Cyanobacteriota; class Cyanobacteriia; order Leptolyngbyales; family Leptolyngbyaceae; genus JAAUOZ01. Next base: position 3,504 of record JAAUOZ010000259.1, on the reverse strand, counting down.
TGCAGATCTCAGTGTCGCCAACTTCACCAGCGCCAACCTCAGCCAGGCAAATCTCAACAATGCCAAGCTCAGCGTTGCCAAACTCAACGGTACAAACTTCGCCAAAGCCAACCTCAACGAAGCCAACCTCAATGTCGCCAACCTCACCCTGTCCGACTTCAGCGATGCCACCCTGATCAAAGCCGAACTGATCAAAGCCGAACTGATGCGAGCCGAATTGAGTGGAGCCAACCTCAAAGGCGCAAACCTGAGCAGCGCCGATCTCAGAGATGCCAAACTGCGCTACGCCAACTTGAGCCAAACGAACCTCAGTCGGGCTGACCTGCGCCGCGCTGTGATGACCTCGGCTGACCTCAAACAAGCCAATCTGACTAGCAGCGATCTGAGTGGCACTGATCTGACGGGCGTAGACCTGACGGGGGCAGAGCTTAGACAAGCCAACCTCAGCCGAGCCAACCTTCAGGGCGCAAACTTGACAGGGGCAAACTTGCGCTGGGCAGACCTGAGCGGGGCAGACCTGCGCTGGGCAGACCTGACGGGGGCAAAGTTGAGTGGTGCAAATCTAACGGGGGCAGATCTCAGCCATGGGATTTTATTGGATGCCACCCTGGTGCATGTCGATCTGACCCGCGCAAATCTAGCGGGTGCAGATTGGGCAGGGGCCGATCTGAGTGGCTCAACCATGACGGGCGTAAAGCTCTATGGTGTTTCTCCGTATGGCATCAAAACCGAGGGTGCAACTTGTCGCTGGGTCGATCTGAGCGTGAATGGAGATCAGAGTCGAATCTACCAATTTGCGACCGATGACTGTCACGAATATTTCAATCAGACACCGCCGACGGTGCAGATTGTGGTGGACGATCGCCTCGACACAGATGCCAATTGTGGGTTGGCAGTCACCTATCAGCAAATTGCTCGCCACTGTGGGATGCTCGCGCCGCCGCCCAATCTCACCGTGCGCCGCCGCCGCACTACCCTGACCTTCGAGTTAGAACGAGACGAACAGCTATTTATTGCCGCTTATATTGCGATTTTTCCATTTGACGACGCAAAACTTACTCAAAAAATCTCCTGAATCTGATTCAGCAAGTTCCTACTCAAGAAGTTCACACCAGCGCAAGCCAACTGCGCCAATTTCAAAAACTCGTCACCCAGATCAGTCAACAAACTCAACAGGTCGATGGTGTAAAACTCCTGCAATCGATTCCGATCGCCATCAAAAAAATCCCTTTCTTTCAGTCTCCAACTCAAATTACCTTGCTTAACTCCAACAACCAGGGTTTGACGATTTACCACAATCCAAATTTTGGCAAGCGTCTGGCTCCTGCTTCTAAGGCAGATCAGGAGTTGATCGTTCCTAGTCCTACTAGAGACTTCGAGTTGCCAAGTGTAGAAGCAGCGATCGAGTTTATCCTCGGCTTCCACCATTCGAGCAATTGATAATCCCCAACGCAAGGCGATGGGGATTCTTGGCTCATCAAGACCACTCAAACCTATCCCAGGGGCATGGCAGGGTTGTGCCCCGATCAGAGGTCAAGTTTTGAGCGAAAAATCGCCTAATCCACGTCTGCTTTGGGGGGGGGCGGCAGTTCATGAACTGGCTTTGTAGGCGTTTCAGGGTCAGAGTCTTTGAGCAGTTCAGCCGCCTGCTTGAGCAGATCTCTGAGAAGTTTGCGAACCTGACGCTCTCGTTTCGCCAGTGCAGTTCCGGCTTCACCCAGACTAGTTTCTAGCTCACTTGCTTTCTGATCTGCTTGCCCTTTAAGCATTTCCGCCTTCGGGCGTGCCTGTTCATACCAACCTTTGGCATCTTCCAAATGCTCCTGGGCCCGATCGTAATATCCTTCACTCCGGGCGGCCAGGTTGGCCTTGAGAATCGCCGCCTGGGCTTGAAGCTGGGCGTAGCGCTTCTTCAACAACGAAACCTCCTCACTATTGCGGATGGCTCCGATCGCTTGCTCAATTTGTTCACGAACTTCGACTGACATGCCTTTGCCCGCATCTTCAAGCCCGGCTAGCCCAGCTTCGACTTCCTGCTCAAGTTCGGTTTCTTGTCGATCGAGTTGAGCCTGAAGCCGCTTCACCTCTGCTTCTGTTTCAGAAATTTTCTGTTGACGGGCCCGACTAATGCCTTCAACCACGCCTTCAACCGAAGCGGTAATCTCCTCCTTTGCGTGTTCACCGCTTTCTTGAATACCAGACATTGCTGAAGAAAAGGCCTCTTGCACGAGCGATCGCAGTTCACTAGAGCCAATCTTCACTTCTGACATAACTTGAGAAACCGCAGCTCGGACAATTTCACGAATGCGATCGGCACGAATTTGCCCCACCTCTTTGACCTGCTTCAAGTCGTTTGAGATTTTGTCTTTGACGGGATTCTTCATGACTTTCTCCAATTTAAATAGTTCTTTCGATAGACTTGAGTTCTGTTTACTGCCAGTTTGGCTCAAACTTTTGAGAATTACCTCTGCCTTTGGAGGAGAACTCAAAATAAAAAGGTTCTCGATCGTGCGATCGAGAACCTTTCAACTATCAGATTGTTACATCAAATTGTTACATCAATCAGAATGTGCCCTAGTCAGAAAAGTTGCATTCAATTTTCAGCAACATTCACGAACACTCACTCACAGTTTGATGAACATTCATTAGAATTGCAAACCTACGCCTGCTTGTACAGTCAGCGCTCCTGCGTTGCTACCTTCGTAAGCGTTGATGCCGTATTTGGCATCGCTGTAAACCACAACTCCTTTAGCAACTTGAGATTCAACGCCTGCTGTGAGCACGGCTGCATCTTTGTTACCAATTTGAGAGGATTGATTATCTTTTTGCACAAAAGAATAGCCAGCACCCGCGTAAACGTTGGTTGTTTTGCTCACAGGTAGGTCATAGGTGACAGTCGGAATCACTGCACTGTTCTTGTTTGTAAACAGAACGGAACCTCTAACAGAAACTGGCGCATTTGGCACTGCAAAACGACCCTGAACGTTGCCACCAAGGATGGCTGCATCATTGTCACGCCCGCCGTTGGTGAGACCTGCACCGACTCCTGCGCCCACATAGCTACGATCGAAGCGCTCACCTTGAACACCAAAGGGTTGAGCAGAAGCAGAGCCAGCACCTAGTACGATCGGAGCAGCAACCAGTGCGAAAAGAGCAGCAATAGACTTAAGAGAGAGTTTCATTTTTCGTGTCCCTGAGTAACTTGATTGTGGGTGATTTGAGTTTATCTTTCTTACTTTCTAAGTCGTAAGAAGTGATTGAGTTGTTCCGAGATTTTCAACAAGCTTTTAGATGAATCAGGTAACTTTTTTGAAGGACTTAAAAGTTTTGATTTTGTGGTTAGAAGCTGTTGAAGGGTGATAGATCGGGAACTTAATTATCAACTGAGAGCAGTGATTGATTTTGATTGATTGATTGGTCTCGACCGCTCATATTTATGTTTTAGTGTGTGTATTTATTTGATTTGTATGCTAATGGTCTGTTTGCAACTGTCACATAAATTCG
>JAAUOZ010000258.1 GCA_012034655.1 Leptolyngbyaceae cyanobacterium CSU_1_3 | reverse complement strand
GTACTGGTTCATCGTCTGCGCTGGGGCGCATCGTGGACGTTAAATCAAAATGCTTGCAGAGACGGTCTGACGGGGGTTGGCAGCAATGCCAATCTAGTTAAGAGTCGATGAGTCAAGAATCTCCGCCTATACCCCAAGGGTTAGGGGGAGAGCGTCAATATCACCAGGGTTGCTGGGGTATCTAGCTCTCGGTGCTAAGCGTTGCTTGTCGTTGGCGAAGGGTTTCCAGAGTGGTATCAATCTTTGCCAGGTTTGGCTCTAGAGAAGCCATAGCTTGCGCTTTCATCACCTTAGCGCGCTGTGCCATCGACAGAGTATCGTTTACCAACCGTTCTCGATATTGCTCTAGTTCGGCAATGATTTCGGTCAATTCTTGGGGGGTGGCTTGTTCGATCGCAGTTAGTTCTGGAATATCAGACATAGGTTATTTTGCTAAACAGAAGTTGGTAAAATTTTGTACGTAGTCGGTTGAACATACGTTTCGTTTGATTTGTACGGGTTCAAAAACGGGCAGGGCATTGTCCGTTAGGTAAGGCGATGTCAGACGGGCTGCGCCCGCGATTGCTGTCTGAGCCTAGAATCCCCGTCTTTTAAGCGAGGGAGTATGTCAATTGTGTTCGATCTTCTCAGATTGCGTCATCAAAGGGCAAGCCTTTTCGAGTCTGATTTGCAAGCAGTTAGACAGGCTTTGGGTTTTGTGCGATCGCCACGACTAGCTCTCGATAGCGACGTGGATCGCCCTCTGCAAATACAAGTCGTTCTTGCCCTTTGCGATCGTAGAGTTTTTCTATAATCATCTGCCAGTCTGTCTCAGACAGGGGTGAAGGCTGTTCCTCAAGTCTGGGCTGAACGATCGACTCTGTCTGAAGTCGCTGTTGGGCCATCCAGACGCGGGCGCGCACGGCCCAACTGTCGTCGTTAAGGGCTATTTGCTCAAATTGGGATTGAATTTGCGATCGCCAATCTGGATGAGCCTGCACGATCGCCAGCCCCAGAGATTCTAAGCCCGTCACGGCTGAGTAGCGTACAACCCATTCCTCATCCTGCTGGGCTACAAATAGCAATGCCTCCAACGCTTCTGCCTGGGCAATCTCCAAAAGATTATCTGGAAACCAATGCCACTTCATCATCCCTAGTCCTCTAGCAGCCGCCCGGCGCACACTGAGGGCAAAGTCAGCCGTTGCAACGCCCAGCAAAGTGACTAATCCCCTCGGATCACCAATCCCCGCCAATGCCCGAATCGCCCAAGCTCTAGCCGTGTAGTTGTGGGCATCGAGTTGTTCTAACAAGAAGGGTACGGCGGTTTCCCCTAGATGAATTAACCCGTCAACCGCAGCAACTGCTGCCCCCGGATTGTTGTAGCTCAAAGCAGAAATTAACGTCGGGATAGCCCCTTCTAGGCGGGCTGCTGCCAGGTTTTCGACTGCTTCTAGTAGCCGATTAGAAGAGTCTGCATCTTCTACAGCCCGAATTAGAGAAACAAGAGAATCAGTCATGGGGAGAAGGGAGCAATGGGGTTCTACTTTTTACATTGTCGCTCTGTTCTGCTACAGTAGTTCGTCCATTAAGGTCATGACCTTGATGGCTCCTTGAGATAAGTTTGGCGGTGTGGTGTGCTGTAGTTGTGTTTCTAGTAGCCCCTTGAGAGCAATGAGCTTGAGGCTGTTTTCTGCTAGGGTTTGGGCGATCGTTTCGGCGGCGGGTAAATAGCCGATCGCACCCAAATCTGCCAGCACCGCCCGTCGTAGTTGCAAGTCGTCGTTGGCAAGGGCTTTGACCAGACGATCGCCATAGTGATTGGCTTGGGGGCTGGGGGTGAGTTGATACATGGCTCGCGCAGCCGCATATTGCACCCTGGGAATGAAATGATCCAAGAAGGGCACTATCAATGGAATGGCATCCACGGCTCCCAATCCGCCTAGAGCTTCTAAAATGGCATCAAAGGGTTGGGCAAGCTGGGGCGGCTCTGGGGCGGGCAATGTTCCAGGAACCTGATCATTGAGTAAGCGAATCAGCACCGGAATGCAAGATCGATCGCCCAATTGTTCTAATGACTGGGCAGCAGCTTCTCGCACATAAAAATCAGAACATCCTAGCGCCTGCACCAAGGCAGAAACAGCCCGACGATCGCTGAGTTTGCCTAAGGCTCGCGCTGCATTGCGCCGCAGAGGATAGCCCCCCACCTCCGTCCGATCGTCTTCATCCTCTAGGGCCGCAATCAAAACCGAAATCGCTTCTGGCGCATCGACTCGAAACCGCCCCAGCCACCAAGCAGCATAGACGCGCAGCCCCAGGTCTGCACCCTGGAGATTGGCGATCGCCTGCTCTACGGTTAATAAACTATCGCTCTGAATATCAGGTTCGTTAGCCATGATGCCTTTTTAAAAACAATGCCCGGAGAGATACACAATGACCAACGCCTGTCGGTGATTGCATACCCCTCCGGGCAAGAACGATCGATTAGCTCAGGGCATTGATCGCATAGTCGAGGTAAGAATTGGCTTCTACTGCTGGGTCGCCGCTCAAGCCGTGGTTTGCTTTGATATATTTCAAAGCTTCTACATACCAGCTAGGAGACAGATCAAAAGTGCGGTTGATCTCAGCGATGCCACCAATCAGATAGTCATCCATAGGCCCGGTTCCACCCACCACGAGGCAGTAGGTAACCATGCGGAGATAGTAGCCGATATCACGGACGCACTTATCTTTGCCAACTTGCGTAGAAGCGTAGTTGGGGCCAGACATGCTGGTGGTGTAAGGGAACTTTTGGTAGACCGCGTTTGCAGCACCCGAAGCCAGGCTAGAAGCTTTTGCACTCAGTGCTTTTGCTGCTTCAAGACCTGCTTGAGCTTGGCGAAAACGACCAAACGCAGTTTGGATTTCGGTGGAGCTAAGGAAGCGTCCTTGAGAATCAGCAGCAGAAACTGCTTCGGTCAGGGGGGTTTTCATGGGTTAGATTGTCTCCAAGTAATCTTATGGTGTGAAATCGCTAGCGGCAATTTTTTAGCCACGCAAAGCCAAATCAAAAAAATTGGTTGAATTAGGGGTTAGCCAACCGCAGCCGCAGCTTTATCAAAATAGCTACCGACTTCACTCATCAGGCTGGCGCAGTCACCTCTGGTGATGCCGTTCTGATCGTTCGCGATCGCAATAGCAGCCTCTTTCATTTTGTTCACGCCAACGGCTACAGATGCGCCGGGAGTTCCTAACGCCAAGTAGGTTTCTCTCAAACCGTTGAGGCAACGATCGTCCAAAATGCTGGAATCGCCTGCGAAGATTGCGTAGGTGATGTAGCGTAGGATAATTTCCATATCCCGCAGGCAAGCGGCCATGCGGCGGCTGGTGTAAGCATTTCCGCCCGGTGCAATCAGCCCAGGTTGCTCGGCAAACAAGGCACGAGCAGCATTGGCGACGATCGTAGACGAATTGCTGGTGATACGGTTAACGGTATCCATACGCTTGTTGCCTTCGGCGACCATCGCACCCAGGGCATCTAGTTGTGCAGCGCTGAGGTAGTCACCTCGTGCATCAGCCTGGGAGACTACTTTTGCAAATGCGTCCAACATAAACTCAATCTCCTAATGTGGTTAAGTTGAGGAATTAGGCCAAAACCAATTGATGAATGACCTGGGAAATGTCTTCCTTTGTTCCTTTCTTTCGCTTCGAGTGAAGAAATTGGAAGATTTTACATTTCTTAAATAAAATGGAGACTTAACTCATCAGATGACTGAGATATCTCTGCATCTGTTTTGTAAGTTTCCCAACATCTTTGTTTATACTATGTCGTTAGATCGTTATTTATTACGAATTATAAATATTCTAATCTGCCTCTGAAAAGACTAGCTGAGAAAGGATTTCAGGAATTAGGGCAGCTAGTTGTGGTTTGCCAAAAACAATATTGCGATCGATGTGTCTCAGCGAGCAGCGATCGCAATTCCAAAAATTTAACCTCATTGCGAGATCAACAATTGCAAGCCCCAAGGGTGATCAGGAAGATCTGGAGGCGATCGTGAGCTTGCGTTCTAAGTCGAACAAGAAACCATGAATATATTCTTCTGTCCATTCGGGGCCATAAAACCGGGTAAACATTCCACGAGCGGGGTCTTTCTCGGCTCGATAACGCAGATAACGCCGATGGGCTTGTTCAATCTCTTTTAATGCTAATGGATCGGTCACGGGTTGTGCCTGCTCGACAAAATCTAAGTAGGCCTGAAGGTAGTCTCTGAAGGCTGCAAACACATGGGTTTCTACTACCTCGGTTTGCTGAGGGCGAGTCCAGAGAAATGCAGGCGAGAAAAAGGGACGTGCTTCTTCAGGAAAGTCGCCGCCCCAGGGTAAGTGAGGCTGATAAGATTCAAGATTGGCAAAATAGGTTGGGTATATTTTGCCTGATAGGTCGGGTCATCTCGAAACAGGGGTTGCATATCCAATGCGATCAGATGTCCGCCTGGCAGAGTCACTAAGTCGGCTCCAAAGAAGGGCAGGTCGTAATCTAGGTGCGGGAAGATAACAAAATTTAACACCTGAAGTGCCTGCCCGCCCTGGACATGGGCCGCCCGAATCTGCCGCAGCTTGGGCGCTTGATAGCCATAGCTCGTCGTCAAGACTTGATCTTGATGTTTGCCCTTGCCCACGATCGCTGACTTAGATTCAAACCCCTCTGGAATGGGATAGGGCTGCAAATTTAAGCGATTTTGCAAGAGTGCGATCGCAGCATCTAGAAAGGGTTGATAAAGCGTCATGGGAACCACAAAAATTATTTTCGACCTTGCCCCTTAATACTTTTTGGCACTCGTCGCCAACGGGACGGCATCTTCAAACAAAAAGCCATACAAAAATCGTTCTGACCATTCATGCCCAAAATAGCTGCTAAACAACCCCGATGCTGGGTCACGATCGGCGCTGTATTGGTCGTAATCTTTTTGAGCCTTGACAATTCTCCGAATATCTTCTGGGTCGCTTAAGGGTGTAGCTGCGTCTAGCATTTGCCAATATAACTGCAAGTAGTCTCTGAAGGCCTCAAACACTCGCGTTCTTACGGTGTCTGGATCGGTTTTGGCAAACAGCAAATACTTTGAAAAGTATTGATTGGAATCGTAAAACTTCATTTCCAAGTCTTGCGCCAGATCGGGATAGCGATCGTGCAGAGACTTTAAGGGGTGAATATACTTTGTCAGGTAAGCATCATCCTGAAACAACGGTTGAAAGTCCATTACAATCAGGTTTTTGACCTGCCCAAAGGACAAAAAATCAATGCCAAGTAAGGGCAAGTCGTAGTGATGACTGGGATAAATGACACTATTGAAGATTTGAGCACTCGCACCTGCATCAATGTAGGTGTAGCGAATTTTCCGAAACTCAGGGCATTGATGACACCAACTCTGAATCGTTGCTGGGTTCTTGCCGCGATCGCTGACCTTATAGTCTAGCCCCACTGGAATCGGGCTTGTTTGCAGCGTAAATCTTTGAAGCAACGATTGTTCTAGATGCTCAAGAAAGGGTTTATACATGTAATTGCTTGAGTGGTGTGCCGCAACTTCTGAGAATACGAGATTATTTCCTACATCGTCTCGAATTTGTGAAAGAAAGTAACGATCCTTAACGATGGTCGAATGGTCAGGCTATCAAGATTCTTCGCAGTACTCCAACCATAGCTGAAAGCTTGGTTGGGGGTGTAGCGGAGCGCGACTGTAAGGAGCCATGCATACAATCACACTACTGTTGTTGCCGTAATTGCCAACAGCTAGACTGATCGCATCACTTTGGTGACGACCCTTGCAGGATATCCATGACTGGACTCCGAGAGCAGAACCGTGACCGATAGGAGGTGGTGATCCCTTGCTGAACCTTGAAAACAGAGTATGCGGTTCCAAGGCTAAATCGTGCCTTGGGTAAAACTTAGTGCGTAATAGGTTGAACATACTTTTTGTACTGGTTCATCGTCTGCGCTGGGGCGCATCGTGGACGTTAAATCAAAATGCTTGCAGAGACGGTCTGACGGGGGTTGGCAGCAATGCCAATCTAGTCAAGAGTCGATGAGTCAAGAATCTCCGCCTATACCCCAAGGGTTAGGGGGAGAGCGTCAAGCAGAGGCTCTGACTAGATTGTGCTGGATCATTTGCGCTAAGTCGGTGGTAGATACACAGCGTCGTTCTGAGCAATAGGTCATAAGATATACGCCATTCATCATCCGCACCGTGCTGACGCGCACCCGAAAATCATCCGTAATGAACCAGCACCGCTCTTGACCCTGGTTGTTGTCATAATCGGTGTCGATCGTCAAAATACCATCTTGACCAAACCAGTAGCGGCTGACCACCGGAATCTTTTCTACATAGCCCTGGTTGCGAAGGAGTCTGCCCGATCGTCCTGTCGCATCGTCTGGCACATCTACTAACACAGCCGCCTGATCGGGGTTAGGCTCCTGATTTGCTGGGTGAGCTTGCCACATAAAACTAGCGCCACCTGCCGCGATCGCGGGGTCAATTCCCTGCGGATCGCAGACTCGTTTGATGCGATCGTCGCCAGACTCAACCACCTGCACATGCAGCTTAGATTCTCCCGACTCGTCTGCCACTGCATCAAAATGGTGCACCGTGCGCTGGGTAAACCAGACTCCCTGACTTTTACGAAAAAAGTCCATCATGGTCATCGGCGCAACAAACGGCATAAGCTCACCTCAACAAAGCAACATCTTGACACTCCTCCGTTTTCGCGTTGCTACAAACGGGGGATTCTCGCAACAGATACAACGCTGTCTGCATCTGCATGGGCATTGTCAAGATGCCTCTGCTCGCTCAAACCTGCTATCTTGCGCTACAGGCAATGCGGCTAATTGCTTAATTCTTTGCTTTCCGAGTCCATCACAATACCAGTTCGGTACGCTCCTCATCCTGCCTCTGCTTGCTCGTCTAGTCGTTTCGCGCTTGCGTCCGGTTCTTCGTTGCGTGGATTTCACGCCAACATAGGATGATTTGTCACGCCGATGGTTATTCCTACTTGCGATTCCAATTTTATCAAAGAATGACGGCCGTTAACTAACTCGCGGAATACCCCATCCGCCATGCGGTGGGGATGGATAGCGACGGCGCGGTAGCGCCAATCTCTCAGAAATCTTCACAGAATAGTTCTCCTTTTGTCGTACATTTGAATTAGTGGACAGGGGAATCAACCACTCTA
>JAAUOZ010000257.1 GCA_012034655.1 Leptolyngbyaceae cyanobacterium CSU_1_3 | reverse complement strand
GCCGATGAGGATAAATGGGGCCCAGTAGTAGGGATGATCGAGAGAACCGATCGATTTGGGAACAGCCCCACGATCGGGTTCTACTTCAAGTCCGCCTCGCTTTTGCCCTGTCTGATTTTTGCGATCGTGAATCAGTTTAATCTGCGCTTGTTGCAGGGCTTCTGTTTTGCTGTATTTGCCCGATTTGAGGAATTCATAGAAGGCATCCATCAGTGTTTGAGTGCCGCTGTCATCGACCTGCCAGAGGGAGGCGATCGTGGCTCTTGCTCCCCGACTTTGAAACTGGTAGCCTAATCCCAAAACTTCAACGCCATCTCCCAGCGCTTTTTTGCCCAATGCTTGAATGCCGACTCCGGTTTCGCAGGCGCTCAGCACAACTAAATCAACGTTTTCCAAATCCCATTTCTCGATGTCTTTGAGGTTCGCGATCGTGCCATCTCCAAATAGAATAAAGGATGATTCGGGTTGACCGGGCACGAATGAGGCGTGGGTTGCTAGATGTACAACACTGAAGCCATTCATGCGAGGTTTGACAGCTTGTAGGCTGAAGGCTCGATCGCGATATTTGACAGTGCCGGGAATCGTCGCCAGGGTTTCGACTTCTTTGCCAGCGCCGGGTAAGCCGTTAAACAACAGTCGGTCTGTTCCTATGGGAATCGTGTATTGAATCGATGCGTTGGCGAATGCACCTGCGAGGATTTTTAGTTGAGGCTGAGGTTGGCTGGTGAATTTGTCGATCGAACTAGCGGTAATATTGTTGATGCGATATTTCTGCACGAGCCATTGATCGCCATCGTGCAGGGCAGCCAGGGGAATGTAGCGCAGTTGTCCGTCGGGGGCATAGAGGAGGGTCTGAATATTGGCGCGTTTGAAGTCGGGTTCGAGAGGCTGAATTAGCCATTGATAGAGTTTTTGGGCGGGCGCTTTGGCATCTCTGGTGGTGTCTTGCAGGGCAAGGCGAAAGTCGAGAATGGTTTGGTTGAGTTCTTGGCGGGTGACGGGGACGACGCGACGCAGAGGGGCGGTGTTGGGCAGGGTGAGAATCAGTTCGAGGCGATCGTCCAAAATTAGGGGATAGAGCAGGGCGGCGTTGCCTTTTTCGGCGAGGGTGCGGCGCAGGGCGGCGAATTGGGTGATTTGAACCGCTTCTTGAGTGAGTTGGAGTTGTTTGACGAGGGCGACAATTTCGGGTTTTTGAGTGAACTGTTTGAATTGCTCGTTGAGGGCCTCTTGCAGTTTGTTGAGTTCGCGCAGCCGTGTTTCTTCGGCGGCGGTGAGGGTGCGCTGGCTGGCGGTTTTTTGCAGTTGGGCATATTCGCTGCCAACTTCAATAGCGCTTTTTTGCAGTTCCCCATACTGTTTGAGAATTGCGGCTTCGGGGCGCAGGATGGCGATCGGTTGGAGGGTGCTACGCACGGTGCGGAGGTAGGTGTTCAGTTCTTGAACTTTGAGCAAATCGAGAATTTGCTGTGCCTCTAGGATGCGGTCTTGCTTGAGCAATACATCGGCAAGGTTGCGATAGGTACTGGCAACGGTTTCTGTATACGACTGTTGTTGTTCTTTAGGCAGCACTCGTAAGTCTTTGCGAATGGCTTCATAAGTACTCACAGATTGCTTGAAGAAGACGATCGCTAACTCTGGTTGTTTCTGCGTATTTAGCAAGTAGCCAATGTTGTTGAGCGTACCGCCTTCTCCCGCACGATCGCCCACCTGCTTGAGAATCGCTAACGCCTGCTGATAGAACTCTAACGCTTTGGGGTACTGTCCTAGATTGAGATACACTCCCCCAATGTTGTTGAGCGTCGTGCCTTCTCCCGCACGATCGCCAATCTTCCGACGAATCACCAGTTCTTTTTGAAGCGTGGCTAAAGCAGCTTGAAATTGGCTGGTTCGATACTGGCGAATTGCTTCTTGGAGTAATCGATCGGCTTCTGCTTTTTGGTCTTGTATTGTTGAAGTTTGAGCGGCAGCAGGTAGGAAAGTAGAGGGCACGATCGTCCCTACACCCAAACCCAAAATTAGCGTTGCCATTGCCAAACCCACCGACTTTGGATGAGGATGCATTAGAGACTCCTTGAAGAGAAAATCCTTACAAGTAATCTATCTCTCTGAGCGATCAACCCTTATGCAATTCCACAATCTTCACAGGATTGACGACGAGTTTGGAGGGAGCGATCATCATTCTGCTTCTAACGCCTCAGAGATCGCATCTTGGATCACCTTCATCGCAACATCGGGTCGATCGGACTTCGAGTAGATCAAAAGCAGCAAGACAGTCTCAGGCGACACAACCTGGTAAATCAGACGATAGCCACCACTCTTTCCTTTCCGAACGTCACTATTTTTAGCCCTGACCTTCAGAACCGTATAATCCGTTCCAGTAATCTGATCACCAATGAAATTCCCCTGCTGTAGCTGCTCAATGACAGGCAGAATATCAGCTTGAACTTGTCGATAACGTTTTACCAACTCCTTCAAATTTCGCTTAAAAGGTGCCGTAAACTCTACTCTTACCCAACCCTCATCAGACATCAAGCCCTTCCCAAAGCTCTGCGATCGGAAAAGTTTTGCCCATTTTGGCATCCCGAATCGACTCCTTCAGATCGGCGATGATTTGCTCATCCGGCGTATCTTCATCCAGATCCTCAGCATCCGGCAGCAATACGATGACCCGCACAGAATCCTGCTGCCCTACATTCAAAGGCTGCTTGAGAAAAAGTTGACCCTGGGCATCAATCGAACCTGTCACTTCAACCGCTTTCATAATCAACACCAACGGATATCGTATGTCTATCGTAACTCCAGAGTACGAACCTGATCGACCCTGATGCAATTCCACAATCTTCACAGGATTGACGACGAGATTGGAAAGGCGATCGTTATAGGTTCCCCTTAAGTCTGCTGACTTCTCTGCTGAAAAGATTTGCTCTGCTTCCGCTCTCCCGACTGCTCAACCAATCTCACTGAAACTAGTCCCATGAGTTTTGCACCCCAGCTACGGCGATCGACTTTCCGTAACGCATTAGTTTTCCTCTTGTTTTCAACTATTAACTTTTCATCCTTCTGGAGCAACCAAGCTTATGCAGAATGCTCAAAACCATTGAACTCCTTGGAGCCTCTAAACCTCTGAAGGAGCGATCGCAGTAATCTCTCCATACCGACGAAAGTCACTTACATTAAACGTTAAAATGTGCGTCAACTCATGTGTTTGCATCGCAGCTACTAGACGCGCATCATGCACATTCACTCCCCTCACCTCATATCGCACCACCAATGCTTCCCAAGTTGGGTAAATATCTGGCTGATCCGGCAACAATCTAAAAAAAGCTTTCAACTCTTGAATTTCTTGCTCGACCCGCTTAAGGCTGTATCCCAAACCGTTGCGTTCAGCAGGACGAGTTGCAACATTCCAAAACTCAATTAGATTTTGTGGAATGACGCACAATCGATTTCCCCGCTGCATCAGATTCAAGATTGCCGTCGCAGCATCATGATGCATAGGATGCTCTCGCTCTACATTTCGTAATAGAATATTTGTGTCAACTAGAAACGTCACCTAATACACCTCATCTTCGTACATACTTTCCCGACTCACTGCATAATCTGACAGCCTCGAAGTGTTGGGTTCATGGCTTTCAACCCATACCAAAAATGCCTGAGCCAACTCTTGAGGCGATAACTGCTCATACAAAGGTGACTCCAGTTGGGCAATTGACGACTCAACAAGCATCTCTGGCTTAATCGGAGACGGTTGATCCAGCAGCGTTCTCGCCCTGTGAAAGGATTTGTAACGTTGATAATCCACAAACGAAACTAGCTCTACTAGAGCTTCGGGAGGTAACTCCGCGATCGCACTCACAAGCTGCTGACGAAGACTTTGAATATCTGTCATAAAAATCACCTCTTTAAGGTCTGAACTCATTGTATCTCCTAGCTTTCAAGGAAGCATATGCCACACGCTATCCTCGATTCAGCATCCTCACCCTTCATCCTGAGATGATCACCCTGCTCCAGCTTTTTCTTCTAAGCTTCGATCGACTGGAAGGTAATCGACATCGCTGCCAATTGAGTCGAAGCAATCCCTCGCACATCTGGGTCTAGCACTACAGTCAATCCACCAACCTTCTTTCCACGAGTGCCCCGATTGAGATCGCTGAAGATTTCATTGACCACATCTGCGGGTTCACCTCCTAAACCTCGCTCACCGCGACTTGCAATCTCCTGCAATGCTCGAAGTGTATTTCTCAATGGCTGCGTACTTGCCAGCACCAGGATTTCTACATTGCCCAGCGGGGGGCTGACGGGTAAAGAAAACCGATCGCCACGGGAGCGATCGGGAATTCGCAAAGTCTGTCTTGCCGCCACACGAGTTGTACTGTCCCCCGCCGAGAAGTTGTTGGGGAAAATCAAACCCATCTCACCAGAAGCATCAATTACCAACACACTCACATACAAATCCTTGTCAATCTCATTGTTTGCAATCTGGATTTGAATTCGCGTGCTTAGCGGAAACTGAGGAGTGCTGGACTTACTGATAGGTAAAGATTTTGCTTGCTTGTTCGCTTGCTGTTGTCCTCGCACTGTAAACGTTTGTGCAGCGAGTTCCTTGGGGTTGTTGGCTCTCGACAGCGAAACGGCAACATTCAAGCGTGAAGAACTACCATTGAGAACTAGCTTTGCCAAACGAGCCGCCAGCAGAGACTTAAATTTTGGCAGTAACCGCTCGATTGCCTTAGTTGCAGTTTCATCGACTGTCCCCGCTGAATCAGGAATTACTTCCTCAATTCCAGGTGTGAACAAACAAAAGCACCCGACGGCTGGTAAATCTTTGAGGCTGCCTGCAATTTGTTTCTTCGTCAAAGCAGTTTGAAGCTGCTGGCGATAGTCTGGAGTCATGCGTCCCAGTAGGTAATGCACTTTTCCTTTTTGCACAGGCACTGCTTCAACCCGATTGACTTGCTGAAGGGCAGTTGCGATCGCTGCCTGATCTTCCCCCAATGACGGATCAAGCCCAATCAGCAGTTTAATCTCTTCCTGACTCGGAATCCCCCGCACAGCTTCCTGAAGAAACAATCCAGGTTGTACGGCGGCAGATCGATTCGTTTGCGTCAACTTGCCTTTCACCGTCAACTGATTCCGACTCTGAGGCGTTAGCTGAACTTGTCCCAGCGGCTTGCCCTGAGCATCCATCAGCAGAAACACGCCACCCCCGTCAAAGCTTTGTAGATTGTCAGAATTCACGCCACCTAGCCAGAGAGTTACCTGGTCGCCCTCAATGCGATCGAGGACGGCATCCGCAGGCAAAACAGGCTGATTGAGAAAGTAAGTCGGTTGTTGCTCATCACCAGGTTTACTTTCAAATTCGGGGGTTTGTCCTCGTGCAATCTGCTTGGTGTCTCGTCCCACATTGGCGATCGATCGACTCAAGGATTCATCCCCTGTTTGTTGCCAGAGATATTGCGTCATTGTATAGGTGAACGCCCCTGCATGGAAATTTGTCTCAAACGGATAGTCGGCTGCTAGTTCGTTAATGCTCGCCGAGGTCACAACCACCCCTTTCGCAACGCCAGCTTTGACTCGCCGCTCTAGTTCTGAGGGTGTCAGTTTGAGATTTTTAATCCAGCGTTGCTGATAGGCAATTTCATCGGGATTTGCTCTGAGTTGTGCCCCACCGCGCAAAGCACGCACCATGATGTTTCCCCGTTTACCACCCCCTGAATGGCAGCTATCTAATACAACAGTCACATTGTTAGTTTTCAAGGCTGACATGAGGAGAAACAAGGTTCTTCCTGTAATGTCTGGCACGACACCGCCTTTATCTCGATCGTCCAGAGACAATGTGTTATCAACGGGCACAAGCGTTGCATTTAAGCAGTCACCATCCTGATCCTTGTAGATGCACAGTGGGTCAGCGATCAGAGAACCATGCCCAGAGAAGTGAAAGACGACCACATCATCTGGTTGAGCTTTTGCAATTAAATGTTTCTCAAAGGCATCGAGAATGTTCTGACGAGTAGCTTGAGCATCTGTGAGTATGAGAATATCATCCAGCTTGAACCCAAAGCGATGAACTAGCAACCGTCGCTGAAGTTCTACATCGGTCAGACAGCCTTGAAGCGTGTTCTTGAAGGGATATTTGTTAATTCCAACCAATAAGGCGAGTTTGCGGGGAGCATCTTTTGCGAGAACCTGGGCAACTCGATCGCTCTGCTGCATTAAATCGAGTTGACTCAGCCCGATCGCTGCCAGAGCAGATCCGGTAAATTGCAAAAATTCACGACGCTTGATAGAGGGCATAGCTCACGTCTCCTAATGTATCCAATATGACTTGGGTTGTTTAGTGTGCATCACATCTACCACATCCTTCTGGCAATTTGCAGCTTATGTAGTGATTGGTTACGATCGCTGGGTTGAGATTGGTATAATCGACCTAGATAACCGGAGGTAAACGCGATGTCTGTTGTCGTTAAACCGATGACCCTTGAGGAATATCTCACCTATGACGATGGCACTGATACTCGTTACGAATTGGTGAATGGAGAGCTAATCGCCATGCCAACGGAGAGTACTCTAAACATTCGCATCGCCACATTCTTACTGGCTCATTTTTTGCATCTGGGTATTCCGGTTGATCGTCTGGCTATAGGAGCACAAATTGCTGTCAGTGGAGCAAGGGCAACCGCTCGCGAACCTGATTTGATGGTCTTATCAGAAGAAACTGCGACAGCGTTGGATGGGGCAACTCATTGCCTCATTACCCACGAGATGCCACCGCCGTTGCTAGTTGTAGAAGTCGTTAGCCCTAAACAGGAAGATCGAGATTATCGTTACAAACGCACTGAGTATGCTGGACGGCAGATTCCAGAGTATTGGATTGTTGATCCGATCGCTCAGAGAGTGACCCTTTTAGAATGGGTGAATGGTCTTTACGAAGAGCGTGTTTATCAAGGACAGGAGGCGATCGTGTCTGTTCTCTTCCCGACTTTTGACCTAACAGCGGAGCAAATTTTAAGGGCTGGACGGTGAGTTCGCCTCATTCACCTTCAAACCGACTACAAGCCGTTGCCGATGAGGATAAATGGGGCCCAGTAGTAGGGATGATCGAGAGAACCGATCGATTTGGGAACAGCCCCACGATCGGGTTCTACTTCAAGTCCGCCTCGCTTTTGCCCTGTCTGATTTTTGCGATCG